>CAIYGQ010000197.1 GCA_903925745.1 uncultured Actinomycetes bacterium | reverse complement strand
GAGGCGCTGCCGCTGCACGAACTGATCGTCCGGCTCAACCACCTGGTCGGCTCCTACGGCTGGGGGCGGCTCGACATGGTCGAGAACCGCCGGGTCGGCATCAAGAGCCGCGAGACCTACGAGGCGCCGGGCGCGCTCGCGATCATGGCGGCACACGCCGACCTGGAGTCGATCACCCTGGAACGGGACCTCCAGCGGGAGAAGATCCGTCTGGAGCACCGCTACGCCGAGCTCGTCTACGACGGTCTGTGGTTCTCCCCGCTGCGGGAGGCGTTGGACGCGTTCGTGGACGCGTCCCAGCAGCACGTGACCGGCGAGGTCCGGATGGCGCTCGAGCCGGGCCGCTGCTGGGTGGTCGGTCGTCGCGCCGAACGCTCCCTCTACGACTACGGGCTCGCCACCTACGACGCAGCCGACCGGTTCCGCCACGCCGACTCGGAGGGGTTCGTCCGGATCTGGGGACTGGGCGTCCAGACCTGGTCCGACGTCCAGGGGCCGGGAGCCGAGGGTCGGTCGTGAGCACCGGAGCCGACCCCGACGCGACCGGTCCGTCATCGTTCGGACGCGGCCAGCTGTGGCACGGCCGCTTCGACGTCGCGCCCGCCGATGAACTCGTCGAGTTCACCCAGAGTCTCGGCATCGACCAGCGCCTCCTGGTCGACGACGTGGCCTGCTCCAAGGCGCACGTCCGTGGGCTGCACCGGGCCGGACTGCTCAGCGACGACGAGCTCGGCGCAGTGCTCGGAGGGCTGGACGCGGTGGAGATGGAGTTCCGCGCCGGCGAGCTGGTGTTCGCCCCCGGCGACGAGGACGTGCACACCGCCATCGAGCGTCGGGTGACCGAGCTGGTCGGTCCGGCCGGCGGAAAGCTCCACACGGGTCGGTCCCGCAACGACCAGGTGGCCACGGCGTTCCGTCGCTACGTGGTCCGGGAGCTGGGCGTGCTCGCCGATCGGCTCGTGGACCTGGCCGCCGTGCTGGCCGACCGGGCCGACGAGGCGGGCACGGGGGACGCTGCGGCCTACCTGCCTGGCTACACCCACCTGCAGCAGGCCCAGCCGGTGCTGCTCGCCCACCACCTCATGGCGCACGCGTGGGCGTTCCTGCGGGACGTCGACCGGGCACTCGACTGTCGTCGCCGCGCCGACGTCTCACCGCTCGGCGCGGGCGCACTGGCCGGATCGTCGCTCCCGCTCGACCCCGACGGAACGGCTGCGGAACTCGGATTCGGTTCCCGGTTCGAGAACTCCCTCGATGCGACCTCGGACCGCGACTTCGCCGCCGAGACGCTCTTCGTGTGCAGCCTGGTGGCCGTGCACCTGTCCCGGCTGGGCGAGGAGGTGGTGCTGTGGAGCACCGACGAGTTCGGCTTCGTGCGGCTCGACGACGCCTACGCCACCGGCTCGTCGATGCTCCCGCAGAAGAAGAACCCCGACATCGCCGAGCTGGCCCGCGGGAAGGCCGGACGGGTCATCGGCGACCTCGCCGGGTTCCTGGCCACGCTGAAGGGACTGCCGCTGGCCTACAACCGTGACCTGCAGGAGGACAAGGAGCCGGTGTTCGACGCTCTCGACACCGTCCGGCTGGGTCTGGGCGCCGTCGCCGGCATGTACCGGACACTCACCTTCCGCACCGACCGCATGGCGGCATCGGCCGACTCGCCGCACGCCGCTGCGACCGACCTGGCCGAGCTGCTCGTGGCGGACGGGATGCCGTTCCGCGCCGCGCACGCCGTCGTCGGAGCGCTGGTTCGCCGCTCGCTCGACGAGGGACTGCCGCTGGCCGATCTGGTCGCAGCCGAGCCGCAGCTGGGGGAGCGGGCGCTCGAGCTGCTGGAACCGGGAGCGTCGGTCCGCCGCCGGACGACCCCCGGCGGTGCGGGCCCCGGACCGGTCGCGGTCCAACGGGAGCGTCTCGCGGAGGCCCTGGCCACCGCCCGGCGTCGCTGCGGCTCCGCCGACGCCGACCGAGCTCTGGGGTGACTCGCCGCGGCGGTTCCGTCGGGGTCGGGGGGCGGGCGTTGTCGCGGCGGGTGCTGCTCGACCCGCCCGAGGTGGTGGCGCCGCAACTGCTCAACGCCGTCCTGGAGGTCGGTGGTCGCGGCGCTCCGGGCCGGGCCGGTCGCATCGTCGAGGTCGAGGCCTACGGGGCTGCGGACGACCCGGCGAGCCACGCCCACCGGGGCCCGACACCCCGCAACCGGTCCATGTTCGGTCCCGCCGGCACGCTCTACGTCTACCGGTCCTACGGGATCCACTGGTGCGCCAACGTGGTGTGTGGTGCCCCGGGGACGGCGGCCGCGGTGCTGGTGCGCGCCATCGAGCCGCTCCGTGGCCTCGAGGGAATGCGTGCCGACCGTCCACGCGCCCGACGCGACCGTGACCTGGCCGACGGACCGGGGAAGCTCTGCGCGGCACTCGGCATCGGCGGGGACGACGACGGAGCGGACCTCCTCGATCCGGACTCGAGGATCCGGTTGGTCCGGGACGGCGTGGCGCCGCCTCCGGATCCGGCCGCCTCCGCCCGGATCGGGATCTCGCGGGCGGTCGATCTCCCGTGGCGCTTCTGCGTTCCGGACCACCCGGGGGTGTCGCGGTGAGCGGCTTTCGGAGGCTCCGGGCCGGCGATCCGGAGCTCGTTGCGTCCCGGGACCCCGGACGATCGGCCCGCCGACTCCGGGAGGCCCGGCTCGATGACGTCGACCAGCGCTCGGCGCGGGCTGCGATCCTGGAGCTCCTCGACGAGCACGGTCCGGTGCTCGCCGAGCGGACGACCGCTCCGGGTCACCTGACCGGCTCGGCGATGGTCGTGGACCCCTCCTCGGGTCGGGTGCTGGTCCTCCTGCACACGAAGCTGCGACGCTGGCTCCAGCCGGGTGGTCACGCCGACGGTGACCACGAGCTCGCCGGGGTCGCGCTGCGTGAGGCCACCGAGGAGACGGGGATCGACGGGCTCGAGGTGCTCGTCCCGGCGGTCGACGTCGACATCCACACCGTCGATCACGGCGATGCCCTCGGCGAGCACCTCCACCTGGACCTGCGTTTCGTTGTGGTCGCTCCCCCCGACGCCGCCGCCCCGGGGAACCACGAGTCGCTGGAGCTGCGGTGGGTGGACCCGGACGGTCTCGCCGAGCTGGCCGATGAGCCCGGCCTGCTCCGTCTGGCCCGACTCGGCCTGCAGGCCGCCTCGGGTGCGTGAGGATCAGCCGACGTCGCCGGGCGTCGTGCAGCTCTGCATCCGGTTCACCTCGGCGAAACCGTCGATCGCGCGGGAGACCTGCCGGTTGGCCTTGACCGTCTCGGTGAACCTCGTCTGCGGATCCGCGCGGAGCCCGTCGGCGTACGCCTGCCGGTCGTCGATGTAGGTCGACCAGTCGTTCAGCCACTCGTCGATCCCGGTCGAGATCCGGCCCTGTCCCTGCGGGACGATCGCCCGGAGTCGGTCGACCATGGCCCGCAGCCGACCGTTGGCGGCGTCGACGACGTCGGCGCGCTCGTCGGCGGTCCGGGAGACGTTCGCCGGTGGGAGCGCGTCGAGCTCGCTCCGACTCCCGGCGCACACCTCCTCGGCCGCCCTCGGGAACGTCCGGTCGGCCAGCTCGTCGACCTTCAGTCCCGGGTCGTAGATGAAGAAGGCGTAGATCCACATGCCAAGGACCGCCACGGTGAAGGTTCCTGCGGCGGCGAACGCCGCGACCTGCCGGCGACTGCGGGGCGGATCCGGCTCCTCGCCGGGGACCGGTCGCCGGGCCCCACCCGGGGTCGGTGCCACTGGGGCGGACTCGGAGTCGGTGGCGGAGTCTGGTCCCACGCCGACAGCTTGCCAGCTGGCGGGGCCTCCGGCGCAGGCGCGGTGGGACCGGATCCGGTGGGCCCGGCCGCCGGATCCGGGTCGGCTCAGCCGCCGGCGACGGGTGTGGTGGGTCGGGGTCCCGTCGGGGCGGTGGCCGGCGGTGGTGCCGGTCCGGCGGCGGCGGTCCCGGCGGCTGCGACGGTGAGCGTCACCCGACCGTCGCCGGAGGTCCGCCCGACCGGCGGGGTCACGGAGATGACGGAGCCGACCGGCGTGCCCGACGTCGCAGGCGCCCCAGCGGCCATCGTCACCTCGAAGCCGGCGTCGAGCAGCCGTCGGCGTGCCTCCTGGCCGTCGAGCCCGATGACCGGGGGGACGGTCGAGCCGGTGGCCGCCGGTCCCGACACCACCTCCAGCACGACGGTGCCGCCGCGTTCGAGTTCGGTTCCCGGAGGCGGCGACTGGGCGGAGACCGATCCGCGTGGGCCCCGGGCCGGTGCCCGGATCACCCGCACCTCGAAGCCGGCGTCGCCGAGAGCGTCCGTGGCGTCCTCGACGTCCGAGCCCGCCACGGCCGGAACCCGGACCCGCTCCGGAGCCCGGACCCGTTGGCCCAGTGCCGGATTGCGGGCGGGTTCGGTGGTCGTGGTCGTGGCGGCCCGGATCGAGGCCGGGTCGAACAGGGGGAGCGGCGGCTGGTCCATGACGGCGGCCCGGGTGAAGTCGGCCCAGATGCGTGCGGGGTAGGTCCCGCCCATGACCTCGATCGGTGTGTTGGGTGGGGTCATGGGGACGGATCGGAACACGCCGTCGTCGTCGCGTCGCGGCTCGGCGAACCCCACCCACACCGCGGTCGCCAGCTGTCGCACGTAGCCGCAGAACCAGGCGTCGACGTTGAACTCGCTGGATCCGGTCTTGCCGGCGGCGACGCGGCCGACGTCCGCGTCCCGTCCGGTACCCCGCGCGATCACCTGGGGCAGGACCTCGCTCATCTGGCGGGCGACGTCGGGATCGACGGCGACGTCCTGCCGGTGCTGGTGGGAGTAGACGAGCGTGCCGTCGGAGCGCTCGATCCGGGTCACGTACACCGGTGCGACGTGCACGCCGTCGTTGGCGAGGGTGGCGTACGCGGTCGCCATGTCCTCGACCGTCACGTCGTTGGTGCCGAGCACCGCAGAGGGGTTCTCGTCGAGCGCCGTGTCGTCGAGACCGAGTCGGCGGGCGATGTCGACCGAGTCCGCCGCGCCGACCTGCGGGTCCAGGATCACGTTCGAGAAGCACGTGTTCGAGGACACGACGAGGCACTCGGCCATGGTCGCCTCGCCGAGCGCCCCTCCGGTGACGGTCCACGTCTCGCCCCCCTGGAGTCGGTGCGTGACGGACCCGGGGGCGTCGTAGCGTCGGGTCGGGGGCACGTCGTTCTCCAGTGCGGCGGCCATGACGAACGGCTTGAACGTCGATCCGGTCTGCCGCCCGCCACCGCGGGCCAGGTTGGCCTGGCGGTAGCTGTGGTCGCCGAAGTAGTTCGCCCCCCCGACCATGGCCACGACGTGGCCGGTGCCGGGTTCGATCGAGACCAGGGCGGCGTCGGGGGTCCGGGGGTTCACCACCTGGTCCGGCAGCGTCTCCTGCACCGCGGCGACCGCCAGGAACTGCAGGTAGGGGTCGATCGTCGTGGTGATCCGGAGTCCGCCTCGGTACAGGTTCACGTAGCGCTCGGCATCGCTGTCGCCCAGGAGGTCCGACTCCTGCAGCAGCCAGCGCTTGACCTCGTCCACGAAGTGGGGCGCCGGGTAGGGGCGCTGTTCCGGCGGCGGCGTGGGCGGGGCCAGGACCAGCGGCTCGGCCCGCGACATGTCGGCGATCGTCGGGTCGAGCAGGCCGAGCTCCTCCATCCGGTCGAGCACGACGTTGCGCCGCTCGACGGCCAGCTCGGGAGAGTTGCGCGGGTCGTAGGTGCCCGGGGCCCGCACCAGGCCGGCGAGGAGCGCGGACTGCGTCACGCTCAACTGGGCGACCGGGACACCGAAGAAGTTCCTGGCGGCGGCGTCGACCCCGTAGGCGCCGTCGCCGAAGTAGATGGTGTTCAGGTACTGCTCGAGGATGACCTCCTTGGAGTAGTTCCGCTCGATCGCCAGGGCGATCGAGGCCTCCTCGAGCTTCCGCTGGATGGTGCGTTCCGGGGTGAGCAGCGCGTTCTTGACGTACTGCTGGGTGATGGTCGACCCACCCTCGGCGACGCCGCCCGCCTGTGCGTTCGCCCCGGCGGCCCGGGCGACGGCCCGGGCGTCGATGCCGTCGTGGGTCCAGAAGCGACTGTCCTCGATCGCCACGATCGCGTCGCGCATCGACACGGGAACCTCGGTGAGCGGCACGACCCGCCGGTTCTGCTCCTGGAGGACCGTGAGGACCCCGCCGTCGGCGTCGAGGAGCACGGAGGGTTCGGCGTTCACCGGAAGCGCCAAGGGGGGAGCCTCACGGCCCGAGCCGCAGGCCGGCAGGACCGCAACCGTCGCCACGGCCACGGCCACGGTGATGCGGCGCGCCGGGATCACGCTCCTGCGGGGTGGTCGCACCCCACGATTGTGCCGTCTGGGCCCGCCGCACCGGTGGCAGGCGGCGTGGCGGTCGCCGCGACCGGGATCGGGGCCACGACTACCATCCGGACGCCCGAGGAGGTCGCAGTTGTCGAGCCAGGACAGTGAACGAGCGGAGTCGACGCTGGAGGACCTGGCCGAACGAGGCCTGATCCAGGACACCACGGACCGCTCCGAGCTGGTCGCCCGCCTGGCCCAGGGACCCACCCGAACCTACTGCGGGTTCGACCCGACGGCGCCCTCACTGCACATCGGGAACCTGCAGTCGATCCTGTTGCTGCGCCGCTTCCAGGACGCCGGCCACCCGCCGATCGCGCTCGTCGGTGGCGCCACCGGGATGATCGGCGACCCCTCGGGTCGCAGCGAGGAACGTCAGTTCCTCGACACCGATGTCCTGGATGCGAACCGGGTGGCGATCGGCGAGCAGCTCGGTCGCTTCCTGGACGTCGGCCCGGGAGGGGCGGGCACGCTGGTCGACAACCGCACCTGGACCGAGGGACTCGGAGTGCTGGAGTTCCTGCGGGACGTCGGCAAGTACGTGACGGTCAACACGATGCTCGGCAAGGAGTCGGTCAAGGGCCGGATCACCCGGGAGTCGGGCATCTCGTTCACCGAGTTCACCTACATGCTCCTGCAGGCCAACGACTTCCTGGAGCTGCACCTCGGGCACGGCTGCGACCTGCAGGTCGCCGGCTCCGACCAGTGGGGCAACATCACCGCCGGGATCGACCTGGTCCGCCGGCGGACGGGCGACCACGTCCACGGGCTCACCGCCCCGCTGATCGTTCGGGCCGACGGGACCAAGTTCGGCAAGAGCGAGGGTCGCAACGTGTGGTTGTCGCCGCTGCTCACGTCGCCGTTCGCCCTCCACCAGCACTTCCTCAACGTCGGCGACGAGGACGTCGAGGCGTTCCTCCTGCGGCTCACGCTGCTGCCGGTCCCGGAGTGCCGCTCCATCGCCGCGGCGCACCTGCGTGATCCCGGCGCCCGTACCGGACAGCGTCGGCTGGCCCAGGAGGTGACGGCCCTCGTCCACGGCGCCGACGTGCTGCCGGCGGTGGAGGCCGCCGGCGCGGTGCTGTTCGCCGGGGCGCCGATCGTGGAGCTCGACGATGCCGGCCTGGAGCTGCTGGCGGCCGAGTTGCCCACCTCCGACCTCTCGAGGTCCGAGGTGCTCGGATCCGAGGTGCTCGACCGGCTCGTCGCCAGCGGGCTGGCCCGGTCCAAGGGCGAGGTGCGCCGGAACCCGGCGGGCTACTCGGTCAACGGCACGGTCGTCGCCGACCGGGATCCGCTCCTGACCGAGGGCGACCTGCTCCGGGGCCGTTTCGTGCTGTTGCAGCGCGGCCGGAAGGCACACCACGTGCTCCGGGTCTCGAACTGAGCGCCCGGTCCGTCCGGCGCCGCCGGATCCGTCGGACGGAGCCGCCTGAAGCCGTCTGACGGAGCCGTCTGAGAGGACGCTCCGGGACGTGACGGCCGTCTCCCGGCCCCGAGTTGACGGGGTTCGTGCCGACCGGTAGTTTGGCACTCCGCCTCGCAGCGCCGTTCGGCCTCCGAGGTTCTGGAACCCCTGGTCGCTCCGGCGCCACGTTCCGGCTGGGTCCCCTCCGGGAGACCGAGCGATCCTTGACAACGGAAGAGAGGATGCCAAAAAGGCGAGTGCGGGCGCCCGCGCGCCGGGAGACCGGTGCACGGACGACCCTTCAATTCAATATGCACTTTCCGGACGTCCTCCCGTCTCACGGGAGGAAGCCAGAACTGTGCCAGTCGGCAGAGGGCAGCCAGCCCGATGCCGGCTCTCCGATCGAACGTCACCGACCTCCGGGGAGGTGGCCGAGATCTTGATGGAGAGTTTGATCCTGGCTCAGGACGAACGCTGGCGGCGTGCCTAACACATGCAAGTCGAACGAGGTCCAAGGGAGCTTGCTCCCTGAAGACCTAGTGGCGAACGGGTGAGTAACACGTGAGAAACCT
>CAIYGQ010000196.1 GCA_903925745.1 uncultured Actinomycetes bacterium | reverse complement strand
TGCTCGACCGCGTCGACCCCGACCGCCTCCTGGAGCGGGTCGACCCCGACGCCCTGTTGGACCGCGTCGACCCGAACCCGCTGCTCGACCGCGTCGACCCCGACCGCCTGCTCGACCGCGTCGACCCCGACCGCCTGCTCGACCGCGTCGACCCCAACGCCCTGCTCGACCGCGTCGACCCCGACCGCCTGCTGGACCGTGTGGACCCGGAGAGGCTCGTGGCGCGTGTCGATGCGAACGCCCTGGTGGACCGCGTGGACGTCGACCGCCTGATGGACCGGGTGGACGTCGTCGAACTGGTGGATCGCGCCGGTGTCGCCGACATCGTCCGGGAGTCGACCGGCGCGGTCGCCGGCTCGGTCCTGGACGTCGTTCGGCGTCAGGTGGTCGGGCTGGACACGATCGTGGGGCGCTTCTTCTACCGGCTGCGCGGCGGCGACCCCGAGACGCGCCCGGCCGGGCCCACAGCGCTCGTGGCCCCCGTCCTCGACGGGCGCGTCCAGGTCACCGGCACCTACGCGGGTCCGGTCTCGCGGACCGCCGCCTTCGTCATCGACGCGCTGCTGGTGTTCTGGGTCTTCACGCTGGGTACCGCGGGTGTGGCGTGGGTCCTCGAGAACTTCGGCATCCTGATCCCGAAGGGCTCGAACTGGTCGGTGTGGGGAATGGTCGGCTTCTTCATCTGGGCCTTCTGCTACTGGTGGTTCACCCTCGCGCTCACCGGCCGGACCGTCGGGAAGTCACTGCTGGGGCTGCGTGTCGTGGCGAAGGACGGCACTCCGGTGACGGCGCGGGAGGCGGGCGTGCGGACTCTCGTGGAACCGCTGTCGTTCGTGTTCCTGGTGGGCATCCTCCCGGTGCTCTTCACGGCCCGACGCACCTCCCTGCACGACTGGGTGGGGCGCACCGGTGAGGTCTACGACTGGGGCGACCGGCCCGCGGAGCTGCCTGCTCCGCTGTCCGCATGGATCGCCGACCGCGACCCCGCATCACCGCTGACCGTCGTCCCCCCGGACCGCATGAGCGCCTGAGACAAGATGTCCCCGGTCCGCTCAGGACGAGTCGGGGATCGGCCGACCGAGCAGCGCCCGCACTGCGGCGGGGTCGTCGAGGCGGCTGGTCCGGTTGCGTCGGACGAACCCGCAGGTCACGCACCGGTGCACGAGGAACCATTCGTCCTGGCGCAGTCCCGCGGCGACTGGCTCCATGAGGGCGCCGCAGTCGGCGGCGCGGTCGCCGGGGTTGACGTCCACGTGCCGTGACCACAGGCAGCGCGGACAGTGGTTGGTGTACCCGTCGCCGGTCACCGCGGCTCCGCAGTGGCCACACGTGAAGTCCTCCACCACGCGGGTGAACCTCGCCTCGCCCACGTCAGGCCTCGGGGAGGGGAGCGATCAGCTCCGGGCCGTTGTGGCGGACATCGTTGACCTCGCGGCTCACCGGGTAGGCGGCCAACCAGCCGGGCGCCGCCGGCGTCAGCAGCGAGACCGCGGCGGGTCCGTCGGTGTTCCCGGGGTCGAGCCATCCGCTCCACTGCTCCGGACGGACACACATGGGCATCCGGTCGTGGATCCGGCCCAACTCGTCGGTCGCCGAGGTCGTGATGATCGTGACGGTCCACAACCACGAGTCCGGGTCATCCGCCGGGAGTTCAGGATTGCGCCAGAACTCGTACAGCCCGGCCATGGCGAGGACCGACCCGTCGGCCGGGTGGATGTAGAAGGGCTGCTTCAGAGGCCTGCCCCCACGCCCGACCGGAGCGCCCGGCCCGGTGGGCTCGTACCACTCGTAGTAGCCGTCGGC
>CAIYGQ010000195.1 GCA_903925745.1 uncultured Actinomycetes bacterium | reverse complement strand
CGGCTACGACGCGGTCCGCGGCCTGTACGGCCAGTTGCAGCACTCCAACATCCGGTTGCGCAGCGGCGCCCTGGACCACGTGTTCTCCACGCCGGACCTGCACCGCTGGCACCACTCGACCGTCTACGCCGAGGGCGACACCAACTACGGCGCCATCACCTCGGTCTGGGACCGGGTGTTCGGCACGTTCTTCCGTCCGACGGACCGGGTCGGGCCCGCCCGGGTCGGCATCGGGCGCATGTCGGACTTCCCCCAGGAGTTCGCGGAACTGCAGCGGGCGCCGTTCGAGTGGGCGTCGATCCGGGAGCGCAACGCCGCCACCTGGTACGACGACGCCGCCCGCAGCGCCTGATCCGGCGTCCGGCGGCGAGCACTCCGCTCACATCAGCCGTCGACCGTCGCCGAGCAGGTCGGCGTGGCAGTCGAGTCCGGCGTTGACGCAGTTGGCCATCCACACCGAGGCCACGGTCGGATCCCAGGCGTTCCACCAGTCGGCGTGGGCCGATCGGCCGGCGGGACCGTCGTACATGTCGGATGACAGGCGCCATCCGTCGGTCGAGTCGGTGACCTGCCAGTGGGTGTTGATGGTGATCGCCGGGATTGGGACGGGGTGTGACGCCGGGCAGCCGCCGTCGGGGTAGGCCATGTGGCTGATGTGGTCGGGCGAGTCCAGGCGGACCCCGTCCCAGCACTGGGGGAACGCGACGGTCATGACGACCTCCCAGCCGGGCGCGCAGGGTTGCATCTCGGCGGTGGCGGGCGTGAAGTCGCCGAGCGGGTGCATGCAGAGCCAGGTGGTGTGCCGCTGCCAGGACGGTCGGGTGTCGGCGGTGGTGCGGCGCGGCTCGCCGGCGACGATCCGCAGGCCGGTGGGCATGGGCCGCACGTCACGAGCGGCCACGCCCCCGTAGCCGCTCTTGTAGTAGGTGACGGTCCAGGTGCGTGTGACCTCGACGCCGTCGTCGAGCATGGCCGGGACCCAGTAGGCGCTGCGGTTGGCGGTGCCACCGTGGCAGGTGCTGTCGCCTCGTTGGAGTGACTCGGTGGTGGTGTTCGCGTCGGTGGTGGTGTTGCCGTAGAAGGTGTGGGGGTGACTCATCCCGGTGTGTCCGGGGTGGACGATCGGGTCGTCGGACCGTGAGTGCGAGTACTCACAGACGATCCGGAAGGCGCCGACGCCGTCGGTCGGCGCGCCGCGTTCGCCGGTGGTGGTGGTGCGGACGCCGGCGGGCAGCGGCGCGGGCCCCGGGGTGGTGGGAGGGATCGTGGTGGTCGTCGGTGCGGTGGTCGTCGGTCGCAGGGTGGTGGTGGGCCGGGTCGTGGTCGGTGGCCGGATCGTGGTCGGTGGCCGGGTGGTGACGGGTGGTCGTGGCGGGGGCAGCGGCGGTGGCGGTGGTGGCGCGACGGGTTGGCAGGCCACCAGGACGGCGGCGAGCGCGGCGGCGGTGGCGGCCAGGTGGGTGCGGCGCCGGGGTGGTCGCGGGTGCCGTGCGGGTCGTCTGGTGCTGTGTTGCCCGGTGTGGTGCACGGTGTCGCCCCTCGTGGTCGGCCGCAGTGGATCTGCCCGACCGACTATACCAACACCGAGCATGAAAGCGCTCCGGCGGGGCTCCCCCGTCCGCGACGGTCCGGGTCGCTCAGCCGAGCACCCGGTTGGTGAGCCGGCCGATCACCCCGGAGCGACCGGGCAGGATCCGGGTGAGGGCGCTCACGGCGTGGGCGTCCGCTCCGACGACCACCCGGGGGCGGTTCCGCTCGACTGCCCGGACGATCGCCCGGGCGACCGTCGATGGTGGCCGCATGACGATCGGCGCCAACCGGGACCGGCCCATCTGGGCGAGCCGCTCGGCCTGGGTGCCGCGTGCGGCGTCGGTGATGCCGGTGTGGATCGCCCCGGGGTGCACGACGGTGACCCCGACGCTGGAGGTGACGAGTTCGGCGCGCAGCGCCTCGCTGAACGAACGCACCGCGCCCTTGGTGAGGGAGTACCCGACGTTGTGGGGCAGGCCGAGCAGGCCGACCATGCTGGACAGCGTCACGATGTGTCCCTCGTCGGCGTCGAGCAGTGTCGGCAGGAACGAACGGCAGGTGTGGACGACGCCCCACACGTTGATGTCGACCAACCAGTGCAGGTCCTCGAGCGACTCGGCGGTGAACTCCCCAGCGGCGGTGACGCCGGCGTTCGCGACCACCACGTGGCAGGACCCGTGCTCGGAGACGACGTCGGCGGCGGCCCCATCGACGGCGCCGGGGTCACGCACGTCGACCACGTGGGCGGAGGCCCGGCGGCCGGTGTCTCGGACCATGCGGGCGGTCGACCCGGCGGCCTCGGCATCGATGTCGAGCACGGCGACGTCGCAGCCGCGTCCGGCGAACTCGAGGGCGGTCGCCCGCCCGATTCCCCCTCCCGCACCGGTGACCGCGACGACTCGACCACGCAGGTTCCGCATGCGCGAAGCGTGGCACACGCGTGCGTTCCGGACGGACTGCGTGGAGGGGTTGGGCTGCGGCGAACCGCCGGGCTGCGGCGGGGCCGGGCCCGCCACCCGTCCCCGCCTGCAGTGCCCCGCATCCGGTCGACCGGTGCCGGTCGCCCGTGGTGTTCCCCGGGGTTCAGGGTGGCCGCTGGTTCCGGTGCGGTCAACCCCCGGACCCTCCGCCCGACAGGTACGGTGGGTGGATCACGCAAGGGGGGTCGCCGTGACGACCAGCAGTGAACTCCAGACCATCGAGCTGCACGGCAAGCAGGTCGCCTACCGCACCGCCGGCCGGGACGGCCCGGTGCTGTTGTTGATCCACGGGATGGCCGGCTCGAGCGACACGTGGCGGCGCTGCATCGACGACCTGGCCCGCACCCACCGGGTGGTGGCCCCCGACCTGGTGGGCCACGGTGCGTCCGACAAGCCACGCGGCGACTACTCCCTCGGTGCGCAGGCGTCCATGCTCCGTGACCTGCTGGTCGCACTCGGCCACGACCGCGCCACGGTCGTCGGCCAGTCGCTCGGCGGCGGCATCGCCATGCAGTTCGCCTACCAGTACCCGGAACGGGTCGAGCGGCTCGTGCTCGTGTCGGCCGGCGGGTTGGGCGACGACGTCGCGTTCGTCCTGCGGGCGCTGACCGCACCGGGCGTCGACCTGGTCCTGCCCCTCGGGTTCCAGTCGTTCATGCGCACCGGCGTGGAGACGGTCACCGGCTGGTTCGGCCACCTGGGCCTGAAGCCGTCGGCGGCGACGATCGAGATCTGGCGGTCGTACACCTCGTTGATCGACGCCGACACCCGGCGGGCGTTCCTGCACACGCTCCGGTCGGTGGTCGACGTGCGCGGCCAGCGGGTCAGCGCGGCGGACCGCCTGTACCTGGCGGCGCACGTGCCGACGCTGGTCGTCTGGGGTGACGCCGACCCGATCATCCCGGTGGCGCACGCGCACGCCGCCCAGGAGCTCATGCCGGGCAGCGAGCTGGTCATCATGGAGGGCGTGGGGCACTTCCCGCACTGCGAACGGCCCCGAGAGTTCGCCGACCTGGTGAGCGACTTCGTCGGGCGCACCGACCCGGCCGAGCTGGACCCGGGCCACCTGCGCACCCTGATCGCCGCCCGGTAGCGCGTCGCCCGAACGGGCCCGAAGGGTCTCGGCCACCGTCCGCTGGATCGGTCAGTCGTCGATCGGGTTGGCCACGTGGAGCCCACGGCGTTGTGCGGCATCGCACAGTGCCGGATCGGAGCTGGTCAGGCGACCACCTCGTTCCAGGTCAGGCCGCGAGCGGATCGATCCAGCGCAGACCCGGGAAACCAGCGAAGCCCCGGTCGGCGCTCACGAAGGTGGCTCCCTGCTCGACCGCAATCGCTGCGAGGTATGCATCGGGAACGGTGTTCCCCCGCGCATCGAGTCGTCGGCAGATGTCCGCGAAGATCTCCCAGTGCCGGTCGCCGGGCTCCATCGGGATCACGGCCGGAGACCCTCGAACCGCTTCAACGAACTCGAGCGCCGTCTCGACCGGCGTGGGTTCCTTGAACACCCGTGGATGGGTCACCACCCGCAGGAACCCGCTCAGGACCATCGCCGGGACACCGAGCGGCTCGACCCCTCGACGCGCCTCCTCGAGCCACGTCCTGTAGCCCTCGTGCTTCGGGGCCTCTGGCCGGTGAGCGTTCACCAGGATGTTGACGTCAGCGCAGAGCATCCAACCCGGCTCCGTCGTCCATCGCATCACGCAGGGACCCGCTGTTGCTGAGATCGATCCCGGCCAGTACCCCGCTTCCGCCGAACGTCGGCAACGAAGCAACCGGCGCGGAATCCACCGCCTTGGGCCGGAGCGCTTCACGGAGCGCGTCCTCGATGACCTCACTCACCGTCTGCCCCGTCGTTGCGGCGCGGGCCTTTGCGTTGCGGTACAGCTGCTCGGAGATGTTGACCGTGGTGCGCATCCGGTCATCTTGTCATCACACGGTGATGCCTAAACATCACACCTCCGAGAAGCAGACCTCGGTGGCCCTGCTTCCGCAGCCACCCGCCCCCGCTCAGGTCAGCTCGACCAGTTCGAGCATCTCGTCGTCGAAGTGGTCGACCTGCCCGTCCGGCATCATCAGGCACCGGTCGGGGCGCAGCGCCCGGACGAACTCGGGGTCGT
>CAIYGQ010000194.1 GCA_903925745.1 uncultured Actinomycetes bacterium | reverse complement strand
GGCGCCGACGACCTCGATCCCGACGACCTCGAGGATCCCGATGATCCGGATGGCCCGGATGACCCGGACACCCCCGACCACCTCGGCGACGCCGGTGGCCCCGGGGGCCCCGGGGGTCCCGTCGGCCGGGGCCTCCGCCCGGCGTCCGTCACCCCGGTTCCGGACCCGCCCGCTCCGGTCGTCGATCGGCCCCCGGCGCGCCCTGCGGCGACGGGTTCCGGCCCGGCGGAGCCACCCCGACGGGTGCTCGAGACGCCCGCCGACGTCGTGGCCGCCCTGCAGGAGGACCCCCGTCCGCGCCGGCGGCCCACGCCGAGCCGACCGCCGTTGTGGGCCGACCGGCCCGAGGTCGACCAACCGACACGTACCGCCGACGAACTCTGCGTCCTGGCCGGAATCGACGCCGACCTGCTCGCCGAGTTGGAGCGATTCGGCCTGGTGCGACCGGCCCAGCGTGCCGGTGAGGCCTTCTACGGCGATGCGGCGCTCGAGGTGGCCCGGCTGGCCGCCCGGGCGGCGACGCACGGCATCGACGCCCGGCACCTCCGGATGTACCTGGTGTCGGCCGAGCGTGAGGCGGGGTTCATCGAGCAGCTGGCCGTTCCGCTGCTCAAGCAGCGCAACCCCGCCGGGCGGCGCGCGGCGGTCGAGCTCAGCGCCGAGCTGGCCTCGATCGGGGCCGACCTCCACGCCGCCCTCCTGCGGCGGGAGCTCGGACCGGTGCTCGGCGAGCAGGCCTGATCGGCGGACGCCGGGTTCCGGCCCCGCCGCGTAAGCTCGTCCGGGATGATCCAGGTCGAACTGCTCGGAGTGCAGGTGGAGGCGCCCTCCAACACGCCCGCCATGCACTTCCGGGAGCTCGGACCCGCCCGTCGCCGTCTCGCGATCTTCATCGGTGGCCCCGAGGCCACGTCAATCGCCCTGGCGCTGGAGGGCGTGGAGACCCCCAGGCCGCTCACCCACGAGCTCTTCTGCAACGTCCTCGACCAGTTGGGTGCCGAGCTGACGCAGGTCGTCGTGACCGAGATCCGCGACACCACCTACTACGCGGAGCTCCACCTGGACCTGGACGAGGAGGTGCTCCGCATCTCGGCCCGACCGTCCGACGCCGTGGCGTTGGCGGTCCGGGCCGGCTGTCCGATCTTCGTCGACGACGAGGTCCTGGAGGTGGGTGGCTTCGAGGACGACGAGGGAGCGGCCTCGTCCCCGGAGGAGGTCGTCGAGGAGTTCCGGCAGTTCATCGACAGCATCTCGCCCGAGGACTTCGACCCCGGTTCCTGAGGGCCGGACGGCGTGCCACCCGGTCCACGACCCGTCGGCGATCGACCGCCGGGAGATCGATCGCGCGAAATCCCTTCCCTCGGGAATCACCTTGGAGTAGTTTCACCGGGCGAACTCGCCCCGAGGGCGGGTGAGTGGACCGAGCTGGGCGGTTCCGGGTCCCCACCGGGGTTCCCGAGCAGCCGGTCGGGCCGTCCGCAGGACGGCGCGACGGGCCAGACCGACCGGTGCCGGACCCCTGGCGCCGACCGACCAGGAGCACGGAGCGAACGATGACGACGACGCAGGACACCACCGGGGGTGCGGAGGCGGCGGATGCCGCCGTGGACGGTGGGGCCGCCAGGGTGGCCGGGTACTCGGGCAAGCGGGCCGCGGAGATCGTCGGCATCTCCTACCGGCAGCTCGACTACTGGGCCCGGACCGACCTGATCCGTCCCTCCGTTGCGGATGCCGCCGGCAGCGGGTCCCGACGCGCCTACTCCTACCGGGACCTGCTCGAGTTGAAGGTGGTGAAGTCCCTGCTCGACAGCGGCATCAAGTTGGAGCTCGTGCGCCGGGTCTTCGCCTACCTGCGTGACCAGCTCGGCGAGGACGTCACGACGGCCAACCTGGTCATCAACGGCAACCGCTCGGTGCTCGTCCACGACGGCGAGGAGCTGATCGACGTCCTGCAGCACGGCCAGGGCGTGCTCAGCGTCCTGCCGCTCGCCGGTGTCGTCGATGAGATCGACGCCCGGATCGTGGAGCTCGTCCCGAGCGGGGAGCGCATCGGGCCGGCGGTCGGCTCCGGGAACCCCGCCGCGGACGCGGTCTGAGCCCGGTGCGGGTCCCGCCGCTCGTCGAGGTCCACCGCGCGCTCGGCGCGAAGCTCGTACCCTTCGGCGGCTGGGAGATGCCGCTCGCGTACCCCGGCGGCACGATCGCCGAACACCTGGCCTGTCGACAGGACGCGGTCGTGTTCGACGTGAGCCACCTCGGCACGGTGCGGGTGGAGGGGCCGGGTCTGGTGGACCGGCTGCAGGAGAGCCTGACCAACGACCTGCGGCGGATCGAACCGGGTCGGGCCCAGTACACCCACCTCCTCGAGGACCGCGACGCCTCCGTGCTCGACGACATCATCGTCTGGTGGTTGGACGACGAGCGGGCCGATGTGATGCCGAACGCATCCAACACCGACCGGGTGACCGGTGCGCTGCTGGCCGACGGTCCGGGCGGCCCGGCGGCCGTCGAGGTCCGTGACACCACCGCCGAGCGGGCGGTGCTCGCCATCCAGGGGCCGAACGCCCGGGAGCGGCTCGCGACCTTCGCTCCCGATGCCGCCGCCGTCGGCCGGTTCCGGGTGGCGCCGTTCTCGTTCGCCGGTGCGGACTGCGTGGTGGCGGGCACGGGCTACACCGGTGGCGACGGGGTCGAGTGCGCCGTCCCGGTGGCCGTCGCCGCCGACTTCTGGACCGCCGTGACCGGCGCCGGGGTGACACCTGCGGGGCTCGGCGCCAGGGACACGCTCCGACTCGAGGCGGCCCTCCCGCTCCACGGCCAGGAACTCGGAGCCGGGATCACCCCGTTGAACGCCGGTCTCGGTTGGGTCGTCGGCTGGGACAAGGAGTCCTTCCGCGGGCGTTCCGCCCTGCTCGCCCAGCAGGAGGCCGGGGTCGATCCGGTGCTCCGGGCCATCCGCACCGAGGGGCGCCGCCCACCGCGTGCGGGCCACGAGGTCGTCGTCGACGGATCGGTCGTGGGCCGGGTCACGAGCGGCAACTTCTCACCGGTGCTCGGCTGTGGGATCGCGCTCGCCTACACCGAACCGCAGGTCGGGCCCGGTGATGGGGTCACGCTCCGTGGACCCAACGCCGAGTTGGTGGGGGAGTGCGTCGAGCCACCGTTCGTGCGGGCCTGAGGGGCAGCCACCCTCGGTTCAGGTCAGGTCCTCCACGGGCGGGCAGCTGCAGACCAGGTTGCGGTCGCCGTGACCGCCGTCGATCCGGCGGACCGGCGGCCAGTACTTCCGCTCCGCGCGGACCCCGGTCGGCCACCCCGCCAGCGAACGGGGGTAGGGGTGGTCCCAGTCGTCGGCGCCGACGGCCAGGGCCGTGTGCGGTGCGTTGACCAGCGGGTTGTCGTCGACCGGCCACGTCCCGTCGGCGACGGCGTCGATCTCACCCCGGATCGCGATCATCGCGTCGCAGAACCGGTCCAGCTCCGCGAGTGACTCCGATTCCGTCGGTTCGATCATCAGTGTTCCGGGCACCGGGAACGACATCGTCGGCGCGTGGAACCCGAAGTCGATCAGGCGCTTGGCCACGTCCTCGTTGCTGATCCCCACGCTGCGCTCGATGTCGCGCAGGTCCACGATGCACTCGTGCGCCACGAGTCCGTTCGCTCCCCGGTACAGGACCGGGAAGTGCTCCCCGAGGCGGTGGGCGACGTAGTTGGCGCCGAGGATCGCGACCGCCGTCGCCCGGGTCAGGTCGTCACCCATCATCGTCACGTACATCCAGGGGATCGGCAGGATCCCGGCGGACCCGAACGGGGCGGCGGACACGGCACCGACCCGGTCGCCCGGGGTGCCGTCGACCCCGTCGGCGCCGATGCCACGGTGACCGGGCAGGAACGGGGCCAGGTGCTCCGCGACCGCCACGGGCCCGACACCGGGCCCGCCACCGCCGTGGGGGATGCAGAAGGTCTTGTGCAGGTTCAGGTGGCTGACGTCGGCCCCGAACCCGCCGGGCGGTGCCACTCCGACCAGCGCGTTGAGGTTGGCGCCGTCGACGTACACCTGGCCCCCGTGGTCGTGGACGATCCGGCAGAGCTCGACGATGCCCTCCTCGAACACGCCGTGGGTGGAGGGGTAGGTGACCAT
>CAIYGQ010000193.1 GCA_903925745.1 uncultured Actinomycetes bacterium | reverse complement strand
GAGCCGGGTCGACCCGGTGGCCGGTCTGCTGCTCGGCACGATGAGCCTGCGGCTCCCGGGCCGACGACTGGGGCACCTCAGGCTCGCCATCGTCCTGGACCCGCCGGGAGAACGACGTCGCACCGGTGCGGGCACCGCTCGCTTCCGCCACGGCACCGAGCTGCCGCTGCCGACGACGCTCGGCCTCGACGCGCCGTCGCTCCTCCTCCTGACGCTCACGCTCGCGTCGCGCAGCCTCGGCCCTGGCGGCTGCCTCCTGACGTTCGCGCTCGGCTCGGTCCGCGGCCTCCCGCGCCCGGCGGGCACGTTCCTGCACGGCGGCACTCGGACGAGGTGCGACGTACGAACTCTTCGCTCCACTCACTGCTGCACTCCTCGGCTGGCTCCCGAACTCGATCCACCTGCACCCTGACGGACGGCCCGGGCTGGACCGTCCGGCCTCGACAGTCCCGCACGGCCTGCCCGTGTCCTCGTCCGCCCCGACGAGGAGCGGCACCGGCGGCAGACCTCGAAGCGGGGCTCCAGCTGACGGGCACAGTACCGGCACCGTCCGAAGCTGTTCTCCAGGATCTCCCCGGCCAGCAGGTCGCGGGCGCGGAGCTCGGCCGCCGAGCCGAGCCGCTCGAGTTCCACCGGATCCAGTCCACCCAGGCCGCCGAGACGTCGTGCGGACGAGATGAGCGCCCGGCTCGACCCGGCGATGCGCTCGAGGTGGGCCAGGGGCATCGAGTCGAGGTCGTCGACTCGCCACTCGGCGCCCAGGTCGACTCGTTCACCGGCGGCAGTGCGGGCCAGGACCAGCAGGTCGTCGTCACGGGGAACCGGAGCTGCAGCGATCTCGAACGCTGCGGCGGCACCGACGGGCCAAGGCCGGCCACCCCACGCGCCCCGCAGCACCTCGAGGTGCTCGACCCGGACACGAACCGACGCGGGCGCCGCCCATGGATGGTGCCGGAGCTCCTCGCCGGCGGCCCGCTCCCAGTCGTCGAGTGCCCGACTCAGGAGGCGGGGATCGTCGCAGTCGAGGTCGTCCAGCGTGGGTTCCACCAGCAGACGGTCGACGCAGAGGCCCGACGGTGCCAGACCGGCGGCCACCTCCACGCCGGCGGCGACGAGTGGTGCATCCGGGTCGAAGCCGCGCACCCCTGCCAGCACCCGGACCTCGCCGTCTGCGTCGAGGCCTCGTCCGGCCCGACCGGCGATCTGGGCGAGTTCCCAGAGGTCCAGGTCCCGGCGACGGACGCCGTCGAACTTGTTGGTCTCGGCGAAGACCACCGCGTCGGCAGGCAGGTTCACCCCGTGGCCGATGGCATCCGTGGCCACGATCACCTCCAGGTCACCGTGCTCGAATCGGCGGACCTGATCGAACCGGGCAGCAGGTGGCAGAGAGCCGTAGAGCGCCCCGACCCGGAACCCCTGCTCGGCGATGCGCCGGGCCAGTGAGAGCACTGCGGCCCGACTGAAGGCGACCACCACGTCCCCCGGCTGCAGGTCGTCGAGCGTCACCGCGCCGCAGAAGGAGATGTCCCCCAGGCGATGGTGGCGGACGATCCCGACCGACGGGTGAATGGAGCGGAGCAGTGTCTCGGACTCAGCAGCAGCGATGAGCGCCAACTCGTCGTACCGGCACGCCGTGAACAAGCGCGTCCACGCCGGCCCTCGGTCGGCGTCCCGGAGCCAGTGAGCCTCGTCGACGACGGCGAACGGAGCTCGGGTCGGGGCCATCTCGGCGGTGCAACACAGCACGGGTGCAGTCGGGTTGACGATCTGGTCACCGGTGAGGAGCCCGACCCGGTCCGCGCCCAGTTCATCGGCGAGCCTGAGGTGGACCTCCTGGGAGAGCATGCGCAGCGGGGAGATGTAGAGCCCGGCGCCTCGCCGGACGAGCTCCTGGATGCTCGAGTGCGTCTTACCGGAGTTCGTGGGACCCAGGTGGGCAGTCACCGCAGAGCACGAGCTCAGGCTCGGCACGGTGACGCAACGGACCATGGAACGGGACGACGACGTGGGCGCAGCAGAGGCCGGGCCGGCTGACGATGGACCAGTCGGCACCTGGACGGGCTCGCGGGTCGGAACGGTGGAGGAGGGGTTCAGCACGAGGACCCCTGACGGACGGAGGGTCCATCGAGGTGTCTGGCCGACTGCGGGGAGGTGGGCGGCAGGTGCTCCATGCACGCTCCACGCAGCTGCACGCGGGTTGTGACACCTGCGCCGACGGGAACCGCCGGACGGACGGGACGGGGTGCTCAGCTGCCCGGGGCGATCGACCGGTCGGCGAGCGCCGCGATCCAGTGACTCACCCCGGGGAACTGCAACTCCAGCGCCGATCGGATGCCGGCACGAGTCGCACCGGCCTCGTCCCGATCCTCGAGCAGGCCGAGCGCGACCACCCGCAGGGCTCGGAGACGCAGCACGTCAGGGTGCTCGCCGGGTCGACGGCGGGCACGGAGCTCCTCGGCCTGTTCGAGCAGGCGCAGCCCCTCGGCGGGAGCGCCGCCCGCCACGGCCACCAACCCTCGGGCGGCCACGACCCGGTGGGCATTGAACCCTCGGCTGGCCGGGACCTCCCGCTCCATCTCCTCCACGAGCGCGCCGACCTGGTCGACCGGCACACCGTCGAGGAGGGCGGCCGTCACCGCCCCAGCGAGACGGCTCGCCGTGCGCGTGCTCCCGACGATCCGTCCCAGCTCCGCCGCTCCGAGGTGCAACCGGACGGCCTCGGCGTACCGGCCTGCGGCGAACTCGATGTCGGCCAGGTTGGCCCGGCGCGTCCCCAGGCTGCCGGGTTGCTCCTGCTCGCTGGCCTCGGTCAGGGAGATGGCCTCGTCACACGACCGACGGGCCTCCTCCAGCCGGCCCACGTTCAGCAGGAGGGTCGTCTGGTTGGTCAGCTGCGACGCCAGGGTTCGGTGGACGCCGTCGGCCTCGTCCGGGACCCAGCGGAGTGCCTCGTGGAGCCAACTCCGAGCCAGCTCCACAGCCTCCGACCGCAGGTCCAGCGCTGTGCTCCAGTCCTCGGCCGTGACGGCGCCCGTCCTGGCCAGCGACGCCGCTTGGGCGAGCACCAGCAGGTAGGGACGACTCCCCGGCGCCCGCTCGCGCAGGCGGCCTGCCGCTTCCAACGAGATCCGTCTGGCTTCGGTCCGGCCGTCGTCACGGTCCCGCAGGAACGCCACGTAGCGGATCGCGGTGGACGAGTAGACCGCCGCCGGCCGGCCGTCCTCTGACGCCAGCTGGAATGCCCGCCGGTGGAGGTCACGTCGCTCGCCGGCGTTGAGGTCACCAGCTTCCAGGTCGGGGCCGGCGGTGAACCGGGCGGCCCGGGACAGCACGGTGGGCCGGAGCGAGTCCCGGTCGGGTACCTGTTCGACCAGCGGGAGGAGCCGGTCACGGGCCCGGAGGCGGCGCTGGTCGAGCGTCTCGTCGCTGGGATCGCCTCCGAGACCCTCGGCCCAGGCGAGCGCTGACTGCACCCGCCACCGCACGTGGTCCCACGAGTCCTGCCCGTCCTCCGAGGACCACTCGAGCACCCACTGCTCTGCCGCCAGCAGGTAGCGGCGGGCCTCAGAGGAGTACCCGAAGTTCGTCAGGTGCGTCGACAGGTCGACCACGAGCGCTGCGAGCCGCCGACGCAATCCGGGATCAGCCAGCACGGCGACCGCCGCAGGATCGGGCTCGTCAGCGGGGCTCGGCTGCTCCGGCGACCCCGGGTCGGACCCGAGGGCAGCGAATCGACGCACCAGGACCCGGGCGCTCGGCCGGAGCCGGAGCAGCTCGACCATCGCCGCCGCGTCCTCGGCAGGACGCGGCCAGTTGGCGTCCACCAGACGGAGCGCGAGCGCGAGTTGCTCCGCGTCCGAGACCGGTTCACCCACCAGCGCCCCGCTCTCCGTCCGTCCCCGACCCGATCCGAGCCGGCAGGGGTACGTCTCCGCTGGCGACCAGATGCCGGGCCACGATCGCCGTCAACCGGTGGACCCTGACCAGACCCCTGGAACGGTCGGCCTCGACCAACCCCAACGACCGGAACACCGCGAATGCATCGTGGAGTTCCGCCGGCGCCCGTCCGAGCAGTCCGGCCGACGCGGAGGACAGGACGAGGGACGCGGGGATGGCGTCGGCGTCGAGCTGGCAGAGGGCCGCGAACAGCACCCGGTCCTCGGGGAGCAGCTCAGCGAGAGCCCGGGCGACCACGCCGGCGACGGTGCGATCGTCCTCGCCGACGCCGCCCAACACCGTCGCCGGCCGGTCCCGGAGCTGTTCCAGCGCGAACTCGGGCGACCACCACCGCTCACGCATCAGACCACCGAGGTGGACGAGCGCCAGCGGGACTCCACCGAGCAGGTCGACGAGCTGGTCGACGCTCTCCGACACAGCGACGCGGGCCAGGGACGCCAAGAGACGGGCCGCGTCGTCGCGCCGCAGGGGCTGCAGATCCGTCCGGCCGTGATCCCACTCGGCGTCGCCGTTGACGGTGAGCACCACCGCGCCCGGCCCGCCCCGGGGTGCCCACCGCTCGACCACCTCCGCGGCCGATCCGGCGGCCACGTTGTCGAACACGAGCAACCACCGCGGACCACCGGCGGCCGACGGCCCGAGCGAGGCGAGGTGGTCGCACACAGCAGCCAGTCGGGTCGCCCGGTCGTCACGTGCCGGCTCCGGCAGACCGAGACGACGGTGCAGCAGGTCGAAGCCGTCGAGCACGGCGTCCCAGTCGTCGGCACGGAACCACCAGACGACCTCTGCACGGCTGTCGGCAGCGACCATGCGCGCCACGGAGGACTTGCCGACACCGCGTTGCCCGGAGATTGCGTGGACCACCCGGCCCGTGTGTGCAGACGCCACGGTCGCCGACAACGACGCGACCTCGGCGTCGCGGCCGACGACGGCCGGCGGCTGCTCGTCCAGGTTCCTCACCCGCACGACCCCCCGGTGGGCCGGAGGGGTCGGCTGCGGGACGAGCCTGACCTCCCGGTCGTCCAGTCGGCGGGGTCCCGCCGCGTACCCGGCACCCGGCCGGGCAGCGACCACCAATCGGGGCAGGGCCCAACTCCACCGGCGGCCACCCTCGTGGAGCCGCTCGTCCATCTTCCGACGACCCTCACGGACCGCAGCGTCCACGGTCTCACCGGCGAGGAGCTCCCCCAGGAATCCGTCGACGAACTCGGTGGCGAGTCGACCGTCGATGCGCGCCGCCATGGCGACGACGACCGGCACGCCTGCCGCGACCAGGGTCCTGGCGGTGTCGAGGCCTCCGCCCGGCCCAGCCGGTGGTTGCGCCCCGGAGCAGACGGCCAGGAGCACCGCCCTGGCGTCGGTCCCCGCCAGCGCGTCCCGCAACCGTGCGGCGTCCACGTCGCCGTCCGCGAAGGTGACCTGTCCCGGACTCCCGTGCCCGGACAACACCACGACCGTGGGCGTCGTGCTGTCCCTGGAGAGTGCGGCGACCAGACCGGCGGGCCCGTCGAAGGTCCCGTCGGTGATGACACTGCCGACCCCGAGGCCGCGCCCCTGCTGGGCGGCAGCCTGGACCGCCGACTCGAAGCGAACCCGATCAGCCTCGACGTTCAACCCCGGCGCCTCGACGAAGGACCCGACCAGCCGGAGCTCCCGCTCGACGAGCAGGTCCCGGGGCGGGTCGAGCGACGAGGCCCAGACTCTGGCGACGCTCACGTCGGGAACGACGACCAGCCGCTCCACATCCGAGCCGTCCACACCGGACGGCACGATCCGGGCGAGCTCCACGGGCACGGACCAGTGGTCAGCACCACGAGCCCGGAGCTCGAACCGGGTGAGCGACGACGGCGCGCCGACCCGGGCCTGCAGGAGGGGCTCGAAGAACTGGCCCAGCTCGTACCCGATCTGCAGACAGTCCTGCTCCAACTCCTCCGTCGCCGGAGCGACCTGCGTCGGCTGGTTGGGGTCGAGCCGGTCACCCCGGTGCTCCACGTCGTGGAACCGGTCGATGAAGTCGGCGCCGACCGGGGTCCGGACACTGCTCGCGTCGCCAGATGCCGACTCGAGCTCGAGTTCACCACCGAACCAACGAACGGTGACCGGGATCGCGACCGGATCGCCCGACACGCCTACCCGGCACCTCGGGCCATGTTGCGCTCCACCGGGAGCATCTCCTCGACCACCCCCTCGGGGAGTCCGATCTCCTCGGTCAACACCGCTCGGGCACGGGCCCGGTGCCGACGCTGCCTCTGCCGAGCTCCACCGCTGTTCCCGGCGGCCTCCGGATCGATCCTGGCGATCTCGGCCCGCACCTCCTCGGAGCGACGGTCCATCCAGTCGTTGTTCGGATCCTCGAGCACCCGTTGGACGACCCAGCGAGCGAGTTGGCGGGCCTGCACCTGTGCAGTGGTCCTGGCCGGATCGAGACAATCGATCGCCGTGATCGCCTGCTCCAGGTCGTGCTCGATTGCCGCGGCTGCACGGTACCGATCGAGCGCCTCCCGCCCTGCGTCGGCCTCCACCACCGCCACGGGCGGGCCAGGACGACGGCCACCACCGTCGTCGCCACCGGCGGCGTCCTCATCCGGGAGCGGCTCCCACGTCGTCGGCGGGTTGACCCCTTCGTGGCCCCTGCCTCGACGCCATCCCGCCCGTCGGATGGCGACCCGGAGCAGAGCGCCGGTGGCGTGCTCGTCCGACTCGAACGTCCAGACCGTTCCGTCCTTCTTCCGGAGCAGGCACTCGTCACGATGCTCGTTGACAGCGCACTCCTCGTGCGGCGCCTCGCAGTACCGGCGGAGGCGTGTCAGCGTCTTGATCTGGGCGTCCGACAGTCCCTCCGGGAGTCGGCGCTCGGCGTCTCCGGCTGCGACGTAGACCGCCGCGTAGGCCTCGACCATCCGCTCGAACGCGCCGCACGAGACCGTCACCATCCCTTCCAGGTCTGGCTCCGGAACGTCACGAACCTCGGATGGTTGGCCCAGACCACCGCCAGCCGCCCGACCGGGCTCCACGTTGGGCGAGGCGCCCTCGCTCACTGCATGCCCCCGCCATCGCCCTGCCCGTTGGCGATCGCCACCAGCTCCTCGTCCTGGTCGGCCCGGCGCCCGCTGATCGCACGGTGGGCCAGGGCCAGGTGCGCCGAGACCCGCCGGCGGGAGTCGGGGAGGTCCGTCCGTGTGGCCAGCAGCGCCCGAGCCGATGCCGCCTCCACGTGGTCGCCGAGGAACTCGGCGAGCCGAGCGGAACGGTCGGCCAGTTCCGCGGTGGTGTCGTACGGGTTCCGATCGACCCAGATCTCGACGAGCGTCCGCGCCAGCAGCCGAGCGACCCGCTCCGACCAACCCGCTCCGACCCGGTCCGCCAGCTGTTCGGCCGACAGCTGATCGGCCCGCTGCGCAGCGGGCAGGGACTCCTGCTCCGATGGCGCGACTCCGGTGGTCACCGGATCGGCCCCGGCATCGAGACGATCTGCCAACGACCGGAAGTCAGCTGCGAGGTCCCCACACTGATTTCTGCGTCGGGAGTCGCCGAGCGAGTCCCAGGTCGCCGCAGCGAGATCCCAGCGGGCAGCGACCCAGCGGAGCTCCCCGACCACCGACGCTGCCGGAACCCCTGCACCCGCAGCTCCACCCTGCCCGGTCACCTCGAGCGCGCCTGCGACCGCCCACCGGCTGGCTCCGGCCGCCGAGCGAGCGACGGAGGCGGCGTGGGTCCGAGCATCGGTCCGGGGTGTGGCGAGTTCCAGTACCTCCGGATCCAGGTCCACGCCTCGGAGACGCACGACGAGGTCCGACCGGTCCTCCGGTGCCACTCCCCGCAGCGCGGACAGGTCGGACGTGGCCCGGAGCTGCACCCGACCGGACCCGACCGACTCCATGCCCAACAGCGCCGAGGACTGCACATCCCCGTGGGCGTCGACCAGGTCCGCCTCGAGGTGGGGCACCGACGTTCCCCGGAACGAGACCCGCGCCGCCCACGTGTCGCCCTGGATGGCCGCCTCCCAGTCGAGCAACCGGTCCGCCGGCAGGTCGACCAGCTGGACCGCCAACGGCACAGGGCCTCCGGTCGGATCGTCGGAGCCGGCGCGGACCATTCCCATCGTGGCGCCGCCATCCGGACCGCTCGTCCACCCGGGCGACCGGAGGGTCGACGTCGGAGCGAAGATCGGGCGAGGCTGCACGTCGAACCACGAGGACACCTGCGATGCAGCTCCCTCGACGAGCTTACGGAACCGCTTGGCGGCAGCGCCGCCGGGATCGGTGGCGGCGCCGGCCGGGTCGGTCGTCGATGGACGGAGGACGGCTGGGAGCGAATCGTCGTCGTACCCCCCGGATCTGAGCGCTGTGCGGATCGGCGAGGCCAGCCCTGCGCCGGCCACCACCGCCAGCAGGTCGTCGTCGAGCAGCTCGGCGGCATCTGCAGCCTCGTCCGACAACGTTCCCGATGTGATGCGCAGGTCGGCGCCGAGTTGCGCGGCCTCGACGATCCACACCGGAGCTCGCTCCTCGAGCATCGACCGCTCCACGACGGCCAGCCGACCGACGAGTAACCGGAACGGGGCGGTCGCCGGGTCGAGCGGGGCGAGCCTCCACTCGGTGTGCCGTCCGTCTGCCTGCTCGAGCCACCCGGCGATGACGTCACCGAAGGCTCGGCGCCAGAGCGTCACGGTGGACGGCGACACCGACCCGCCGGGAGCCCCGTCCATCGTGTCGGCGACCGCCTCCAGGACGGTGCCGTCGAGCACGTCGACGAGGATGGTCCCGCCAACGTGCTCGAGGGAGGTGGAGCCCGCCGCCCCGGAGGGACTGAGGACGACCCTCCAGGCGCCGAGCACGGGATCCCAGCCGAAGGAGGGGTCGGCGACGAGGCCGGTCTGCGGATCATCAGACATCGTCGTCCCTCCAGACTCGCCGCTCACGGGCGATGCTACCGACTCCTTGCACGTCGTCCAGTGCCGGAGACACCCAGTCCGGCCAGCCCCGAGGCGCCTCCCCCATCGGCGGAACGCTGACCCGCACCGGCCCCACCTGGGTGCCGTTGATGGCGGTCGACCCGAGGAACGTGAGGTTGGGCAACGACCGCAGCGACGAATCCGGCAGGTCCAGGTCGGCCTCGAGCATCCGGCCCGAGTGGCCGCGGCTGCGACCGCACAGGAAGGTCGAGGCGTTGGTCAGGACGCCCTCGGCCTCGTCCTCCAGGTTGCGCAGGTGCTGGGTGGCCAGGTGGCAGCAGATGTTGCGCTTGCGGCTCTCGTTGAGGACGTGACGCAGCGCGCCACCTGCTGCCCGCTGCACCTCCTCGAGGTAGAGGGCGATCGGCGGGTCGGCCAGCGTCCTGGTCGACGTCGCCGCGGCGAAGAGCTCGAGCAGGATCGAGGTGACCAGGTGGCAGGCGTCTGCGTCGGTCGGTGTCCGGACGAGCACGATGGCGCCCGGCCGGAGCATCTCCTCGATCGAGACCGTTGGCCGGTTGCTGCAGAACACCTCCCGAATGCCGTCGTGACCGAACACCGCCGGCTTCGATCGGAGCCACCGCTTCAGCTCGGCGTTATCGGTGCTCGCACCGGCGTTCAGGAGCTGGACCGTCTCGAGCTCGTCGGTGAGCGGCCAGTCCTCCGCGCGGGCATCAGCGATGAGCGAGTCGGCGAACGAACTGTCGGCCAGCAGCGTCCCGATGTCGCCCAGCGGGCGCGCCGAACAGGCGAGGAGACGGAGCGCCGCCAGCAGGTTGGATCGCCCCACCGGCCCGTGGAACTCCTTCGGCACGTCGGCCACCAGCCCGTCGTGGAGGGCCTCGACGTAGTCCAGACGCATCTCGGGCCGGCCGCTCGGCCGGAGCAGGTCGATGCGATGGGAGTCTCCGGGGCGGGTGGTGTCGATCACGACGACACGGTGGCGACGATCCTCGGGCACCACCGAGGTGACCCGGTGCAGCAGGTCACCCGACGAGTCGATGATCCACGTGGTCCGACCGGCGAGGACGTCCTGCTCGGCCAGGTGCAACAGCAACGTGGACTTGCCGCAACCGGACGCCCCGAGCACTGCCACGTGCTGGGTACGGTCCCGCACGCCGACCAGCAGGTCCCGCCCGTCGGGCAGCGCACCGAGCGACACGGCGTCAACCGGATCCACCCCGGAGACCGCCTCGTCCAGTTCGTCGAGCCCCGAACCGCTCGGGATCCCAGGCAGGTCGCCCCGGCTCGACAACGGCCAGGACAGCAGGAACGAGAGCTCGTCGCAGGTGACCAGGTCCGAGAGCGTGCGACCGCTCGATCCGATCCAGGGTCGCCCGGTGGCGAAGGCCCCGAGGACCTCGGCTGGGTTGCGGGCCGGATCGACGTCGTAGCCCCCGCCGATGAATCGCTGCGGTGAGGCGGCGACCCGGTAGCCGTCCCCGTTGGTCGTGTCGAACGACGCCGTGAGCGTCGAGGCGATCGCCCCGACCTCCGAGTCGGCCAGCCCAGCCGAGCCGACGAGCACCACCTGCACGACCGCAGGGTCCGTCCGGTAGGAGGCTGCGGCGTCGGCGAGCGTGGCCCAGACCCTCGCGGCGGAACGATCGGCCGAGTCGTCGAACCGGAGCGCCGTCAGCCGGTTGAGCTCCGTCTCCTCGTCCGGGGTCAGAGCCGTCGGAGTGACCGTGACGGCCAGGTCGAGGCGCTGCTGGACGGCCGAGAAGGCAGCGAGCATTCGGTCCCAGGCTCCGGGTCCGGGGAACGAGAACCGAAGCGGCAGTTCCACGGACGACTCCGGGCCGACCGGCACCGACGCCCTGGTCTGACGGATGAAGCGGACGTCGCCCGTGGTCGGGAGGTCGAGTCCGTCCGGATCGACTGCCTCGACGTGCCACGGACTACGGGCTGACCCGAACATGGCGAGCCCCACACGGACGAGCGCATCGAGCTCGCCAGCGTCCACGTCGACGGTCGACAGGAGCAGGTGGGTGGTCAACCGAGGGTCGGCCGCACCACCCCAGGACAACCAGACCGTCACGTGGGTCGTGGCCGAGACCGCCCGGGCGGACTCCCACAACGACAGGAACGGCGAACGGGGGTCGCAACCCGGGACGTCGGCGTCGACCGACTGCAGTCGGATGGCGGCCCGGTGGACCGAGAGCGGCCCGGCGAGTCCGTCGAACGGGTCTCCCGTGGACGACTCGGTGAGGTCGACGGTTCGGATCAGGTCGGAGGTGGAGCTGCGGGGCGGGGTCATGGTCGTGTTCCTCTCGTCGGGAGTGGTGGTCGTTGGTCGGGTGTGGTTCGGTCGGAACGTGATCGTCTGGACAGTGGTTCGCCCGGCTCGTTGACGGATTGCCCGAGGTCGTCCGCTGACGGTCGAGCCTCCACGCGCCGTTCTGAGTGCTCCATCCCCGGGTCGTCGACTTGTGACACTCCGTTCCGACCCGCGCCGCCGAGCGACGCTCGACCGTGGCTCCGCTCGGCGCCGGTGAGCAGGCGCACCAACCCGGCGGGGGGGCGTGCGGGCACTCAGCCCACCCCCACCAGGCCGGCGGGGTCACCTGCCGCATCGTGGGCGTCGTCGAGGACGCTCGGGAGGTCGTCCCCCGTTGACCGATCTGCGGCGCTCGGGGCTTCGTCCCGGCACCGGCGGATCACCTCGGCCAGGGGCCTGAGCTCGATGCACTTCGCCACGGACTCGAGGGACCGGGCGATGGAACTGGGGCGACCGTAGACCTCGGCCATGGAGCGGACTCGCTGCACCTGGCCCACCAGGTCCGCGAACCGTCCGTCGCCCGAGGCGACGACGAGCCTCGAGTACCGGTCCACGATGTGGTCGGCGGGCACGAACTCGGCCAGTGCGTTGTCGGCACCGTCCGGACCACGGCCGACGAGCTTGCGGGACGGCACGGGGATGCTGAAGAAGGCCGTTCGGGCCAGCACCGCCTCGGCGGCGACGACCACGTGGTCGCCGTCGGAGTAGTCCGAGACGCAGAGCAGCTCCTCCAGGGACGCATCCACCAGGTCGTCGTTCCACGGACCGCCGACGATGTTGTCGAGGTCGATCAGGTACAGGGTCGGTGTGTTCATGGTTGATCCAGTCGTGGTCGGAGTGGTTGTGACGGCCCGGAGCACCGCTCGCCGAGCCGTGGCGGGACGGGACGGCGATTCGGCAGGCGGGACGGGCGGCATCGGTCACCCCTGACGGACGTGGCTGCAGGTCGACGACGTCCGGTGGCTGGGCGCTCTCCGCACCGGGACGCTCTGGCGGTACGACGGATCGACCGCCCGACAGGAGACCGGTCGGGCCGCCGTCCGTCAGCACCGGGCATGCGCACCATCCACTCCCCCCGCCCCTCCCGGTTCCTCACCGCCGCCCTCGTGGCGTTCGCGTGTCTCGCAGTGGCCTGCACCACGCCACCGGAGCCCCCTCAGCCGGTGCCGCAACTCCGGGATCTCCCGTCCCTCCTGCCGTGCCCAGGCGGCTCGACGGGCGCACCGGCGACCATGCGGGACGACCGTGCGCTCGCCGCCGCAGTCCGCGCCGCCGACACCGATTCGGGTCCGGACGACGACCAGGTCGTGATCTCCACCCGGAGCGCCGACGGATCCGGCGACCTGGTCGTGGTCACCGCCGACCAGG
>CAIYGQ010000192.1 GCA_903925745.1 uncultured Actinomycetes bacterium | reverse complement strand
GTGCCGATGTCGGTGTAGAGGTGTCCCACCATGTCGTCGCCGTAGTCGCGCTGCGCGGCGATGATCGTGCGCACCGGTCCCCACGCCGTCAGCATCAGGTCGGCATACTCCGGGGGCACCTCGCGACCCTCATTGAGCACCGCCAGGCTCATCACGTGCCAGCGGACCTGAACCGGACGCACCTTCTCCACCTCCAGCATCCAGCGTGAGGTGATCCAGGCCCAGGGGCAGATGGGATCGAACCAGAAGTCCACGGGGATGCGCTCGCTCATGGGGGTGACGGTACCCACTGGCCCCACACCGGGCCATGCCAGGATGACGCCGTGCCCGCAGACCTGAATGTGACCCGCGCCGAAGCCGCCGAGCGCTCCCGCCTCGTTTCCGTCGACGGCTACGACGTAGCCCTCGACCTCACGACTGACCCACACACCTTCGACTGCATCACCACGGTCGCCTTCGGCTGTCGCACGCCGGGGAGTAGCACCTGGATCGATCTCGTCGCACCTGAGGTGACCTCGGTGAACCTCAATGGCCGTGAACTCGACCCCCAGAACGTCTTCGATGGCGCGAGGATTCAACTCGACGACCTCGAGTCCTCCAACGTCCTGATCGTGCACGCCAAGTGCGCCTTCATGCACACCGGCGAGGGACTCCACCGCTTTGTCGATCCCGTCGACGACGAGGTCTACCTCTACACCCAGTTCGAGTCGGCCGATGCACGTCGAATGTACGCCTGCTTCGAGCAGCCCGATCTCAAGGCGCCATTCACCCTCCACGTGACGGCCCCGGATCACTGGCAGGTCGTCAGCAATGCACCCACCCCCGAGCCGGTCATGCTGGGTGACGGTACGGCGCGCTGGGACTTCGAGCCGACGCCCCCGATCTCGACCTACATCACGGCACTGGTTGCCGGCCCTTACTACGTCGTGCGCGATGCCTACGAGGGGAAGTTCGGCGCCTACCCGCTCGGGATCTTCTGCCGGGCATCGCTGGCGGAGTTCTTGGATCCCGACGACATCTTTCTGCTCACCAAGCAGGGCTTTGCCTTCTTCGAGGACGAGTTCGGCATCCCCTACCCCTTCGGCAAGTACGACCAGCTATTCGTGCCGGAGTTCAATGCCGGTGCGATGGAGAACGCTGCCTGCGTGACCTTCCTCGAGGACATGGTCTTCCGCTCCCGCGTGACCGATGCCGCCTACGAGCAGCGCGCCAACACCATCCTCCACGAAATGGCCCACATGTGGTTCGGCGACCTGGTCACCATGCGCTGGTGGAACGGACTGTGGCTGAACGAGGCGTTCGCCACGTTCATGGAGGTCACGGCGAGCGACGCCTTCCAGCCCGACTGGGACTGCTGGACCGGGTTCGGCCTGCTCCGCTCGGCGGCGTTCGACACCGACTCGCTGCAGACCACGCGTCCGATCGAGTACCCGGTGGTGACCGCCGCGGACGCCGAGGGCATGTTCGACGTGCTCACCTACGAGAAGGGCGCGTCGATCGTCCGGATGCTCGAGCAGTACCTGCGGCCGGAACGCTTCCGGGCCGGCATCGCCGAGTACCTGCGCCGCCACGAGTTCTCGAACACCGACACGGGCGACCTGTGGGACGCCATCGAGGCGACGGCGGGCGAACCGGTGCGCAGCATCATGGACGCGTGGATCTTCCGGGGCGGACACCCCGAGGTCGCCGTCGAGTTCACCGACACCGGCGTGACGCTGCATCAGCACCGGTTCCGGTTCGACGACGCCGGACCCGGCAGCGATGAGACGTGGCCGATCCCGATGGTCGTCACCACCAGCCGCGCCGGGATCGACCGGTCGCACCGACTGGTGCTCGGCGAACGGGCCGAGCTCGACCTCGGCGGGCCGCCGGAGTGGATCCAGCCCAACACCTGGGGCGACGGGTTCTTCCGGACCCGCCTCCCGGTCGCCGGCGCACTGGCGCTCGTGGAGGCCGGGCGTCCGCCGCTGGAGCGCTTCATGCTGCTTGACGACCTCTGGGCCGCGATCCTGGCCGGACGGGCGGAGCCATCGGACGCGCTCGCACTCATCGAGCGGCTCAGCCCGATCGAGACCAACCCGTCGGTGTGGCGACGCATCGCCGGCATCCTCGGCGACGTGGACCGACTCGCCGGACCGGACACGGCCGCAGCCGCACGCGCCACGGCCGTCGCGGTCGCCAACGAGCGGCTGGACGCGATCGGCGCCGAGGTGGCACGCACCGGCGAGCCGACCGACGAACGAGTGCGCAGCATCCGGAGCGTCTGCTTCGCACTCGCCGGGTCGGTCGGCGCGGACGCCACGGTGCAGGCGACCGCGCGGCAGCTGTTCCACGACGGTGTGGGCGACGCGTCACTCCGCTCGGCGTCCACCGACGTCGTCGCCCACACCGCGTCGCACGACGAGCACGCGGCCATCGAGCAGCGATGGCGTTCCGCCGCCAGCCCGCAGGACGAACTCCGCTACCTGCACGCGCTCGCCGACACGCCCGACCTCACCGACCTCGAACGCACCCTCGAGCTCGCGCTGTCCGACGTCCGGCCACAGAATCAGCCCTATCTGCTGCGTCGAGCGCTGACGAACGTGCACCACGGCTCGCGGACGTGGTCGTTCGTGACCGACCGGTGGTCGGAACTGACCGCATCGATCTCGACCATCGGGATGACACGCCTGCTCGAGGGCATCCGCTCGTTCGACGACGCCGCACTCGCCGCAGCCGCCGAGGCGTTCATCAGCGAGCACCGGCCCGATGATCCGAGCCCGGTCGTCGACCAGCACTTAGAACGGATGTGGGTGAACGTCCGGGCCGCCGAGCGGCTCCGCCGCGTCGACTGACCGGTCGAACGGCGGTCGCCACCGACGCGTCGACCGGGACGGCTCAGCGTCCGGGCAGCTGCTCGAGCGCGGCCGCGGCCACGGCGGCGTGCACCGAGATCCCGACGGCGAGGGCGTCCTCGTGGAGCACCATCCGGTTCGAGTGGCACGCGGGAGCCGAGCGCGGATCCGGATGTTCGGGCGGGCACACCCCCAGGAGGAACATGGCGCCGGGCACCCGCTGCAGGACGTACGAGAAGTCCTCGGAACCCATCACCGGCGTCGGCAGCTCGACCACCCGGGAGCCACCCACGACCGTGCGGGCCGCCGCGGCGGCGAGCTCGGTGAATCCGGCGTCGTTCGCGGTCACGGGGTACCCCTCGTCGATCCGGACCGCTGCGGTGCAGCCGTGCGCGGCGGCGATGCCATCGGCCACGGTCGCGATGCGTTCCCACACCAGATGCCGCGTCGCCTCGCTCACGGCGCGGACCGTGCCCACGAGCTCGGCGGACTCGGGGATCACGTTGTCGGTCGTTCCGGCCCGCACCCGGCCAACGGTCACGACGGTCGGGTCGAACACGTTCACCGATCGGGTCACCATCGACTGGAGCGCCAGCACGATCTCGCACGCGACCGGGACCGGGTCGACCGCCCAGTGCGGCGTCGAGGCGTGACCGCCGCGGCCGGTGACGACGATCTCGAAGATGTCCGATGAGGCCATGATCGGACCGGATCGCTGGACCACGATGCCCGACGGCGCGTTCGGGGCCACGTGCAGCGCGAACGCCGCATCGACACCGTCGAGCACGCCCTCGGAGATCATGTGGGGCGCGCCGCCCGGGGCCTCCTCACCGGGCTGGAACATGAACCGCACCCGTCCGCGCAGGACGCCACGCTGCGATGTCAGCAGCCGGGCCGCGGCGACGAGCATGGCGGTGTGGGCGTCGTGACCGCAGGCGTGCATCCGACCCGGTTCGGTGCTCGCGAAGTCGAGTCCGGTGTCCTCGGACATGGGCAGGGCGTCCATGTCACCGCGCAGCAGAACGGTCGGTCCGTCGCCGGCATCGAGATCGGCGACGATCGACGACAGCGCCTCCCCGGTGCGCACCTCGAGACCGAGGCCGTCGAGTTCCTCGAGGACCGCGGCCTGCGTACGGGGCAGGTCCAGACCGAGTTCCGGGTGCTCGTGAATCCGGCGACGGAGCGCGACCGTGTCGGGGAGCAGTCCGGCCGCCCCGTCACGCACCTCATCGGCCGTCAACGACACGCTGCGATCACCCCGCGCCGAGCAACGCGAGCACGAGCCCGATCTGCCCCAGGTGGTACGTGGTGATGATCGCCATGCGACTCTGCGGGAAGTCCTTCACGAACCGGCTCCAGCCGATGCATGCGTCCGACAGGTAGAACAACAGCGCGCCGACGATGGCGAACGGGATCAACGTGCCGATCGACACGGCCACCATCACCGAGATCGCCGAGATGTACGCCGTCACGGGCAGCCGGAGTCTGGCGTCGGTGGCCGCCGCGCCGTTGATCACGATCCGGCCGACGAACGCCACGCCGACCGCGACGGCGACGACCCCCACGATCAGCGCCGGGAGACTGGGGCCGAGGTTGGCGAGCGCCACGATGTAGCACAGGTGCCCGACCAGGAACGACGCCAGACCCGGCACGAACAGGTCGTCGAGCATCAGGAACACGTCACCGGCGAGCGAGCAGACGAGTCCGGCGACCAACCACCACCGGGCGGCGCCCGACGCGGGGTCGGTGAGCGTCACCGCGGCGGCGATGAGGACCACCATCGTGAGCGGCTTGAACACGTACTCGACCGGACGTCGCGCCGTGAACACCGCCCACCAGTCGACCAGCGCGACCGCGAGCGTCGCTGCGATCAGCCACCAGAACGTCGTCACGTGAACAGGTCCCGGATCGGCGCCCAGTTGAGCGACTCGACCAGCCGCATGCGCGCCTGGATGGCGTGACGCGGGCGATTCACGCCGAGCACGCCGGTGCATCGGTCACCGCGACGGAACCCGGCGACGAAGCGGCGCTCCTCGACGGTGCCGTCGAGCATGACCACCTCGTCGTCGGCGGCGGGCCGACCGGCCATCTGCAGTTTGCGGTCGTACTGGTCCGACCAGAACCACGGCACGCTTCCGAACGGCTCGCCGTCGTCACCGGCGAGCAGGCGGCGCCCCGCAGCGGCGCCGTGTTCGATGGCGTGCTCCCACTGCTCGACGCGCATGCGTTCGCCGAAGTGCGGGTTGAACCACTCGGCGACGTCGCCGGCGGCCACGATGCCGGGTGCCGCGAGACACGTCTCGTCACAGGTGATGCCGTTGCCCACCGGGACGCCGGATCCCTCGAGCCAGTCGACCGACGGCACGACCCCGATGCCGACCACCACGACGTCCGCGTCGATGACCGACCCGTCGGCGAGTTCGACCCCTCGGACCCGGTCGCCGTCGGCGAGCAGCCCGGACACCCCGACTCCCAACCGGACGTCGACGCCGTGGTCGCGGTGGACGTCGGCGACGAACCCGCCGATGGCCGACGGGAGCACCCGCACCATCGGCACCGGCGCCGCCTCGATCATCGTGACCTCGAGTCCGAGCCCCCGACACGTCGCCGCCACCTCGGCGCCGATGAACCCGGCGCCGATCACGGCCACCCGGTTCGGTGACGCCGTCAGGTCCCGCCGCAACGCCAGGCTGTCGGCGAGCGTGCGGACCACGTGGACGCCGGCGAGTTCACCGCCCGGGAGCCGCCGGGGGCTGGCACCCATCGCGAGCACGATGCCCTCGGCGGTGATCGCCGTGCCGTCGGCGAAGGTCACGGTGCGCGTCGCGGCGTCGAGCGCGGTGGCGGACGTGGAGAACCGGATCTCCGCGTCGAGCTCGGCGAGCCGGTTGGCGAGGGGCTGGTGCGCCGCCTCGGGCTCCATGGTGCCGGCCAGCACCTGCTTCGACAGCGGAGGGCGATCGCTCGGCAACTCCGGTGCGGCGTCGACGACGATCACCTCACCATCGTGACCGGCGGTGCGCAGCGCATCGAGCGCGCTCAGACCCGCCAGGGACGCGCCGACGACGAGGATGGGTGCCACAGGAGAACCGGATGCCGATCGGCCGGCTCAGTCCTCGACGGTGATGGCCTGCTTGGGGCAGCGACGGGCCGCTTCCTCCACCTTGCCGCGGAGTTCCTCGGCCGGCTCCTCCTGCAGGATGTAGAGGAAGTCGTCGTCGCGCACCTCGAACACCTCGGGCGCGATGCCCATGCAGACGGCGTTGGACTCACACAGGTCGAAGTTGACGACCACCTTCATGTCGACTCCCATCGTCGCTCCCGGAGATGCCGCGGTGACATCGCCGACCGAACGAGGAGCACTCTATCCGAGCGGCCCCGGCACGCCCCGTGCGCCGCGGCCGCTGGCGGAACCCGACCCGACCACGGCGGTAGCGTGCCGACCATGGGCGACACCACGACACTGGATCCGGCCGCCGTCGAGCGGCTGCGCGACCGCATCCAGCGGGAGGTCGACGACGGCCTCGCTCCGGCAGCGCAGTTCGCGCTGGCCCTCCACGGCGAACTCGTGGCGTTCGAGTCCTTCGGTGACGCCGACGACGACACGCGCTTCAACCTGTTCTCGTGCACGAAGGCCTGGATCGCCGGGGTGATCTGGCAGCTGATCGGTGAGGGATCGATCAGCCCCGACACCCGCGTGGTCGAACTGCTCCCCGACTTCGGTGCGGACGGCGTCTCGGCCGATGTGGTCGGACGCATCACGCTCGAGCACCTGCTCACGCACACCGCCGGCTTCCCGTACGCGCCGCTCGGTCCCCCGCGATGGTCGACCCGTGCGGGCCGGCTGGAGCAGATGCGGCGCTGGCGGCTGTCGTGGGAGCCGGGCGAGCAGTTCGAGTACCACGCGACCGCCGCACACTGGGTGGTCGCGGAGATGATCGACGCGGTCACCGGCAGCGACTACCGGACCGTCGTGCGGGAGCGGATCACCGATCCACTCGGGCTCCCCCGCTTCGCACTCGGCGTCCCGGTGGACGAGCAGGGTGACGTCGCCCAGCTCGTCCCCGTCGGGGATGTTCCGTCGGAGGCCGAGCTCGTCGAGCTGTTCGGGACGGCCGATCTGCCCCTCGGTGAGATCACTCCCGAGGTCCTGCTCGCGTTCAACGACCCCGAGATCCGCGCCGTCGGCGTTCCCGGCGGGGGCGGACTGGGCACGGCCGCGGATCTGGCGCTCTACTACCAGGCACTGCTCCACGACACCGGCGACCTCTGGGACCCGGCCGTACTGGCCGACGGCACGGGCCACGTCCGGTGCACCCACCCGGTCCCGCTCACCGGGATCCCGAGCAACCGCACCCTCGGACTCGTCGTCGCCGGCGACGACGGACAGTCGGCGCTGCGCGGCATGGGCCACGGCGTCTCGGCCGGCACGTTCGGGCACAACGGTGCCGCCGGTCAGCTCGCCTGGGCCGACCCCGACTCGGGCCTGTCGTTCGGGTTCACGATCTCGGGCGTGGACCGCAACTTCATCCGCGAGGCCCGGCGCAGCGCCGGCATCGCGAGCCGCGCCGCGGCGTGCGCGGGCTGAACCCCGAGCTCGGCCGGCACAGCACTCAGTCGAGGTGGCTGGTGTCGTTGTAGCGTCGGATTCGCCACACGCCGTTCGGCATGACCACCAGCTCACTGATGGACGCGTTGTCGGCGGTGGTGAACGCCAGGCCGGTCGCGCCGGTGGCCGTGGCGATGAGCTGTCCGATCACGCCGCCGTGCACCACGGCGACGACGTGGCCGCCCGGGTGATCCGCCACGATCAGGTCGATGCCGTCACGCAGGCGCTGTTCGAAGGCCTCGGTCGATTCGGCGCCGGGGATGACGTCCCACCGTTCCGCCTCGAGCATCTGAGCGAAGATCGGGTCGCCGGCGGCGACACGGGCGCGGAACTCGCCCTCCCATTCCCCCAGGTGGACCTCACGCAGTTCGGCGACCTCGATGTAGTCCAGGCCGATCAGACCGACGAGCGGGTCAGCGGTCTGGTGGGTCCGCTGCAGGCTGGTCACGTAGACGGCGTCGATCGTCCGTCCGGCATGGTGTTCGGCGGCGAGACGCTCGCCGACCCGGCGCGCCTGATCGTGCCCGGTCGGCGCGAGTTCCGGGTCGCCATGACCGTCGCGCACCGGGTGCGGGAAGTCCGGATGCTCCGGCATGGACTCGCCGTGGCGGACCAGCACGATGGTCGTCGCCCCCTCCGGCGGAGTGAACCGCTGCTGGCGGATCCCGGGTGGGTGTTCGTCGCTCATCGAGTCACCTGCTGCGCTCATGCGCTGGGCTGCACGCCACACACGTCGACCAGATAGGCCGTGACCTTCTGCCCGGATGCCGTGACCTCGGGGTCCTTCTGCTGGAGCGCGGCGATCTGGCTGAGGTCGTTCGAGTCGACCGATGCCAACCGGTTCCAGTAGCGCTGCATGTTCGCCATGTCGGCGGCGAGCTCGGGCGGCGCCACCTCGGCCATCGAGTTGAGCTGCGCCGCCACCACCGCGATCGCGGCGTTGTTGCTGGCGTTCGCCGTGGTGAGCAGCCGGTTGAGCTGCTGGGCCCGCCCGCAGAAGTCCGCCGCCGGGGGCTCGGTGACGATCGGCGCCGCCGAGGTCGATGGTCCGACCGCGGGGGCGACCGACGTGGGCGGGCCGCCCTGATCCTCGCTGGCGGCCGGCCCGTTGGTGGTCGTGGTCGATGCCGCCGACTGTTCATCGTCGCCGCACGCCACCGTGACCGCGCACAGCGACATGCCCACCAGCAGCATTCCGAACACCTGACGACGTTGCACCACGTTCCTCCGGTTCGAGCCGGACAGTAGACGACACCCGACCGGTGCGGATCGCATCGGGTCACGCCGAGCACCGACCACCCGGCAGGTGATCCGCCTGTCTCCCGACCGACCCGGTCCGCTAGAATGAAACAGGTTCTAGTTTCTTCCGACGACGTGCGACCGGGCATCGTCAGCGGCAGACCCGGAGGTCCCAGGCATGTCCACCACCGCTCCCGACGGCACCGTCGTCCGCTCACCGTTCCCCATCCCGTTCGGGTGGTTCCAGGTC
>CAIYGQ010000191.1 GCA_903925745.1 uncultured Actinomycetes bacterium | reverse complement strand
GCTCGCCAACTGCGTCACCACCAACAAGCGACTGGCGCTCGTCGTCCTGGTCGACGAGTCGGGGAGTCTCCGGGAGACCGATCCGGGAGCGGGCCGGGTGGACGCAGCGAAGGCGGCCGTCGCTGGTCTCGTCGGACTGGTCGATCGCAGCGGCGGTCAGGTGGCCGTCGACGTGCAGGTGGCCGGCTTCGGGGTGGACTTCGAAGCCGGGGCGCCGTGGCAGCGGGTGGACGGGGCCGGTCGCGGTGCGATCGACGCTCGCATCGACGAGTTCTGGAACCGAAACGACAAGATCGACACCGACTACGTGAACGCCCTCCAGGGGGCGCTCGAGAGCGTCCAGCGGCGGGCGCGTGAGATGCAGCAAGGGTCCCCCTCGCCGACGTGCACCGCAGTGATGTGGTTCACCGACGGAATCTACGACGTGGAGGATCGTCTGGACGCGGACTACAAGCAGCGTGGTCGGGACAACCGGGGTGAGAGCCAAAACAAGTCCTACGCACAGGACGTCGACCTCTACATCCGAGGAAATGGAAATGAGGCCGAGAACGTCGGCAAGGGAGTCCTGTGCAACCCGGGCGGTGTTGCCGACCAGTACCGAGCCACGGAGACGGCGTTGTTCGGGGTGGTGCTGAACGCTGGCTTCGAGAGTGAGGACCCGGAAAAGAGGAAGGAACTACAGGAGGGAAGAGCGTTCTTGAACGCCCTCGTGACGAACGGCGACCCTGCGCTCTGTGCCATCGGAGCCGGCGGCCAACTCGGAGGGTCGGACGTCGGTGGTCTGGCGCCGCTGTTCGACCAGATCATCGCTGGTCTCAGTGATCCCAATCAGGTCGACGACCTGTGCGGGGACGCGCCAACCTGTCCGACCGGTCGCAAGACCTTCCTGGTCGACGGCCTGCTCAGCCGGTTCCACGTCCTGACCCAGCTGAACTCCGTTCCGGGTGGCCCGCCCCAGGTTGAGGTTCGACTCACCCCGCCGGGCTTGGCGGGCGCTCCCGTGGTCATCCCGGCCCGCGGTCCGAACAACCCGGGCAGCGGAGTCGAACGACGCGGTACGACCGAGATCAGCTGGTCCTGGATCTCGGATCGTGCGCTGACGATCGATGCACTGGCGGGCGAGCCGGTGGAGAACTGGGTGGGGGAGTGGGCGATCGAGTTCATCGCACTGCCCGGGACACCCCCTGAGGTCGTGGCCGACGTCACGGTCTACCTCTACGGAGAGGCCACTCCTCGGCTGGCCCAGGGTACGGAGTTCCGAGCTGGTGAGGTCAACGAGTTCACCGTCGAACTCGTCCGACCGGATGGTCGTCTCATCCCTCCCGCGTCGCTGGTTGCTCCAGTTCGGGTGACGGCACAGGTGCTGGCCCCGACGTGCGTCGAGGAGACCAGTTCCACGGTGGTGCCTTGCCAGGGCTCGGTCCCGGTCGAGCAGGAGCTCGCTCTGTCCGGTGACGGATGGACCGGTGGGTACGAGGCACCTCCCGATCTGGCGGCGGTACCGCTCCAGGTGCGGTTGGCCGTCCAGACCGCCGTCCCGGGCGAGGTGCCCGTGGAGTTGGCCGAGGCAACGGTGTCGGTGCCCGTGCTCCCGCCGCTCGGGTTCCCGACGGTCCTCCCACAGTTCCTGAGCATCGGACCGATCGAGGGGACCGAGCCGTTCGAGGCCGTGCTGACAGCTGTCGGATCGGACCGGGCCGACGGGTGTGTGTGGCTGAGCCGCTACGAGACGGCGCCCGGTGTCCCACCGCTCACCGACCTGGAGGTCGTGGTGGAGGGCGAGGGAAGCTCGCTCGACCAGTGCCTGAACGTCCCGGAGGACGGGGAGGTCGAGTTCACCGTCCGTTTCACCCCGGCGGCGGAGTCGCGCGGCTTCCAGACGGGGACCATGACGATCGGTTCCAAGTCCGTCAACGGTGAGGCTGTCAGGGACCTGCCCGTCGACGTCCAGGTCGAGCTCGTCAAGCCCGCGTCCGCTGGCGTGGCGTGGGCGATCTTCGCAGCGCTCCTGCTGGTCGGAGTCGGTCTTCCGCTGCTGGCGTTCTACGTCTCCAACTGGTGGGTCGCTCGGTTCGCCCCGCTCCGTCTGCTCCAGGCGGGCTCGGTCCGGGTCAGGATCAGCAACGGCCGGGTCGAGCGTGTCGAGCCGATCGACTCGGGTCGGTTGCTGGACCCGAACGGGTTCTCCAACCACTACTTCGGTGCCGACGCCAACACGGGAGACCGCCCGCGCCGATTCACCTTCACGGACAGCTCGTCGAACGCTCTGCTGACGGTCCCCTTCACCGCCCACGTCTCCCGCAATCCGCTCCGCCCTCCATTCGGTCTCGCCGGCGACGGCGACCGCCCGGTGATCGGGAGCGATCGGGGCAACGTGTTGGGGGTCAGGGGACGCGTTCCCCTGTGGGTGACGAGGGAGTGGGTCTTCCTCCCCGACGACGGTGACGGCGTGGAGGACCCGGTCACGGGAACGCTCGTCACGTTCGTGCTCGCGACCGACCGCGCCACTGCGGTGCCGATCATCGAGGGTCAGTTGGTGGAGCGACTCGCGGCCATCGAGGAGCTCGCCCGGCGGGTCAGGCGAAAGCGGCCGAAGCTGCCGCCCGTGGTTGACCCGCCGGGCGGAGACATCTGGGGTGATTCTGCTCCGGGAGCGACTGCCACCGTGACCCGCCAGCCGGGGACGGCGTCGACCACCCAGGTTCCGGTGCTCCCTCCCTACGAGGACGGCCCGGTCGTGGGCCCGGGGCCGCCTCCGAGTGCTCCTGCCCACCCGTCGGACGACATCTGGGACGACTCGTCCCCTGGAAGCTGAGGACACGACGACATGCTTCGACCCATGCTGCTCATCGGCGTCGGTGGATCTGGCGGCAAGACGCTGCAGCTGCTCCACCGCGAACTCCGCTGGCGTCTGCGTGACTCCGGCTGGACCGAGGGTGTTCCCACCGGCTGGCAGTTCATCCACATCGACGTCCCCACCGAGCCTGACACGGCCTTGCCCAACCAGGCGCTCACGGTGAACTCAGCCACGGTCGGCGGACAGTACGTCCACCTGGCGCCGCGGGCCGTGCACTACAAGGCGATCGACTCGAACTGGTTGGCGAACGCCCAGACCCCTGAGCTCGCCAAGGTCGCCACGTGGAGGCCTCGGGCCGAGGACGTCGTCGTGGCCATCCACGCTGGAGCCGGCCAGTTCCGGACCATCGGTCGGGTGGTGTCCCTGTCGCAGGCCAACAAGATCAGCGATGCGATCAACCGGGCCCGGGGCAAGCTGGCTGACCCGAGCGTCCAGCCGCAGCTCCAGCGACTGACCACGCACTTCGGTGGTGAGAGTTCACTCCGGGATGTGACACCCAAGATCGTGCTGGTCTCGTCGATGGCCGGCGGGAGCGGTGCCGGCATGTTCCTCGACGTGGCAGACATCATCCGCGCAGCGGATCCCGCCGGTTGGTGCGACAGCTCGATCGGGATCCTCTACACCGCAGACGTGTTCGCCGACATCCCCGAGCTGGGCCGCCAGGGTGTCATGCCCAACTCGCTCGCCGCCCTCTGCGAGCTCATGAACGGGTACTGGAACAACACGGCACCCGGACCGGAGTACGAGGCGATCGAACGAGCGGGGGTGCCGGTCGCCGGTTTCCAGCGTCGTGGGATTCGGTACCCGCTGCTGGTCGGCCGGTCCAACGACTCGATCCAGCTCCCCAGTCAGTCCGGCGTGTACGAGGCGTCCGCCAAGACGCTGGCGGCGTTCATGACGTCCCCGGGGGCGCAGAACTCGGTGACTGCGTACCTGGAGGGCAACTGGGTCGCCTCGAGTCAGGCCATGCCCGACCACACGCCCTTCAAGGACACCGCCAAGGGAACCGTGGTGTCGGCCATGGGCATGGGGTCCATGAGCCTCGGTCGGGACCGGTTCGCCCGGTACTCCTCCCAGCGACTGGCCCGGGCGGCGGTCGAGCACGCGCTCCGCTTCCACACCATCGGCCGGAAGGTGCCCGAGGAGATCACGTTCGAAGCGGCCCGTGACGAGACGGCGATCTCGCTGATGGGCTGGTTCATCCAGCAGTGTGGTCTGGACGAGATCAGCGAGGACAACAATCAGGTCCTCGACCAGCTCAAGCCGACGTCGAGCGAAGCCGGCCTTGCCGTCCAGGCGGCCCTGCGGGCGCAGGTGGCCCAGTTCGGTCAGGCGGCCGCCAACGAGTACGCATCCATCATCGTCCAGAGTGCCACCGTGGAGACACCGGGCTTCATCTCGACCACCGACCAGCAGGTGCGGGAGCGCGCCGCCCAGTGGGTGCCGAGCGTCGTCCACTGGATCCACGCAGCGACGCTGGAGGCCATCTCCCGGGCCGGCCTGGAGGTGACCGTCGAACTCCTCCGGCGTCTCGTCGACCACGTGGGTGACGTGATCAACGACCTCAACACCGAGGTGCCGAAGTTCGAGGGGCACGCGAGCCGCATGAGCGAGGGCGTGTACAGCGCAGTGCAGGAGTGGGGCGCCGCAGCGATGGTTGCCGACAACGAACTGCTGGAGCGGGCCATCCAGCGGGCGGTCAAGTCGCTCGAGTGGGGATTGGACGCCCGCTTGCGTCGGACCGCCACTGCACTGCTCGACGACCTGAAGCGGAACGAGCTGATCCCGTTCTACGAGGCGGCACGCAGGGCGCTCGCTGAGTTGCGGACCGACGAGTTCCCACCGGCAGGGGCGCCGTCGATCGGCATCGAGGACTGGCCCGTCGGGGACATCGTCCCGGACTCGCTCGAGCCTGCGATGAACGAGCGTCTCGTCGAGGACACGTCCACGTTCCCGGGCTCGTACCGGGACCGCCTCGTGGATACCGTGCGTCGTCCCGGTCAGCCGAACGAGCGTCTGGCTCCGCTCACCGCGGAGTGGGTCGCCGTCGGTGAGATCCTGACTGGTCGGGTCCAGGACCTCTCTCCGGACGAGGTGATCGTGTGTCTCTCGGACTGGTGGCCCCAGTACCTGGCGTCGCAGCGCCCAGCCTCGACCGCCATGTACGAGATCCGCTTCGGAGGGCTCGCCATCCTGGATCGGGCTGAGGACTGGATCCACCGGCGCGAGACGGCCTTCGGCGACTTCGTGCACCAGTCGCTGCGCAGCTACGTGGAGCACGACGACCCGGCGGAACGCGCCCGTCGCCGGGAGCGGATCCTCGGTTCGTTCCGGGAGGTGCTCGGGGTGGCACCTCCACTCGTGGAGCTGAACAACATGCTGGTCCAGGCCGTCCACGGCACCCGCCCGGCTCCCCAGTTCCACTTCACCGCTATTCCGTTCCAGCAGACCGACCTGGAGCCGGAGTTGGTCGCCATCGCCGAGAACGCCGGACTGGCGGCCACAGCGGTCGACCAGATGGTGGCGTCCATGAGTCTGGGAGACGAGCAGCGGGTCGAGATCATCACCACGTTGAGCGCCCCGGTGGAGCCGGTCACCCTGCAGTCGGTCATGGAACCGATCGCCAAGCAGTGGGTGAAGTCGCGCGCCAACAACGTGAGCCGTGAGCAGTTCTGGCGGTGGCGTCGCGCACGGGCCCTCCCGGAGTTCATCCCGGTCTCGCCCGAGGTGTTGGCCGCCATGGTCCGGGGTTGGTTCCTCGGGCGGATCCTCGGCGAGATCACCTACGACAAGGCTGGCGTGAGCACCCAGCCGGTGCAGATCTGGGACCCGGTGTTCGAGAACCACGTGCAGTTCCCGTTCCCGTACCTCGGCGGCCAGCCGACCAGTGAGCAGGACCTGTTGCCGGCGGTGCTCGAGTCCATGCCCATCTCGATGCTCGACGCCCAGACGCAGGGCAACACGGACCCCATGAAGCCGTACTCGCTCGTGCGGACGATCGGTGAGAATGCACCGATCTCGCTCCGGAACTGGATCCAGTTCGGCTCCACCCCCCACGGCACGGTTCCCATGGACCGGGCCTGGCAACACCCCGAGTTCACCGGGGTCTCCGCAGCGGATGCGACTCCGCTGGATCGTCAACAGGCTGTGGTCGCGTACCTCCAGGGTCGCATGCGGAACTACGTCCAGCGGCTCGACGAGCAGCCGGTGACCCGCGCCAACCTGCAGACCCAGCCGAGGTGGCTCGACCTGCGCGACCAGCTGGCGGCGGCGTTCGAGCTGCTGTCGGTCGAGGCGGCCGGGGTGGCGACCTACGAGGCGGAGGACGGGGGCGACTGAGGTGCGCCGTCACTCCCTGTTCCTGCTCCAAGGGCGGGACGTTCAGATCCACACGCTCGAGACCATGCAGTCGTGGTCGGCCGCTGGCCTCCTGCACCCGGTCAGTTTTCTCGATCTGGACGACGTCCGCGAGGGGGCGCTCATCCAGGACCTGACCCACCGAGTGCTGACCGGCGGGTCACTCTCAGACCCTGTTCCGCTGCTCGACTGGCTCGCAGGGAACTACTGCGACGTCCTGCGTCTGGTCACGCTCCACACCGCGACGCAGCAGGACGAGGAGACCGACGGGGTCCGGAAGGCTGAACACCTCCGGTCAGACCTGGAGCAGTGGACAGGTCCACAACAGCGCGTGGTGGCGCTCGCCTGCTTCCTGGTCGATCCAGAGCAGGCGCAGTTCCGACTCCGGTCGGCATTGCCCACGTGGTCGGCCAACCTGGTCATCAGTCCGACCGACCAAGCACTGCCGTCGGGGGCTGCTGCCCCGGTCCGGGC
>CAIYGQ010000190.1 GCA_903925745.1 uncultured Actinomycetes bacterium | reverse complement strand
TTCCTGGGCTTCGGGATCAAGGTCCCCATGTTCCCGTTCCACACGTGGCTGCCTGACGCCCATACCCAGGCGCCGACCCAGGGGTCGGTGATCCTGGCGGCGGTGCTCCTGAAGCTCGGCACCTACGGTTTCCTGCGGATCGCCATTCCGCTGCTGCCGATCGGCGCCCGCCAGTGGGCTCCGATCATCGGGGTGCTCGCCACCATCGGCATCATCTACGGCGCACTGGCGTGCCTGGCCCAGACCGACATGAAGCGCCTGATCGCGTTCTCGTCGGTGGCCCACATGGGCTTCGTGATGCTCGGCATCGCCACCCTGACCGACCTGGGCTTCAACGCCGCCATCTTCGGGATGGTCGCCCACGGCCTGATCACCGGCATGCTCTTCTTCCTGGCCGGCTCCATCAAGGAGCGCTACCACACGCTGGAGATCAAGCGGCTCGGCGGTCTGCTCGTCCAGGCGCCCAGGATGGGCTGGATCCTGGGGTTCTCGGTCATGGCCTCGCTCGGCCTCCCGGGTCTGGCCGGGTTCTGGGGTGAGTTCCCGGCGATCCTGGCCGCCTACAACCCGGCCCAGGGCCTCAGCGTCCCGCTCTTCCGGGTGCTCATGGTGGTCTCGGCGCTCGGCACCGTGCTCGCCGCCGGCTACCTGCTCTGGCTCTACCAGCGCACGGCGTTCGGGACGCCGACCGAGGAGTTCGCCGAGGACCCGCACATCCACGACGTCGAGACCCCCGAGTGGATCGCCTGGACGCCGCTGCTCGTGCTCATCGTGGTCCTCGGTTTCGTCCCGGGCCTGATCTTCAACGTCACCAACCCCGCCGTCGACGCCATCTCGGCACTGGTCGGAGGCTGATCCTCGGTGACCGGAGTGTTCGCCCAGCTCCTTCCGGGCCCGTTCACGGCCCCGTCGATCGACTGGCTCGCGCTCGGGCCCGAGATCGTCCTGCTGGCGCTCTTCATCGTCCTGATCCTGCTCGACGCCGTGAAGCTCGATCGGGCCAAGGCGGCCATGCCGGCGGTGGCCAACCTGGGGTTCCTGCTGGCGCTCGTGCCGATCCTGCTGCTCGCTGCCGACGGCGGCGACCGGATCCTGTCCGACGGGACCTACGTCGTGGACTCCATGGCGCTGGTGCTCAAGGCGATGTTCGTCCTGGCCGCCTACGTCGTGGTCCTGTTGTCGACCAACTACATGGCCGAAGGTGACTACTGGGAGAGCGAGTACTACACGCTGCTCGCGTGCAGCGTGCTCGGCATGGTCGTCATGGCCTCCAGCCGAGACCTGGTGTTCATCTTCGTGGCGCTCGAGTTGTTGTCGATCCCGGCCTACATGCTCGCGGGCTGGCGCAAGGGGGACGAGCAGTCCAACGAGGCGGGCCTGAAGTACTACCTGATGGGCGTGTTCGCCTCGGCGGTGCTGTTGTACGGCATGTCGCTCATCTACGGCGTCGGCGGATCGACCCGTCTCGACGTGATCGCCCTGCGGCTCACCGAGATCGGCACCGAGGGCGTGCCCGTCGTGACACTGGCGATCCTGTTCACGCTCGTCGGGTTCGCGTTCAAGGTCTCGGCGGTGCCGTTCCACGTGTGGGCGCCCGACACCTACCAGGGTGCTCCGACCCCGGTGACGGCGTTCCTGGCCGTGGCGTCCAAGGCCGCCGGGTTCGTGGCGCTGATCCAGATCGTCTACTTCTGCTTCATCGTCCGACCCGACATCGTGCAGCCGGTGTTCTTCGTGCTGGCGGTCCTGTCCATGACGGTCGGCAACCTGATCGCCCTGCGCCAGACCAACGTCGTGCGGATGCTCGCCTACTCGGGTATCGCCCAGGCGGGCTTCATGCTGGCGCCGTTCGTCGTCGCCGACGAGTTGCCGGTGCAGTCACGCCAGGCCGTCGTCATCTACCTGGTCATCTACGCCGCCATGAACCTGGGTGCCTTCGCCGTCGTGATCGCGGTGGCCCGCAAGACCCGCTCCGCCGAGATCGACTCCTTCGGTGGACTGTTCACCTACATGCCCGCCATGGCGGTGGCCCTCACCCTGTTCCTGGCGTCGCTCATCGGGATCCCGCCACTCGGCGGCTGGTACGCCAAGTTCGGCGTGTTCTCGGTGCTGATCGAGGCCGAGACGGTCCTCGGCCTGGTCACGGCGATCGTGATGGCCGTCAACACGGCGATCGCCGCCTACTACTACCTGAAGGTCGCCAAGGCGATGTGGTTCGACGACGCACCCGACGGAGACGTCGCACCGGTTGCGGTGCCGGCGTCGCTGACCGCTGCGGTCGCCATCTCGCTGGTCGTCACCTTCGTGCTCGGCGTGCTGCCCGGCCTGATCACCGACGTCACCGAGTACGGACCACTCGCCGTCGGCGGCCCCTGAGCCTGCCGGTCGACCGGTGCTCCAGCGGCTCGCCGAGCGGCTCGACCGTTCGGGATCGCTCGCATTCGACGAGTTCGTCGAGCTGGCCCTCTACGGCGACGGCGGCTTCTACGCCGACGGCGGCGGCGCCGGCCGTCGGGGCGGCGACTTCCTGACCAGTCCAGAGGTCGGACCGCTCTTCGGCGCCGTCGTCGCCCGCCGCCTGGACGCGGCCTGGGAGTCGCTCGGACGACCCGGGGAGTTCGTCGTCGTCGAGGCCGCTGCCGGTCGGGGTGCACTCGCGCTGGCGGTCCTGGCGGCGCGACCGGCCTGTGCGGACGCGTTGCGGTACCTGACGGTCGAGCGCTCGGCCGTGCTCCGGGCCCGCCAGGCCGAGCACCTCTCGCTCGCGGAACCCTTCGTCGTGCTCGGGCCCCGCACCGATGACGACGACGCATCGACCGGCCCGCTGGTGGCGTCGCTGCCCGACCTGCCCGCTGCAGCGGTCACGGGTGTCGTGCTGGCCAACGAGCTGCTCGACAACCTGGCGTTCCGCCTGCTCGAACGCACCGGCGTGGGGTGGTCGGAGGTGCGCGTCGCTCGCGCCCCCGGGGTCGGATCGGGACGTCGTGACGGCGCCCCGGTCGCGGAGCTGGTCGAGCTCCTGGTCCCCGCTGATCCGGCGACCGCTGACCGGGCCGGGCGCCTCGCCCCCGACGCGCCCGTCGGTGCGAGGATCCCCGTGCAGGACGACGCCGCCGACTGGTTGCGCCGGGCGTGCGGGGTGCTCGAGCGCGGTGTCGTGCTCACCTTCGACTACGCCGTCGGCACCACCGCCGAGCTGGCGGCGCGCCCGTGGACCGACTGGGTGCGTACCTACGTCGAGCACGGGCGGGGTCGGTCGCCGCTGGACGGCCCCGGTGGTCAGGATGTGACCGTCGAGATCGCGGTCGACCAGTTGGCCGTGGTCCGCACTCCCGACGTGGACGTCGACCAGGCGGCGTGGCTCCGGGGATGGGGTCTGGACGATCTGGTCGACCAGGGTCGGCGCGACTGGGAGTCGGGCGCGGCCCGGGGTGACCTGGCGGCGATCCGTGGCCGGAGCCGGGCCGTCGAGGCCGAGGCGCTGTGCGACCCAGCCGGCCTGGGCGCCTTCCGAGTCCTGGAGTGGAACCTCCCCTGAGGCCCCTGCACCGCCCCGTGTCACGTCCGATGTCCCCGGGGTGGAGCCAGCGGCCCGGGTCTACGATCGTGCGTCCGGACAGCAGTGGGGGGTCAGCCGTGAACGACGAGCACGTCACCATCGAGGACTACTACCGGGAGGACCGGACGTTCCCGCCGAGCCCCGGGTTCGCCGCCGCGGCCGTCGTGTCGGACCCGTCGATCTACGAGCGGGCGGCGGCCGACCCGGTGGAATTCTGGGCGGAGCAGGCACGCGAACTCCTGGACTGGGACCGGCCGTTCGACACGGCGCTCGAGTGGGACCTGCCCTTCGCCCGGTGGTTCGTCGGCGGCGAGCTCAACGTGTCGTGGAACTGCCTGGATCGACACGTCCGGGCGGGCCTGGGCGAACGGGTCGCGATCCACTGGGAGGGTGAGCCGGGTGACACCCGGACGATCACGTACGCGGACCTGCTCGACGAGGTGTCGCGATTCGCCAAGGTGCTCCGCGACCTGGGGGTCGAGCGCGGCGACCGGGTGTGCATCTACCTGCCGATGATCCCCGAGGCGGTCGTCGCGATGCTCGCCTGCGCCCGCATCGGTGCCGCGCACTCGGTGGTCTTCGGCGGGTTCAGCCCCGACTCGCTCGTCGACCGCATCGTCGACGCCGGCGCCGTCGTGGTCGTCACCGCCGACGGCGGCTACCGCCGGGGGTCCCCCTTCCTGCTCAAGCCCAACGTGGACACGGCGCTGGCATCGTGTCCGACCGTCCGCAGCGTGGTCGTGGTCGACCGGTGCGGTGGCGACGTCGACATGACGGACGGCCGCGACCACTGGTACGGCGACCTGATGGCGGCCACACCCGACGGGGTCGAACCCCTCAGCGTGGACAGCGAGCAGCTGCTGTACCTGCTCTACACCTCGGGCACCACCGCCAAGCCCAAGGGGATCATGCACACCACCGGCGGCTACCTGACCCAGGTGGCCTGGACCCACCGGGCGACGTTCGACCTGCGCCCCGAGACCGACGTCTACTGGTGCGCCGCCGACGTCGGATGGGTCACGGGGCACAGCTACATCGTCTACGGGCCGCTGTGCAACGGCGCCACGTCGGTCATGTACGAGGGCACACCCGACACGCCCCGGGCCGAGCTCCGACAGGGCGACGACCACGCGGCCTGGGACAAGGACCGCCTGTGGGACATCATCGAGCGCTACGGGGTCACCCAGCTCTACACCGCTCCGACGGCGATCCGGACGTTCATGAAGTGGGGCGCGCAGTGGCCCGATCGCCACGACCTGTCCAGCCTGCGCGTGATCGGGACCGTGGGTGAGCCCATCAACCCCGAGGCGTGGATGTGGTACCACCGCCACATCGGCGGCGAACGGTGCCCGATCGTCGACACGTGGTGGCAGACCGAGACCGGCGGCCACATGATCACGCCGCTGCCGGGGCTCACCACCACCAAGCCCGGGTCGGCCTGCCGGGCGCTGCCGGGGATCGGCGCTGAGGTCGTCGACGACAACGGTGAACCGGTCGCCCAGGGCGGCGGCTACCTGACCCTGACCCAGCCGTGGCCGGCCATGCTGCGGGGCATCTGGGGCGACCCCGAGCGGTACCGCGACACCTACTGGTCCACCTACGAGGGCCGGTACTTCGCCGGCGACGGCGCCAAGGTCGACGAGGACGGCTACCTGTGGCTCCTGGGCCGCGTCGACGACGTCATGAACGTCTCGGGCCACCGCATCTCGACGACCGAGGTCGAGTCGGCCCTCGTCGACCACCACGCGGTCGCCGAGGCGGCGGTGGTCGGAGCGTCAGATGCGACCACCGGCCAGGCGATCGTCGGCTACGTGATCGTGCGCGGCGGCGTGGACGTGACGCCCGAACTGGTCGAGGAGATCCGGGGCCACGTGGCCACCAAGCTGGGGGCGATCGCCCGGCCGCGTGCCGTGATCGTCGTCCCCGACCTGCCCAAGACCAGGTCGGGCAAGATCATGCGACGGCTGCTCCGTGACGTGGTGGAGGGGCGGGAACTGGGCGACACGACGACGCTCGCGGACGCCGGGGTCGTCGAGGCGATCCGTCAGGGTGCCGCGTCCGGCGCCGAGGACTGAGGCCGCACCTCCGGCGACCGGTAGCGTCGGGGCGTGGCCTGGGTCGTGCTCCTCGTCGTGGTGCTCCTGGTCATCCTCGCCGTCGGCATCTACGACGTCACCCAGCGCCGCCACGCCATCCTCCGGAACTTCCCGGTCGTCGGGCACTTCCGCTACGTGCTGGAGTCCTTCGGCCCCGAGCTGCGCCAGTACATCCTCACGAGCAACGACGAGGAGAAGCCGTTCAGCCGGGACGAACGGCGCTGGATCTACACCTCGGCCTACCAGCGGGACAACACCTTCGGCTTCGGGACCGACAACCAGCTCGAGACCACGACGGACTACCTGATCGTCACCCACGCCGCGTTCCCGGAGCCGCCGCTGCCCGGCGAGCCCTCCGTGCCGAGCTGGGACTTCCCGGTTCCCTGCGCCAAGGTCCTGGGCGGGCACCGGCGCCGCCACGCGTTCCGGCCGTCCTCGATCGTCAACATCTCGGGCATGAGCTTCGGTGCGCTGTCGGGCGCGGCGATCGAGGCCCTGAACCGCGGCGCGGCGCTCACCGGCTGCCTGCACAACACCGGTGAGGGCGGCATCTCCCCGCACCACCGGCACGGCGGCGACCTGGTCCTGCAGATCGGCACCGGCTACTTCGGCTGTCGGACCGCCGAGGGTGCGTTCTCCATGGAGCACCTGCTCCGGACCATCTCCGACGCCCCGGTGCGGGCGCTGGAGGTCAAGCTCTCGCAGGGGGCGAAGCCGGGGCTCGGCGGCCTGCTCCCCGGCGCCAAGGTCACCCCCGAGATCGCCCGGATCCGCGGCATCCCGGTCGGCCAGGACTGCCGCAGCCCCAACCGCCACACGGCCTTCGACGGGGTCGAGGGGCTGGTCGACTTCGTCGAGGAGCTCGCCGAGGCGACGGGTCTGCCCGTGGGGGTGAAGTCGGCCGTCGGCGAACACGCCTTCTGGGTCGACCTGGCGGAGCGCATGGAGCTGACCGGATCCGGACCGGACTTCATCACGATCGACGGGGGAGAGGGCGGCACGGGTGCCGCACCGCTCGTGTTCGCCGACCACGTGTCGCTGCCGTTCCTGCGGGCCTTCCCCCGCGCCTACCGACCCTTTGCGGAACGGGGACTGACCGATCGGATCGTGTTCGTCGGCAGCGCCCGACTGGGTCTCGCCGACCGGGCGCTCGCGGCGTTCGCGCTCGGCTGCGACGCGGTGCAGGTCGGGCGAGAGGCCATGCTGGCGATCGGGTGCATCCAGGCGCAGCGCTGCCACACCGGTCGCTGCCCGACCGGCGTCGCCACGCAGTCGCGCCGACTCGAACGGGGCCTGGACCCCGGCCACAAGTCCGTCCGGGTCGCGAACTACCTGGTCACCCTGCGCCAGGAGCTGCTGCGGCTGGCCCGGGCGTGCGGTCACGACCACCCGGGCCGGGTGCGCGCCGACCAGGTCGAGGTGCTCGACGCCATGCAGCGGTCCGTGGCGATCGGTGAGCTGGCGGGCTACGAACCCGACTGGGGTCGGCCCTCCGCCGATGACCTGGCCGGGCTCCGTCGGGAGTGGCCTGTGTCGCCCACCCCGGCGGGTCGGTAGGCTCAGCCCTCGTGCCCGTCGAGGACCGGACCTACGAGAACTGGCTGTGGCGGACCGAACCGCTCGGAGGCGGCCCCGCGGTCGTCTTCGACATGGACGGCGTGTTGTCGGACGCGAGCACCCGGCAGCACTACCTGGACTACCCGTACCGGGACTGGGAGGCCTTCTTCCATGCGTGCGGTGACGACGAGTTGATCGCAGAGGTCGCCCGGCTGCTCGAGGTGCTCGACTCCGACCTCCAAGTGGTGCTGCTGACCGCCCGGCCGATCCGGGTCCGGCCCCAGACCCTCGGGTGGCTCGAGCGCTACGACCTGCGCTGGGACGTGCTCATCATGCGCGAGTACGGCGACTACATGGCGGCCCGCACGTTCAAGCAGCGCACCGTCGCGGAGCTGCGCTCCCGTGAGTACGACCTGCGGCTCGCGTTCGAGGACGACCCACGCAACGTCCACATGTTCCACACCCAGGGTGTGCCCTGCGTGTACATCCACTCCGGCTACTACGAGTGAGTCGTCCCGGCCGGGTGGACCGGTCGGGCTGTGCCCGGATTCAGGCCCGGCCACCCCGTGCCGTGCCGGGGCCACCACCCCCGACGTACGATTCCGCTGTCGGGTGTCCCGGATCGGTGGCGGGCCCCGAGGACGGAACCACCACCAGCGGATCGGAGCCCCGTCGTGGTCAACAACGCGAAGACCGTCGTGCTGCTCGCCGGCCTGGGCGGCCTCTGCATGTTCATCGGGTCGTTCTGGGGTCAGGGCGGCGTGGTGATCGGCCTGCTCGTCGGACTGGTGATGTGCGGCGGGTCGTACTGGTTCTCGGACCGACTGGCGATCCGCTCCGCCCGGGCGGTCGAGGTCACCGCGGAGCAGATGCCGCAGTACCACCGGATCGTCGCCGAGTTGTGCGACCGGGCGTCCCTGCCGATGCCCCGGCTCTACGTGTCGCCCGAGGCCCAGCCGAACGCGTTCGCCACGGGTCGCAACCCGGCGAACGCTGCGATCTGCGTGACCGAGGGCTTGTTGCACACCCTCGACTGGGAGCAGGTGCAGGGAGTGCTGGCCCACGAGCTGGCCCACGTGCGCAACCGCGACATCCTCATCGGCTCGGTCGCCGCGGCCGTGGCGATGGGCATCACCTTCGTCGCCAACCTGGCCCAGTGGGCCCTGATCTTCGGTGGTGGTCGATCCGACGACCGTGAGAACCCCATCGCCGCGCTGCTCATGGTGGTGCTGGCTCCTCTGGCGGCGGCGCTCATCCAGGCGGCGATCAGCCGGAGCCGGGAGTTCGAGGCCGACGCGTCGGCGGCCCGCCTGCTCGGGACGGGTGAGCCCCTCGCCCGGGCGCTCGAGCAGCTCGATGCATCAGCCGAGCGGATCCCGTCGCGGGTGAACCCGGCCGAGGCGTCGGCCTACATCGTCAACCCGCTGCGTGGCCGCAGCCTGGGCCGGCTGTTCTCGACCCACCCGCCGGCGGCCGACCGGATCGTCCGCCTGCGCTCGAGCGCCTGGGTCTGAGCCACGCCACCGGGCGGGCCGGAGTCGCGCGCTCGGTGATGCGCTCGGGCCCACCAGGGACCGCGACCGCGTCGCAGTGCGGTCAGTCCCGGAAGTTGCCGTACTGGAGCGGGAAGTCGAAGTCGTGCTCCTTGCAGGCGGTGATGACCGACTGCAGGTCGTCGCGCTTCTTGCCGATCACCCGGACCTGGTCACCCTGGGTCTGGGACTGGATGCCCTTCAGGCCGAGTCCCTTGATGAACTTGTTGAGCTCCTTGGCCTTGTCGCTGTCGATGCCGGCGACGAGCCGGCCGAGCTGGCGGGTGGTGGCGCCCGAGGCCTCCTCGACCTGGCCCCAGTCGAGCGCCTTCATGGACAGGCCTCGCTTGGCGAACTTCTCCTCGACGACCTGACGAACGGCCCGGAGCCGGTCCTCGGTGGAGGAGCGGAGGGTGATCCCGGCGTCACCGAGTTCGATCGACGAGTCGGTGTTCTTGAAGTCGAACCGGTTGGCGACCTCTCGGCTCGCCTGGTCGACGGCGTTGCGGACCTCCTGCATGTCGATCTCGGAGGTGATGTCGAAGCTGGGCACGGTGCGCTCCTGGTGGTCGGCCCGGACACCCCGGGCGGTTCGGCTGGTGCGGCGGCCGGAGTTCCGGCCCTCCCGACCCGGACGCTATCGTGACCGGCTCACCGGGTCGGTGCCCGAGCGGCCAAAGGGAGCAGACTGTAAATCTGCCGGTGTATGCCTTCGAAGGTTCGAATCCTTCCCGGCCCACGTGTGGTGCAGCACCCCTGCGAACGCAGGGGTGCTGTTCGCGTCCGGGCCCCTGCGAACGCAGGGGTGCTGTTCGCGTCCGGGCCCCTGCGAACGCAGGGGTGCTGCGGGGTCAGAGCAGCAGCTCGACCAGGGTGACGTCGAGCCATCGGCCGAACTTGCGGCCGACCTCGCGCTCGTGGCCGACGACCTCGAACCCGGCGGCGGTGTGGAGCGCGATGGACGCCTCGTGGCCGCCGACGATCCGGGCGATCAGCGCGTGGAAGCCGTGTGCCCTGGCGGTCTCGACCAGTTGGTCGAGCAGGGCCCGTCCGACGCCGCGTCCCCGGGCGGCGGCGTCCACGTACACCGACGTCTCGGCCGTGGTGGCGTACGCAGGCCGGTCCCGATAGGGGGACAGGGCGGCGAATCCGACCACGCCCGGCTCGCCGTCGAGCAGCTCGGCGACGATCACGGCGTGCGCACCGGAGCGGTCCGCGATCCAGTTCCGCTGCTCGCCGAGGGTGCGGGGCACCAGGTCGAAGGTGACGACGGAGTGTTCGACCTCGTGGTTGTAGATCCGCAGCAGGTCGGCGGCGTCGTCGACCGTGGCGGGTCGGAGGTGCACGCCGCGACGCTACCGTCGCCTCTGTTGGACCGGGGTGGACCCGCCGGACTCAGGCGTCCTCGAGCAGGACCGTCGGCTCGGGCTCGACGACCCGGAGCGCGCCGGTGAGCGACTCGGCCTGCGCCCATCCGGCGATCCGGGGGTCGTCGGTGAGCAGGACGACCTGTTGGTCGCGTGTTGCGCCGACGAGCGCCTCGAGCAGGGTGGGCAGGTGGTCGTCGTCGATCGCGCTGAACGGTTCGTCGAGCAGGGCGGGGAAGCCCTCGCCGTCGGGTCCGAGGGACCGGAGGCCCTGCAGTCGGTCGAGCAGAGCGGCGACCGCCTCGGCGGCTCGTTCGTCCAGGTTGTCGCCTCCGGTGAAGGTCTGTGCGTGCGCAGCAGCGGCCGCCGCGGCCTGGATGGTCCGGCGGTGTTCGATGGCCCACTCGGGCCCGATGTCCCCGGCCAGGTCCGCCCAGCGTCGCCGGGCGTCGCGGTGCGCGTTGGCGGCGGCGAGCAGTCGTTGCCGCCCCAGGTCCGAGGCGAGCAGCGAGTTGACGCGCTGCAGGTGGAACCCCAGGTAGCTCTGGGCGCCCGCCTCCGCCAGGGCCTGTGCCTCCCGGGTGCGGGCCCGCTCCGATCGTCGCCACGTCACGAACGAGGCGACGACCGCGACCGCCGCGATGATGGCGAGGGGCAGGACGACCAGGTCGCCGACGATCCCGGCGAGCGGCACGGCGAGCAGGCCGGCGACGCCGGCGGTCAGGAAGGTCACCCGGCGGACGTTCTCGGAGTCGGCCTGGGTCTGCTCGAAGCGTTCGTGGCGTTCCTCGATGGTGGCGATCACCTCGGCGTCCTCGACCCGGCTGCCGTTGGTCGCAGCGGTCTCCTCCAGGTGCCGGTGGGCCGTGGTCACGTCCTGTGCGGCCTGCCACACCTCGTCCTGGTCGCAGGCGGCGAGCGTCTGGATCCACCGGCTGGTCTCGGTCGCACCCGCCAGGTCCTCGCCGGAGATGCGGACGGCCCGTCGGGCGCTCCGCTCGTCCAGACCGGCCCGGGCGAGCAGGTCGATCGCTCCCCGGTCGTCGGTGTAGTGCTCGGTCACGTCCGCCCGGTCGTCGACGTCGATGACCCGAGGCTCGCCCCGGGTGGGTCGGAAGATGGCGAAACGGTGGCCGTCGTCGGCCCGCAGCTCCAGGTGGACCCCGGGCCGGGCGGGTCCGAGGGCTCCGACGAACTCGTTCACGAGCCCGTCGCGCTCGACCTGTCCGAGTCCGGGCAGCACGCTGAGGCCCGGGTGCAGGTCGACCGCCACCTGGTTCCCCGCGTCGGACAGGACGAGTCGGTCGAAACGCACGTCGGGTCATCGGCCGACCGGCCGACCGCCTTGAGCCTCCGTTGAGGCGGCGCCCACCGGCCTGCGACCCTCCGGCACCGTCCGGGGGTGGGTGCCACGGTCGTCGGCCTGCACTGCGGTTGTTGGCCAATCGGGCGGATCGCTATGGTTGGCGATCGCCCGGCGGCCCAGCCGCCGGCCCGCCCCCTTAGCTCAGTCGGCAGAGCGTTTCCATGGTAAGGAAAAGGTCGTCAGTTCGATTCTGACAGGGGGCTCGCTGCGGTCACCTCGGTGGCCGTCACCGGCGGCGTAGCTCAGTTGGTGAGAGCACTCGGCTCATAAT
>CAIYGQ010000189.1 GCA_903925745.1 uncultured Actinomycetes bacterium | reverse complement strand
TGGCCGGCGGCGTCGGGGTGCTCGATCAGCGTCGGCGGCCGAACAGCGTCGGGATCGTGCGCAGACCGATCACCAGGTCACGCCAGAGCGACCAGTTCTCGATGTAGCGATTGTCCAGCCGGACCCGTCGCTCGATGCTGGTGTCACCCCAGTAGCCGTTGACCTGCGCCCAGCCGGTGATGCCGACCGGCACCCGGTGGCGGTAGTGGTAGCCGTCGATCTCGGTGCCGAACTGCTCCACGAAGTGCGGACGCTCCGGCCGGGGGCCCACCAGTGACATCTCGCCACGGAGCACGTTGATGAGCTGCGGCAGTTCGTCGAGGTGCGACGGGCGGAGGAACTTGCCGGCCAGGGTCACCCGGTCGTCGTCCTCGACCGACCACGTCGTCGACGAGTCGTCGTTCACCCGCAGCGTGCGGAACTTGAGGATCTCGAAGGTGCGCCCACCGATGCCGATCCGGACCTGCCGGAAGAAGACGGGGCCCCGGCTCGTGAGCTTCACGGCGATGGCGCAGCCCAGCATGATCGGCGAGGTCAGGACGATGAGGGCGAGCGAGGCGATGATGTCGAAGGCCCGCTTCGCCGGCCACATCGACGACGACGTGCCCGGGCGACGCACCGGGACCAGCGGCAGGCCGTCGACCTCGTGACCGATGTCGTCGTGACTGATGCCGAGCTCGAAGAGTCGGGGAACGGCGTAGAACTGCACCTCGGAGTCGACGCAGCGGCGGATGATGCCGACGAGCTCCGACTCGGCCGACGAGCCGAACGCCAGGACGACGTGACGGACACCCGTGCGGGCGAGGATCTCGGGAAGGTCACGGGGCCGGCCGACGAGCGGCAGCGGCAGGTCGTCGTCGAAACCGTCGACGAACCCGCACGGCACCAGACCGAACTGCGGGTTCTCGCAGAGCACCTCGGCGACCTCGAGGCCGACCGGGCCGGACCCGACGATGAGCGTGTCCTCGAGGTCGTAGCCCCGCAGTCGGGCCAGCTTGGCGAGGCGGTAGCTGACGACCCGGCCGATCATGACGAGCGGCAGCGTGATGACGACCACCTGGACGATGGCGACCATGTCGATGAACCGCTGCGCGTTCGTGAAGTCGGTGAAGCGCGTGACGCCGAGCAGCATCGTCGTGACGATCGGTGCGAGGCCGATGCGGGTCACGATCGAGACGAGGCCCTCACCCGGGGCGACGATCTCACGGCCGCGCTTGTGGGTCGGCCAGAGCAGCGCCGTGGCGACCACCACGAACAGGGCGACGACTCGCAACGAGATGACGTCGGTGCGCACGAAGTCGAGGAAGACGAACGGCGCCGACAGCGCCACGGCGTCGAGCAGATGACCGAGCGCTCGGATGTTCCGGCCGACGGCACGACGCTCACGCTGCGGGATCGCCCGACTCGGCAGGCTCAGGACGATGGACTTCGGATGGGACGCATCGGTGCGGTTGCCGTTGCGGAGATCGATGACCGCCGCGTCGCTCATCGGGTCGATCGCGGTCGCGGACACCGGGTCCGACCACCGCGGCGAACCCCCGCTCTCCGATTGCCTCAGCATGTGAAACCCGCCTGCCCCAGCTGCATGTCGTCCCCTTGCCGCCGCCACTCCGGAACATGTGCGAACCGGGAGTTGCTCTCTGGTGAGGGTAGGCGCGTGACCCATGCCACCGTCAAGGGGCAGTTTCGGGTAGATCCCCCATCCGGAGGGGTCGGAGGGCCCAGCTCGAGCCCGTGCCACGGCCGGTGCCACAGCCGACGCGACCGCCGCCGAATCGCGCGCTCCGTGATCATGCGCCTGCCCTGGGTCACCGGACCTGCTGCGCTCGGAACTCGCACCCGGCCGCCGGACGCGCCACACTCCGGTGCTCATGGGCGCACCGCTTCGCATCGAGGTCACGGCCACCCTCGGCGACGACCGGGCCGACTGGGACGCGCTCGT
>CAIYGQ010000188.1 GCA_903925745.1 uncultured Actinomycetes bacterium | reverse complement strand
GGCGTCGGGCGAGACCATGGCGCTCAGCTCATTCGCCAGCTCGTCGAGCTCCATCAGGGTGACATCCTCGCCGCCGGTGACATTCAGCAGGACACGCACCGCGACCGGCCCCGTCCACCCGCTGCCACGGCGCCCCGGCTTCGAAGTCCACACCGAAGCCGGCCACCTGCACGTCGACGGCCACCTGACCGCCGCTGCGATCGACCAGTCCGACGAGACCGGCGACGGCCGCCTTCGCTGCGGGCACCCGGCTCGCTCCCGGATCGGTCTTCTCGAGACTCCCCGACTCGTCGACCAGGACGACGAGCGCCAGTCGCTTGTTGGTGGTGACGCAGTTGGCGAGCTTGTCGAGCGACGGATCGATCGCCGGAGGCTGCTGGGCCGTGGTCGCCGCAACCGGACCGCCGATGGCGGTGCCGCCGAGCAGCACGACGAAGGCAGCCAGGAGTCGGGCCCACCTCATCGGGACGCCAGACTCCAGGCCAGGGTCCACGCGTGCAGGGCACACAGGACCAGTGCGGCGACAGCCAACCCGGTTCGGACCCGGCTGGCAGTCGGCTGTGGGGAGTAGTTGCGCTGCTGACGTCGCTTCAGGTCCTGCGCCGTGAAGGCAGCCAGCAGCCCGACACCGACGATGGACGCCAGCATCCAGCCGATCACGTGGGCCAGGTCAGCGAATGCCCCAGTGAAGAGCAGCCCGAACGACGACAGGAGCGCCAGTCCGGCGAAGACCAACAGCGGGACTGGTGGCGTCAGCGGAGCGCCGGAGGGCTGGGGGCTCACCGCTTCCCCGAAGATGCTCGAGGGAGAACTCAACGGAGGCAGTCCCACTGGACTCGCCCTTGTTCAGGCTCGACGCACAGCCGACGGCGCCACGCAGTTGCCACTGACACCCTCCCCCTGTCTCCGCACACCCACCTGCCTCGAGTCCGACGCTACCCGGAGCGAGTGGAGCGGTCCAACAGCAGGTGCACCTGACCACAGCGACGACGAGGGGTACTCAGCGACCGCAGGGAGGACTGTGCAGACCGAAGGTCGTGTCGAGGGGAGGACAGCGCGGTGGACCAGCGGGGAGACACGGGCCCACGTGCAGGCGCTCACACCTCCCAGTGGCTCCTCGCTGCAGGTCCGACGAGCGCATCCCACCCCGACCACGTCCGGTGTCCGGCGTCGTCCACACACCAGCGGTTCCACAGGAGGCCGAGGTCGTCCACGGCGAAGACCTCCTGGTGTCCGTCTCCTCGCGAGCACGCCGCAACGTTGATCACAGTCCGGCCCGGTGGGGCGCCCAGACGTCTCCACTCGGACCACCGAGGAACCGGACCCCAACCGACCTGCCACATGGACCCGACGTCGTCCACCGTGAAGACCTCCACGTGTTGGGGTGAGATGGGCGCCGCAGCGACCGCGACTGCGACGTCCGGCTGGTCGTCCATCCACGCCCAGTTGGACCAGCGATGCTCGAACTGCGAGAACAAGCGCAGGAGCACCTGACGGCGGGGTTCGTGGAGAGCGAAGACCATCTGGCCCAGCGGCCCGAAGGACACCGCGGTGATCGCACCGAGCCCGACCGCCTGACCCTCGCTGAAGTCCGCCCAGTCCGACCAACCCTCACCCTGGAGCCACCAGCGATGGTGCGCCCGCCCGTCCTCACCCACCATGAACAACTCCAGGTGCCCCGAGCCGAGCGACGAACACGCCAGCGACGCGACCGCACGAGCCGGATGTCCCATCCGGTGCCAGTCGGACCACTCGCCACCGACCACCCACCGGTGGTGGAGGCGACCCCTGTCGTCGGCCACGAAGACCTCGCGGTGACCCGACTCGTGGGATCCCGAGGCGATCGCGACGACCCGGTTGGCGGTCGGCGACGGCTCGAGGGTCCACCCGGCACCGAACGCAGCCACCGGATCGCGCTCGAACAACGTGCCGCGACGGTCGACGACGTGCACGACGGACCCGCCGCCGGCGGGAGCGACGGTGGCGACGAGCGCCACCGGGCCGGGGCGACCCAGCGGACGGTCGAAGGGGCGTTCCCCTACGATCCCAGATCGATGCGCTGACGGTGCCCCTGCGGCCGATTCCAGACTGGATGGTGACATCGGCTGCTGGACTCCCGCCGCGGTGATCATGCCCCCGACCGAGGCACGCAACCCTTCGACCTTCACTCCGCCGACGGGGACCAGGTTGACCAGCCCGTCGAGATCCAGAGTGCGCCTGATCCTCAGGTCCGCACATGCGAGCGTGATGAACGACCTCCACTCGTCGGGAACACCCGGGTGGCCCGGATCGACCTCGAAGGGCTCACCTGACGTCAGACCGCCGGTCAGGATGGCGAACACCATCGCGCCGAGCATGTACACGTCCGACGCATGGCTCGCCTCGCCGTGCTCCAGTTCCTCGGGTGCCTTCAATTCCCTGAGCCCGGCAACCCGACCCGAGTAGAGGCCATCGGCGTCGAGCGGGCGAGCCAGACCGAAATCGCCCACCTTCCAGATGCCTCGCCTGATGAGCACGTTGCCCATGTGGATGTCCCGGTGGACGACTCCCTCGCGACGCAGGTAGCGGAGCGCCGAGAGGACGTCGGGAACCACCCACCGCATCAGCTGGTCGAGGTCGTCGCTCGAGTGGTCGACGAGGCCGAGCACCTGCTCGAGCGTTGCGTCGCAGAGTTCGAGTCCGAACGCCATGTACTCACGACCCTCGGAACTGCAGGGCATCGGGCGCTCCCGGTACGCGACGACATTCTGGTGGCTGAGCCCGAACACTGCGTTCACCTCGGCCTCGAGCTGTGCCGCACCTCCTGCCTGAACCGGGAGCACCTTGAGGGCGATCTCCCAGTCCGACCCGTGCGTGTCGCGGGCGAGGAAGGTCGTTCCGAAGTAGCCCGAACCGAGCATCCGCTCGAGTTTCCACGAACCGATGACGTCTCCGGGCTTCATCTCGAGTCTCCGATCCCACCGGTTCGCTGGTCGACAATCTCCCGCAATCCATCGCACGGCGCCAGCCCCGGCAGCATTCCGGCCGGATCGCTGGACTCGCGCGTGAGGTCACCGAAGCCCAACCTCCGCGTCCAATCTCCGAGTCCAACCAGCGGACATCTCCGGGGATGGTCTCAGCAGGGGCTGAACTCGCCGTACTTCACCGCACCCAACACCGGGTCTCCCTCGCCGATCGGAGTGCCCGGCGGCGGGCTCTGCGACACGACGATCCAGTTGGAGTCGACGATCTGGGACCGACCCTGACCACTCGCGTCCGTGCTACGGGAGAAGAAGACGCCGGCGGCCTGGATCGTGTCCTGGGCGACCTGCAGGTTCATGCAGACCACGTCGGGCATGACCGCCGCGGGCGCAGGTGGGACGGTGGTTGGTGGCGGGGGCGGTGGTGGAGGCGGTGGTGGGGGCAGGGTCGTCGGCACAGTCGTGGGCGGCGGCGGCACGGTGGTCGGAGGGGCAGTCGTGGGGGCAGCGGTGACGGGCGGGGCGGCCGTCACCGTGGGCTGCGGTTCGACGTCCTCGGACCCCACCAACGTCCGGGGCTCGTCCCCGGTCGCTGCCACGTCGTCGGGAGAGGGCGACGACAGCGCCGACGAGACGGTCAGCGCGAGGACCAGGAGCCCGGTGGCGACCGACAGACCCACCTTGGCACCAGTCGGCTTGCGGCTCGTCCAGAGGAGCACCAGTCCGACGGGAAAGCAGAGCAGCAGTCCGAGGGCGATCGCCCACCAGGCGTGGTACCAGGGCTCGGGTGTTCCCGTTGGAGTTGTGGACTGGACCGTTGACGGCGGCCCCCACGCACCGGTTGCGGCCGGAGGAATCAGCGGCGGGGTTGGAGGCACCGGTGGTGTGACCGGGCTCGTGACCTGCGGAGCCTCCGCGGTCGGCGGTGGTGCGGGCTTCGGACGATGGTCTGGATGCTGCTCCGGCGGGTAGTACCGCCCGTCCGTGGCCAACCACCAACCCTCACCCAGTGGCGCGTCGCTCACCGCTGCTCCCCTCCGGACACCCGATCCCTGCGGGCACCGTACCGCCCGTCGAAGCGGTGGGTCACCCCGAGGTCACTCGAGGTGGGGACGATGCGAGGGTCGGCGCTGCGGAGGGCGCGGCACTCCAGTCGAGTGACGGCACGACTGATCAGGCCAGCTCCAGCACCGCCAGGCTCACCGGACCCCGCTTGACCGACGCACCCGCCGGCCGCACCCGACCGCCCAGCCACACGGCCGGGTCGGGGTCGACGGCCAGGTTGCGGAACCACTGCGACGTCGAG
>CAIYGQ010000187.1 GCA_903925745.1 uncultured Actinomycetes bacterium | reverse complement strand
TCGCTCGCAGGCGCCTCGGGCTTCGAGTTCCACTCGTCGGGGACGGCGGACGGGTTGCTCTTGTTCCACTGGGTGGTGTTCGCCTGCGAGGCGAAGTCCGCGTCGAACGTCTCCTGGATGAGGTTCACCACCTGCGTGTCCGCCGACGTGAGCGGCAGGCCGAGCTCGCGGTTGTACCCCATCGAACCCGACGACAGGTTCTCCGACCCGACGAATCCCCCCTTGAAGGAGCCGTCGGCGCCCTTGACCAGGATCGCCTTGGCGTGGATGTACAGGACGTCGGGGAACACCGCCTGGGGTCCGAACAGCGTCACCGTGACACCGGGGAGGGTCGAGTCGGCGGGGACCGCCGCCGCCACCTTGCTGAGGTTGACCATCGACTGGGATGGGCCGAACTTCGCACTCGGGGGCTCGTAGGTCATCACGAACTGCACGTCCACACCCCGCTGCGCCGCCTCGGTCACGGCCCTGACGAACGGTGTGCTGGCGAACTCCTCGTTGTAGATCCGCACCAGGTCGCCCGCCTGGGCGTTCTCGATCAGGTCGAGCTGGTAGAGGAACGAGTTGCCCTGGTCGACCGGCGGCGGCTGCTGGACCTTGTCGGGGCCGAAGTAGCCCTGCTCCACGGGCGGGTACTGACCGACCTCGTCGGCGTACAGCCCCGTGGTCCCGTTGCTCCAGACCAGGTCCGTCGAGTCACGCAGGTCGTTGGTGACCGTCGGGCCGGCACACGAGAAGTCCGAGACGAACACCCGGGCGGCCTCGGCGATGAGCGTCTTGTCGCCGGTCGTGACGTAGAAGTCGCGGGCTGAGAAGAACTTCCCCGGTGACTCGAGCGGCGTGGGCGACGACGGGTCCTTCACCTCGGGCTGGTACTCCTGGAAGTTGCCGGTCGAGACCAGCAGCCTGGCCGACGGTGGCAGCGCGTCGGGGCTCAGGGCGGCACCCGAGTCGTCGACGGCGTCGACGATCACCGACTTCTGGTGCGTGATGTTGAAGTTGTCGCTGGACCAGTTGATCGACAGGGCGTCGGCGGGCACGCCGGCGTCCTCGGCCTCCAGCCGGATCGCAGAGGCGAACCCCTCCCCACCCTCCACCTGGGAGGCCCTGTACCCGTCCACCACGACGCGTACCTTCACCCCGCGCTGCATGGCGGCGACCAGCGCCTGCTGCAGCTGTGGGCTCCCAATCTGGTAGATCACGATGTCGATCGTCTTGGTCGCAGCGCAGATCGCGTCGAACAACGCCTGACCCTGGTCGTCCGGCTGCGCCACGGCGACCTCACCGGTCGGTGGTGGGGGCGACGGTGTGGGGCACTCCGGAGCGGCCGCGACCGCGTCCTCGGTGACCGCGGCGTCGTCGCTCGCGGTGTCGGAGTCGCTGGCGCAGCCGGTGAGGAACAGCGCTGCGGCGACGACGGCCGCCGTGAGTGTCCTGGATGTGGTCACGGGTTCTCCTCGCTTCTGCGGATCAGGTGCATCGGGAGGCGTCGGGGCCGCCGAGGGGATGTCGGCGGCACCGGGCTCGCCTCATGAACTCGGTGTGGGCCGGTCGGAGCCGGGCAGGTTGCTCGCCAGCAGTCGGGCATCGTTGCAGGGGTCGGGCTTGCCGACGGCGGTCCCTGTCGGGGGGCCGATCTGGTCGGTGTTCCACTTCCGCTTCGCCAGGCTGATGTGCGGGGTGTAGCCGTCCGACGACAGCCCGTACTTCGACATCGTCTCGAGCAGCTGCGGGGAGTCGAGCTCGAGGGTGAACCAGATCGTGCACGCCAGGGCGCCGCTCGAGCCCGGCAGGGGCTCGGCCGCACGGTCGTTGGGGACGACCTGCGGTCCGAGGGTCAGGTTGGACTTGGTCGGGAAGTTCACCCACAGGTGCAGGCAGGGGGCGGTCCTGGTGCCGTCGGTGGCGGCGCAGGTGTCACCGGTGGGGATCGAGAAGGGGATCGTCGTCCCGTTCCGAACCTCGTCGGTCCCGGTGGGCCACACGACGTTGTCCGACGTGAACCCCGCACCGGGGTCGCTCCGGAGGGTGTTGGACGGATTCGAGGTGACCCGGACGCTCACCGAGGCCGGGACGGTGGACCCGGGCTGGGGTCCCGGCAGGAGCGACGCCTCGATGTAGGCCGTGCCGACCCCGTCCCCGGTTCCGGCGCACACGAACGAGGCACGGGTGGTGGGGTCGACCTGGTCGATCGTCGACTCGGTCCACGACCCGCGCTCGTTGATCCAGATGGTCGAGCAGTCGACCGTCATGGTGTCCGAGGCGATGATCGGGGAGATCGCGGTGACCTTCGGGTTGGACGACGTCACCGGGTCCAGGATCGCCTGCTGGAGTCCGGCGGCCACGTCGCCGGCGGTCAGCTTGCCGTCGGTCACGGTGAACGTGGCGGCGGGCGTGCCGCGCTCACCGACGTTCACCCAGTTGCCGTCGAACTCGGAGATGGTCGTGTGCGGTCCGGCCGCCTGGTTCGCCGGGTCCTTCCCGTCGGCGGTGACCCCGAGGTAGCCCGTGTACTGGTCGAGCACCATCGAGGTCAGGCCCAGTCGCTGGCCGTCACTCCAGTACTCGTTCCCCACCCGGAGGTAGAAGAAGTTGCACTGCTCCTGGCGGCCCGGGGTCTGGCCGGAGTTCCAGTAGTCCACGTCGCAGATCTCGGGCGTCGCCATCCCCTCGGCACACAGCACGCCGGTCCTCGAGTAGCCGGGGGCCTGCGCCGCCTCGACCACCGCCTTCTGCAGGGCCCGGAGGCTCTCGGGACGCTGCGGATCTCCGTAGGGAGGGTCGTACGGAGGGGTCGGGTCCGGTGGGATGTTCCCTGCCGGGAACGGGGCGCACGCTCCGGTGGCGACCGCCGCGTCGGCCGTCGCCGGGGCGGCGTCGGATCCGGCCTGCTCGCCCGGGTCCGACTCGCTCCCACAGGCGACCAGGGCGGAGGCCATGACCGCCACGGCCACCGCGACGAGCCGTGGCGCCGATCGGATCCTTCGCCGTCCATTCGCGGTCAACTGGCCCCCTGTCGTCCCGTTCCGTCGTCCTGCGCCGTCCCGTCCGGTGGTCCCATCGGATCCCGCCGACTCCGGCGACGGTGGACACTACCGGGGGACGGGGTCGATTCCACCCACCCCCGGAACCCGGCCGGAACCGGGGGAGGTGACGCGGGAAGGGAGCGGACGGGAGGCCGTCGGGCATCGAGGGCCCGGCGGGGCGGTGGAACCGGCGACGCCGGCGGTACTGTCGGCGAGGACGTTGCCGGGAACGCCCCCGGATCCGGGCACGACACAGCGGGCGGGCCGCCGGAGCGCAGCAGCAGATGGGGCCGGATCACGGTCGGCCGGATCGCACAGGGACGGAGGTGGAGTCGACGTGGAGCGAACGCCGGCACGCCGACGGCGCGACCTGGCCATCGGGGTCTCGACCGCCGTCCTGGCCACCGCGGCGCTCATCGGCTGCAGCCGCGACGATCCCGGCCCCCTCGCCGCCGGGGACCTGGAGCTGCCCGTGGCCTTTGTGCTCGACCACGACCTGGACGGCCTCCGGGCCGCTGCGCTCGCAGTCTCCGATCCGGGCGATCCGTCGTACCGGCAGTGGCTCGATGCCGGTCGGATCGCCGACGACCACGGCGCCGCTGCGACCGATGCCGAGGCGGCCCTGACGACACTCCGGGATGCCGGCTTCGAGGGCGACATCCACCCGACCCGGGGAGCGATCGTCGGGTCGATGAGTGCCGCCGAGGCCCAGGACCTGCTCGGCGTCCCGATCATCACCGAGGACTCGGGCCAACTGAAGGTGGCGCGGCCTGCCCGGGCACCCCAGGTGCCCCGGTCGCTGCGCGACACCGTGACGGCGGTCGTTGGGCTGACGCTCCTGCACCCGGATCGACCGACGACCCCGGGGGCCGTCTCCGGCGCGAACGAGCTCGACTGCCCGCCCGCACCGGGGATCACCGCCCAGATCGCCGACTACTACGGGCTCGACCCGGTGATCGCGGCCGGTCGGGGCGGC
>CAIYGQ010000186.1 GCA_903925745.1 uncultured Actinomycetes bacterium | reverse complement strand
CGTCGTGCTCATCGGGTGGGGTCTGCAGCGGGCGGCGAGCGACCCGACCCGGGACGAGATCGCACTGGAGGCCACGGGGCTGGCCGACGAGCTGGCACTGGGCGAGGGTGGTTCCGGTGCAGGCACCAGCGCAGAGGACGGCGGCCCGGCGACGACCACCACGATCCTCTCGGCGTCGTCCGCGGAACTGACCCAGCAGATCGACCAGTCGGTCGCCGCCGGGTCGGGGGCGGCGGTCCGCCAGACGCCGACCAACGCCCTGCTGGTCGGCGACTCCGTGGTGCTCGGCGCGAAGCAGGAGCTGGTCAACGCCATGCCCGGCCTGCGGGTCGACGCCAGGGTGTCCCGGCAGTTCGACGGGGTCCTGGACGTGGTGCGTGCCTACGCGGAGGCGGGCGAGATCCCCGGTCCGCTCGTCATCAACGCAGGCGTCAACGGGACGTTCGAGGACGACGACCTGGACGAGCTGTTCGAGTTGGCCGGCGAACAGACCGTGCTGCTGGTCAACGCCAAGGTGGACCGTCCGTGGGAGGACCTGGTCAACGGTCGACTGGCTGCGGCGGCGGACCGGCATCCGACGGCGGTCCTGGTCGACTGGTACTCGGTGGGTGAGGAGCACCCGGACTGGTTCACCTACGACGGGTCCCACCTGAATCCCGAGGGTGCCCGGGCGTTCGCCGAGTTGATCCGAGACCGGCTGGCCCGGGTGACCGGTGCCCCGACCATCGAACCCGGGACCGGCGGGACCGGCAACGCCGGCAACGGGACCGGCAACGCCGGCAACGGGACCGGCAACGCCGGCAACGGGACCGGCAACGCCGGCAACAGCACCGGCAACGCCGGCAACAGCACCGGCAACGCCGGCAACAGCACCGGCAACGCCGGCAACAGCACCGGCTCCAGCAGCACCGGCTCGGGCTGACCAGACGGTACGGTGGGTGGCCGCCCGGCGGTTCGGTCGGGCCCACGGGTGAGGACGGCCGTCCACCCGGTGTCGTCGACGGTGAGGAGTGGTCGGTGAGCGTGATCGAAGGCGTGTGGGGTCGCGAGATCCTGGACTCCCGGGGCAACCCGACCGTGGAGGTGGAGGTCGAGTTGGATTCGGGCGCCGTCGGCCGGGCGGCGGTCCCCTCGGGTGCGTCGACCGGAGCGTTCGAGGCGGTGGAACTCCGTGACGGCGAGGCCGACCGCTACGTCGGCAAGGGGGTCCAGCAGGCGGTCGAGCATGTGAACGGTGAGCTGGCCGATGCGTTGCTGGGTCTGGACGCGCTCGACCAGCGGGACGTCGACCGCCTGATGATCGAACTGGACGGGACCGACAACAAGGGTCGTCTGGGGGCGAACGCGATCCTGGGTGTCTCGTTGGCCGTCGCCCGGGCCGCGGCCGACGAACTCGAACTGCCGCTGTACCGCTACGTCGGCGGTGCGAACGCGTGCGTGCTGCCGGTTCCGATGCTCAACGTCATCAACGGGGGTGAGCACGCCGACAACAACGTCGACCTGCAGGAGTTCATGTTCATGCCGGTCGGTGCGGCGTCGTTCTCGGAGGCGCTCCGCTGGGGCGTCGAGTGCTACCACACCCTCAAGTCGGTGGTGCACGAACGGGGGCTGTCGACGGCGATCGGTGACGAGGGTGGCTTCGCCCCGAACCTGGCCAGCAACGAGGAGGCGGTCAGCCTGCTGGTCGAGGCGATCGAACGCAGCGGGCGCACGCCCGGTGACGAGGTGGCGATCGCCCTGGACGTGGCGTCGACGGAGTTCTTCGCCGACGGCCGCTACACGTTGGCGGGAGAGGGTCGGAGCCTGACGCCGTCGGAGTTCGCCGGCTACCTGGCCGACCTGTGCGGGCGCTACCCGATCGTGTCGATCGAGGACGGCATGGCCGAGGAGGACTGGGACGGCTGGGCCGCTCTGACCGCGGCGCTGGGTGGTCGCGTCCAGCTCGTCGGTGACGATCTGTTCGTGACGAACAGCGAGCGTCTGGCCCGCGGCATCGCGGAGGGGGTCGCCAACTCGATCCTCGTCAAGGTCAACCAGATCGGGACGTTGACCGAGACGCTCGAGGCCGTCGAGCTGGCCCGCTCCAACCGGTACACGGCGGTGATGTCGCACCGGTCCGGGGAGACCGAGGACACGACGATCGCGGATCTGGCTGTGGCCACCAACTGCGGACAGATCAAGACCGGTGCGCCGGCCCGTTCGGACCGGGTGGCGAAGTACAACCAGTTGCTCCGCATCGAGGAGCAGCTCGGCGAGGCCGCCGTCTACCGGGGGGCCGCGGCGCTGGCACCGCTCGGGGGCGGCCGGTGAGCCCGGCCCGGGCCCGGTTCCTGCGCTGGTTCACGGCCGCGGTCCTGGTGGCCGTGGCCGGCGGCCTGCTGCTGGCGGGACCGGTGCTCGGCTACCTGGGTGAGCGCCGGGCGGTCGCCGCCCAGGCCGACGAGCTCGCCCGGCTCCAGGCCGAGAACGCGGCGCTGGAGGAGCGGCTCGCCCGCTACCGGGACCCCAACCGGATCGAGCGCGTCGCCCGGGAGGAGTTCGGCCTGGTGGAACCGGGTGAGGAGTCCTACTCGGTGCTGCCCCCGGCAACCGCCGGGGTGGTGCTGCCCGAGGCCTGGCCGTTCGACCTCTTGGCCGGCCCCGTCGCAGCCGCCGCCGCGTCCCCCTGACCGGCCGGGCCGGGTCCGCTCCGGGCCGTTGCGGTGCCCAGCCGCCGGGATGATCCGGCCCTTCCCGTCGGTTGCACCCCCGTGGGCCCGGTCCGTTCCGGTCCCGCTCCGTTCCACCCGTCAGTCGTGTCCCATTCGTTCCTGCAGCATCGAGATCCCAGCATGTCCGGTTCCTCCAGCCCGTCCAGTTCCTCCGGCCCGTCCCACGAGGCCCCGATCGTGGCGCGCCGGCTCGTGCGGGCCTTCGGGGACGTCCGAGCCGTCGACGGCGTCGACCTGGAGGTGGCTGAGGGCGAGATCTTCGGCTTCCTCGGCCCCAACGGCGCCGGCAAGTCGACCACCGTCCGGATGCTGACGACCCTGCTGCGACCCACCGACGGCTCCGCCCACGTCGCCGGCTTCGACGTGGTTCGTCAGGCCCCGCAGGTCCGCGCCGCGATCGGGGTCGCGCTGCAGGACGCAGCGATCGACCCGCTGATGACCGGTCGGGAGCTGCTGCACCTGCAGGCGACGCTCTACGGGATCGGCCGGGCCGAGGGCCGTGAGCGCTCCGAGCGGTTGTTGGACCGGGTGGGGCTCACCGAGGCGGGTGACCGGCTGGTCGGCGGCTACTCCGGCGGCATGCGCCGACGGTTGGACCTGGCGCTCGCACTGATGCACGAACCGGCGGTGTTGTTCCTGGACGAACCCACCACCGGCCTGGACCCGATGAGTCGGGTCAACCTGTGGGACGAGGTGCGCCGGCTCAACACCGAGCAGGGCACGACCGTGTTCCTGACGACGCAGTACCTGGAGGAGGCCGACGAACTGGCGCACCGGGTGGCGATCATCGACCGCGGTCGGATCGTCCGTGAGGGTGCGCCCGCCACGCTCAAGTCGCAGGTCGGGCTGCCGACGCTGCTGCTCGACGTCGAGGTGGGCGAGGAGGAACGCACCCGGGAGGCCCTGGCCGGGGTCGGCGAGGCCCGTCCGTCGCGGGCCGGCAGGGTCGCCGTCGGCCTGTACGAGGGCGCGGCGGGCGCCGCCGAGGCGGTCCGGGTCCTGGACACCGCCGGCATCCGGATCCACCACATGGAGCTGAACACGCCGAGCCTGGACGACGTGTTCGCCGAGGCGACCGGCCGACGGCTCGAGGGCGCCGAGGAGGCAGCTCCGTGACCGTCGCATCGGCTCCGACACGGCGCACCCACACGGTCCGGCAGGCCGCCGCGCTCGGCCGACGGGCGGTGGTGCGCTTCGCCCGACAGCCGAGCTCGTGGTTGCCGGCCACGGTCTTCCCGCTCCTGTTGGTCGCCGTGAACGCCTCGGCGATGGGCGGGGTCGCCGACATCCCGGGCGTGGTGCCTCCGGGGACGACGTTCCTGATGTTCCTGCTGCCGGCGGCGATCATCCAGGGGGTGATGTTCGGTGGCATCAACGGCGGATCGGAACTGGCGACCGACATCCAGGGCGGGTTCTTCGACCGGCTGGTGGCCTCTCCGGTGAGCCGTCCGGCGATCCTCGTCGGCCGACTGTCCGGTGCGGTCGCGTTCGGGGTCGTTCAGGCGGTCTTCTTCCAGGTGGTGCTCTGGCCGTTCGGCGCCGATGTGGTCGGCGGTCCGGCCGGTCGGCTCGTGCTGGTCATCGTGGCCGCGCTGTTGTCGCTCGGCCTCGGGTCGATCGCCGCCGGGCTGGCCGCCCGCACCGGCCAGCCCGAGGCGGTCCAGGGGTTCTTCCCGTTGATCTTCATCCTGTTGTTCCTGTCGAGCGCCTTCTTCCCGGTCGAGCTCATGTCCGGCTGGTACCGGACGCTCGCCGAGCTCAACCCGCTGACGTGGATGGTGGACGGCATGCGCGTCCAGGTGCTCGAGGGCTTCTCCCTGTCGGCGGCGGCCACGAGCATTGGTGTGTGCCTGGGCATCTGCGCGGTGGGCATGTTGTTCGCCACCCAGCAGCTCCGGCGTCGTCTCGCGGTGGCCTCGTGACCGCCACCTCGGTTCCGCACGAGGTCCCGTCGGCGTCGGGAGCGGCGTCGGTCCCGCCGTGGCCGCTCATCCGCCAGATCCTGCACCGGAGCGCCACGTCGCTGCGCCGGATCCCGGCGGCGATCATCCCCGTCATCGTGATGCCGATCTTCTTCACGGTCGCCTTCTCGGGCACGTTCCGCGGCCTGACGGAGCTGCCGGGCTACCCGACGGACAACATCTACAACTGGATGGTGCCGTACGCGTGCCTGCAGACGGCCAGCTTCGCAGCGCTCGCCTCGGCGTTCTCGCTCGGCCGGGATCTGGAGACCGGCTTCTACGACCGGTTGCTGCTCGCCCCGGCACCGCGGTGGACGGTCCCGACCGCGAGTGTCCTCTGGGCCATGGTCCGGGCCCTGTTGCCGCTCACGATCACCCTCAGCCTCGGCATCCTGGGCGGGATGACCTTCCCCGCCGGACCGGCGGCCGTCTGGTGGCTCGCCGTCGGTGCCTTCGCCGTCGCCGGGCTCGGATCTCTGTGGGGGCTGGGGGTGATGTACCGGCTGCAGCGCCAGTCCGCGGGTGGACTCGTCCAGATCGGGTTGTTCGTCGTGATGTTCCTGTCGGTCGGGACGGTGCCGCTCGAACTCCAGCAGGGGTGGCTGCCGTACGTGGCGCGCTGGAATCCGCTCACCTACATCCTGGACATGGCCCGCAGCGGGTTCATCGGCACGGGTGCCTGGGCCGACATCTGGCCGGGGCTCGTGGCGATCGTCGTGTCGGCGGCGCTCCTCGCATGGTGGGCCGAGCGCGGGTGGCGCAGACTGGTGCCGTGAGCGCCGATGCCGAGCTCGACGACGTGCAGGCCGTGAGGACGCTGCTCGGCCGTGAACCCCAGGCCGGGTTCCGGGTCGTCGTCCGCGACGCAGCCGGGTCCCCGGTCGTGATCCGCAACCGGCCGCTGCTCGACGACGGCACCCCCATGCCCACCCGCTACTGGCTGGTGGATCCGGCGCTCGTCCGGGTCGTCGGCACGTTGGAGGCCGCCGGAGGCGTCGACCGGGCCGAGGCCGACATCGACCCCGGGGAGCTCGAGGCCACCCACCGGCGGGCGGCCGCCGAACGCGACGCCGCGCTGCCCGCCGACCACCCGGGACCGGTCCCCTCGGGCGGCGTCGGCGGCACCCGGACCGGCGTCAAGTGCCTGCACGCGCACCTGGCGCACCTGCTGGCCGGCCACGACGACCCCGTGGGGGTGTGGACCGCCGAACGGTTGGAACTGGATGTCGGACGGTACCGGAGGGAGTCCTGGTGAGCGGAGCGACTGACGGAGCGGTCGCGGCGATCGACTGCGGCACCAACTCGGTCCGCCTGCTCGTCGCCGACGCGTTCGGCCGACCGCTCGAGCGTCTCATGCGGATCACCCGGCTCGGACAGGGGGTCGACCGGACCGGCCGGCTGGACGACGAGGCGGTCGGACGCACGCTGGAGGTCCTGGGTGAGTACCGCGCGGTCGCCGACCGCCACGGCGTCGGCCGGCTGCGGATGGCGGCGACCTCGGCGTCCCGGGACGCCGCCAACCGCGATGCGTTCTTCGACGCGGCCGAGGAGGTCCTGGGGGTGCGCCCGGAGCTGTTGAGCGGCACCGAGGAGGCCTCGGCGTCGTTCCGGGGTGCGACCGCGAACCTGGACCGGTCCCGGGGGCCGTTCCTGGTCGTCGACATCGGCGGGGGGTCCACCGAGTTCGCGCTCGGCACCGACCGGCTGGAGGGAGCGGTCTCGATCGACGTGGGGTGCGTCCGGATGACCGAGAAGCACCTGCACCACGATCCGCCACGGCCCGAGGAGCTGTCGAACTGCCTGGCAGAGGTCGCGCTCCACCTGGACGACGTGCAGCGCGAACTCCCCGGACTCGCCGCCGCCTCCACGTTCGTGGGGTTGGCCGGCACGATCACCAACGTCGCCGCCGTCGAGCTGGGACTGGCCACCTACGACCCGGAGGCGATCCACCACTTCGTTCTCACCCGCGCCGCCGCCGAGGACGTGTTCCGGACGCTCGCCACCGAACCGCTCGCCGATCGAATCCACAACCCGGGGCTGGAGCAGGCCCGCGCCGACGTGATCGTCGGCGGACTGTGCGTGCTCGTCTCGGTGTTCCGCGCGCTGGACCTCCAGGAGTGCCTGGTGTCGGAGTCGGACATCCTGGACGGCCTGGTCGCCGGACTGCTCGACGCGCCGCCTGTGGACTGAGACCGCGGGGCCCGGCCTCGGTAGGCTCCCCGCATGCTGCGGCGTCGCACGGCACCGGATCCGAGCACGCCCATCGTGCTCCACGGCCGTCGGGTGCTGCTGCGCCCGCTCGCCCCGCACGACTTCGACCAGTGGCGGGAGGTCCGGCGCCGGTGCCACGACTGGTTGGTCCGCTGGGAGCCGCGTCGCGACCCGGGCCAGCCCGACACGGTCGAGAGCCGCCAGGCGTTCGGGGCGCGGTGCTCGGTTCGGACCCGGGAGATCCAGCTCGGTACCGGCTACGGGTTCGGCATCTTCGTCGACGGCTCGTTCGCCGGTGAGGTGAACGTCAACTCGATCCACCGGGGAGCACACCAGAGCGCGTACGTCGGCTACTGGATCGACCAGCGGCTGGCCGGCCAGGGCTACATGCCCGAGTCGGTCGTCGTCGTCCTGCGCTTCTGCTTCGAGGTGCTCGACCTGCACCGGGTGCAGATCTCGATCATCCCCCGCAACACGGCCTCACGGCGGGTCGTCGAGAAGCTCGGCCTGCGTGACGAGGGGATCGCCGAGCGCTACCTGGAGATCAACGGCGCCTGGGAGGACCACGTCCGCTACGCGATCACCGCAGAGGAGTGGGAGCGGCGCCGTGACGAACTGGTCACGGCCTGGACGCTGTGATCCGGGCCTGCAGGGCGGCGAGCCGCTCGGCGAACTCGGGCTGGTCCATGGACCAGAGCTGGTCGACGAGTTCCCGTTCCACGGCCACCGGGTGGTCGTCGATCGCCGCCACGTCTCGGATCGTGGCCTTGGTCCGTCGAACCAGCTCGGCCGGTGCCGCCGCGGCGCGGCCCGCCAGGACGACGGCGTCGTCGACCACGGCGTCGTCCTCGACGCAGCGCCAGGCGAGCCCGACGCGTTCGGCCGCCCGACCGTCGAGCACCTCGCCGAACAGCACCGCGGCCGCAGTGGTCTGGGGTCCGACGATGCGTCGCATCATCCAGGTGTGCCCGCCACCCGCGTGGATGCCCAGGTCCAGGAAACGGTCCTCGAACCGGGCGGAGCGTGCGGCGATCCGCACGTCACAGGCCAGCGCCAGGTTCATCCCGGCGCCGACGGCGGCACCGTTGACGGCGGCCACGGTCGGCAGCGGGCTGCGGGCCACGGCCAGGAAGCCCTCGTAGATCCGGAGCAGTCCCTCACGACGGGAGTCTCCGAGCTGGGTGAGGTCGGCCCCGGCGCAGAACGCGGGCGCGGCGCCGGTCACGACCAGGGCGCCGACGGTGTCGTCGGCCTCGGCGTCGGCGACGGCGGCCGTCAGGGCGTCGCAGAGCTCGAGCGACAGGGCGTTGCGCCGGCCCGGGTCGTCCAGGGTCAGCACGGCCACGCGGTCCCGGTGCTCGACGTGGACCTGTGGCATCCCTCGCCTCCCGCTACGGTGCAGCGCCGTGACGGAGCGGCGCGTGCGGACCCTGGTGGTGGCCGAAGCGTACCCGTGGCCCGCGACCGACGGGTACCGACAGCGCCTGTCCCAGGTCGTGGGCGGCCTGACACTCGCCGGTCCGGTCGACCTGGTCGCCCTGCGCCGTCCCGGAGCCCCGCCCGCCGACCCGTCGCCGTGGCCCGGGGTGGACCGGACGCTCGCCCTGGATGCCGGCGGCGAACTCGGGGTGCGGACCTGGCTCGGGTCGTGGTGGCGCGGCCCCGAACCCCGGCGGGTGCTGGGCACGGACTGGTCGGGTCCGCTGCGTGAGCTCTCCTCGTGGCTCCCGGGCGACCACGACCTGGTCTGGTACTCCCACGTCCACACCTGGTGGCCGGTGCACTCCTCGCTCCCCGCCGGTCCGGCGGTGGTCGACTTCGACAACCTGGAGCACCTGGCGCTGCGACTGCGCCGCCGGACCCCACCGGAGTTCGCTCCCGGACAGGACGTGGCCGGTCGAGCCGCGGTGCTCGGTCGGTGGGCCACCTCACGGGCGTTCGATCTGGTCGACGAGCGTCGGTGGGACGCGCTGCAGCGCCGCTGCGCGGCATCGGTCGACCGGGTCGTCGTCTGCAGCGACCTGGACGCCGAGCGGTCGGGCGTGTCGAACGTGGCGGTCGTCCCGAACGGAGCCGAGCCCGTCGCCGATGCGACAATCGACCGGACCCGGTGGATGGGTCCCCACCCGACCATCACCTTCGTCGGTGCACTCGACTACGGGCCGAACACCGATGCCGTCACCTGGTTCGTGCGCGACGTGCTGCCGATCGTCCGGGCGCACCGCCCCGGCGTCCGTTTCCGTGTCGTCGGCCGAGGTTCGGAACGGGTCGGGTGGGTCCGTCACGAACCGGGGGTCGACCTGGTCGGCGAGGTCGCGGACCTGCGGGCCGAACTGGACCGCACCGACGTGTCGGTGGTGCCGATCCGCGTGGGCGCCGGCACCCGACTCAAGGTGCTGGAGGCCCTCGCCCACCACCTGCCGATCGTGACGACGACGGTCGGTTGCGAGGGTGTCGACGTCCGCGACGGCCACACCGCGCTGGTCGAGGACGACCACCGGAGCCTGGCCGACGCGTGCCTGCGGCTGCTCGACGACGGTGCGCTCCGCCAACGGCTCGCCGACGCGGGCGCAGCCTTGTTCGCCGACCGCTACACCTGGCCCGACATCCGCGAACGGGTCGCCGCGCTGGCCCTGGAGGTGACGGCCGGGGCCCGATCCGCCTGAGGCGCCGGGGGTCCGACCGCCGAGCGGTCGGGGGCCGTATCCGGCCCGGGTGTCAGTCGCGGATCACGGCGGGGGAGTGGCGGAAGAACTGCTCCACGTCCCGCTCGTAGCGGTAGCTGGGTTGGCCGGTGCCGATCGTGCGGCGCAGCCGGACCGACTCGATGAACGCCTGGACCGCCTCGACCGAGTTGTACTCGTAGCGGAACCCGGTCTCCTTCAGGCGGGTGTTGTCGACACCACGACCGAAGCGCAGGAGCTGCAGGTACTCCTCGGGCAGGTCGACGACCCCCAGCCGGGCCAGCGGTCCGGCGATCAGGCCGGTGCCGACCGGAGGCAGCGGAGCCGTGCGCTTGCCGCAGATCCGGGCCACCTCCGACCACGGCAGCAGGCCGTCGCCGGCCACGTTGTAGACGCCGGCCAGGTTCGACTCCAGGACGAACATGATGGCCCGGATCACATCGTCCTCGTGCACGAACTGGAACCGGGGGTCGAAGCCGGCGAGCGACGGCACCACCGGCAACTGGAGCGCCTTGGTGAGCGGCGTCTCGATCTCGGCACCGACCACGTTCGCGAACCGCAGCATGGACACGTTGACGTGGGGGTTGTCCTGGGCGAAGTCTCGCACGTAGCCCTCGACGGCCTCCAGGTTCCGCTCCACGCCACGCCGTGCGGGTCGGGACGGCGGGGTGTCCTCCCGGAACCACACCGGGTCCTGTGAGGAGCAGCCGTAGACGATCGTGGAGGACTTCACCACGACGTTGCGGACGGTGGAGGCCGGGGCCGACGCGGCGGCGAACAGGTTCATGGTCCCGATGACGTTGATCTCGTGCATCGCCCGGGCCGACATCACGGTCGGGTCGACGATCAGGAACGTGTGGATGATCGTGTCGATCTGGGCGGCGCGGACGATCCGGGCGAGGATCGAGTAGTTGGCGTCGACGCGGACGTACTCGGTGCGCTCCAGCTCGACGGTCGGCTCGGTCGTGTCCAGGCCGACGATCACCTCGACGTCGGGATCGGCCTCGAGCGCCTGGGCCACGCGGCCGCCCCAGAAGGTCCCGAGCCCGGTGACCAGCACCCGGCGTGACGATCCGCTCACGACACGGCCCCCGGTGTCCGCCCCCGATCCGGTCGCCGCCGCACCGTGCCGCTCACCCGAACCACACCGACTCGCGGCTGCGCAGCATGTCGTAGAGGGCGTTCTGGATCCGGTCCCGGATGGCCTCGGACCAGTCCATGACGCGGGACTTGGAGTAGCGCTCCTGGTCCGGCGGCACGTTGAAGGTCACCGGCTCGAGCACCCGCAGCCTGAACTTGGCCGGGAAGTAGGCCACTGCGCCCAGTGGCCCGAATGCGAGCATGTTCGCCGTCACCGGGACGTACGGCGCCCCGATGACCGACGCGACGCTCGGCAACCGGAACAGTGTCGGCATCGACTCCTCGGCGCCGACCACCGCGATCGGCACGACCGGCACACCGGCCTGCATGGCGATCTCAACGAAGCCGCCCCGGCCGAATCGTCGCAGCTGGTAGCGCTCGTCGAAGGTCTTGGCCGGGCCCTTGGACCCCTCCGGGAAGACGAGGACGAGCTGGCCCTGCTCGGCCAACAGGCGGTAGGCGTTGTCGGGGTGGGCGGGGAGTCCACCCAGCCGGGACCACAGGGTCCCCACGACCGGGACCCGCTTGAAGAAGTTGTCGGCCAAGCCGTAGACGGGTCGGCCCAGCTCCTTCTCGATGCCGTGCATGATCACCGGGGCGTCCGACGGGATGGCCGCGGCGTGGTTGGCCACGAGCAGCGCACCACCCTCGGTCGGGATGTTCTCCAGTCCCTCCCACTCGGCGCGGAACCACTTCGAGTACACGGGGTCGTACAGGCGGCGGGCCAGGGCCCGCATCCGCTCGCTGCGACCCCACTCATCGACGTCGGAGAGCCGTCCCGGCAGGTGCTCGCCGCCCTCCTCGGACTCGGCGGAGTGGGGGTCCGCCGTCGGGATCGGGACGAGCGCGCGGCTGGGGCGCACGTCGTCGCCGTCCGGCACCGGGCTCAGTCGGCCTCGTTCCCGGGGCTCGCCGGGAACGGCCCGGAGCCCCGGGTTCGACCCCGGCGGGGTCGGGGGATCCTGGTCCACGGGCGGAGTCTAGGTCCGACCCCCGGTGGGGCACCCGGTCGGCCAGGGGTACCCTCGGCACGTGTCCAGCCCCGACGAGGGTCCGGCCGGTGGTCCCGTCCGGCCACGTCCGCTCGACCCGCTCCGAGAACCGCACTACCGGCGATTCTGGATCGCTGCGTTCGTGTCCAACACGGGTGGCTGGATGCAGAACGCGACCATCCCCTACGTCGTGTTCCTCATCACCGGCACGGCCGCCGACGTGGGCGTCACGGGCTTCTTCCAGTACCTGCCGTTCATGCTGGTCGGCCTGGTCGGGGGGTCGCTCGCCGACCGGTTCCCCCGGCGTCGGTTGCTGGTCGCGGCCCAGCTGCTCCAGGCCCTCGTCGCGCTGGGCCTGTGGGCGGTCGTCGCCTCGGACTCGGCGACGACGCTCAACCTGTCGGTCCTGGCGTTTGCCGCCGGACTGCTCGGTGGGCTGAACACACCGATCTGGCAGTCGTTCGTCGCCGAACTGGTGCCCCGCGAGCTGCTCCCGGGGGCCGTCACCCTGAACAGCACCCAGTTCAACGCCAGTCGGGCGCTCGGCCCGTTCCTGGCCGGGGTGGTGATCGCGGTCTGGGGGCCCGGGGCCTCGTTCCTGATCAACTCGGTGTCCTTCGTCGCCGTGGTCGGCGTCCTCCTGGTGATCCGGGTCCGCAGCGACTCACGGGTCCGCGGTGGGCAGGTGGGCACCGGTCGGATCCGCCGCGCCGTCCGTCACGTGCTGGCCACGCCGTCGATCCTGACCTGCTGTGCGGCCATCGTCGTCGTCGCATCGCTCGGCTCGCCGTTGTTCAGCTACCTGCCGGTCTACGGCGAGGCCGAGTTCCAGGTGACCGGTGCGGCGCTGGGGCTGCTGCTCGGTGCCGGAGGCATCGGTGCGGTGCTCGTCGCGCCGGCGCTGATGTCGGTCCAGCACCGGGTGGACGGTGCGGTGCTGCTCGCCGTCGCCATGGCCGCCTACGGCCTGAGCGTCGTGGCCGTCGGGCTGTCACCCGGGTACGGCGCCGCCGTGGCCGCGCTGCTCCTGTTCGGCGCGGCGTACCTGACGATCGCCGCGACGATCAACACGACCATCCAGCTGGTGGTGCGCGACGAGCTGCGTGGCACCGTGATCGCGCTCTACCTGATGTGCCTCACCGGTGCGCTCCCGGTCGGCCTGCTGGTCTGGGGTGTGGCGGCCGACACCGTGGGCCTGCGGACGACGACGGTGGTGGCCGGCGCCCTGCTCGTGGTGGCGACCATCACGTTCGCGCTCACCGGCCGGTTCCGGGTGATGGCCGTGGACGCCCGCTCCGCCGGGTCCGTCCCGGCTCAGGCCGACGCGCGCTCCAACCGGTAGAAGCGGCCGATCCAGTCGACCACCCGGGCGTGGTCCAGCGGTCGCACCAGCGACCCGAGCGCCCGGTCGACCACGTCGTCGCCGATCCGTTCCCGTCGTCGTTCGGCCAGGGTGGCCGAGAGTGCGGGTACGAACTCGGGGTGGCCCTGTACGCAGAAGACGTGGTCGGCGATGCGGTAGGCGCCGACGGGGCAGTACCCGGTCGAGGCCAGCAGCTCGGCGTCCGGGGGGAGCGCGACGACCTGGTCCTGGTGGCTCATCAAGATGTCGAAGCCGGTCGCCTCGGCGTCGATCCACGGGGCGTGGCCGACCAGGTCGAAGTGCTGCACGCCGACCCCCCAGCCCACCGTGGCCCGCTCGACGCGACCGCCGAGTGCCAGCGCGGTGAGCTGGTGTCCGAAGCAGATGCCGACCTGGGGGCGGCGCTCGTCGGCGAGCGTCCGGATGAACTCGCGGGTCCGGGTGATCCACTCCAGGTCGTCGCCGGCGGAGTGCCGGGACCCGGACGTCATCCAGACGCCGCACTCGTCGGTCGAGGCGGGGAACTCACCGGCGGTCACGTCGTAGATCCGGAACCGGATGTCGGCGGGCGCATAGGCCGTGCCGTAGAGGTGGGTGTAGTCGCCGGCGACGGCGGCGACGTCCGGGTCGAGCTGGTCACAGAGCAGCAGGCCGACCTCGAGCGGCTGCCGGTCGCCGAACCCGTCGCTCATCGGAACGTGGACGCGGCCCCGGTGGGAGCCGGCGTGGGTCGGGCGCCGACCAGACCGCGGGACCGCAGCTCGCCGAGCAGTCCCTCGCCGGTCGCCCAGGCCTCCTCGAGGTGCGGGTAGCCCGACAGGATGAACTCCTCGAAGCCCAGGTCCGCGTACTCCTGGATCCGGTCGGCCACCTGCGTGTGGCTGCCGACGAGCGCCGTGCCGGCGCCGCCGCGGACCAGTCCGATGCCGGCCCAGACGTTGTCGTGGACGAGCAGGTCGCGGGGGTCGTCGGGGACGCCGCCACCCGCCCGACCGGACAGCTCGGCCATGCGGGCCTGGCCGACGGACCGGGTGCGTTCGAAGTCGGCCCGGGCGGCGGCCACCGCCTCGGGGTCCATCCCGGCCAGCAGGCGGCCGGCCTCGGCCCAGGCCTCGTCCTCGGTGTCACGCGTGATCACGTGGAAGCGGATCCCGTAGCGGAGCGGCCGGTCCTCGCCGCGTCCGGCGGCGTCGGCGAGCGACCGCATCCGCTCGACGCGCTCGGCGACCATGGCGGGCGGCTCGCCCCAGGCCAGGTAGACGTCGGCGTGGTCGGCGGCGATCCGTTCCGCGGCCGGCGACGCCCCGCCGAAGTAGATGCCGGGGGTGGGTGTGGGTCGGGCCCGGGTGGTGGCGTCGACGACCCGGTAGTGGGACCCGTCGAAGTCGGCACCCGTCGTGCCGGGCCCATCGGTGTCCCAGGCGGCCCGCATGACCGCCAGGAACTCGCCGGCCCGTTCGTAGCGGGTGTCCTTGTCGGCGAAGTCACCGAACCGGGCCACCTCGTGGTCCTCGGCGCCGATGACGATGTTCACGAGCAGCCGGCCGCCCGACATGCGCTGGTAGGTCGAGGCCATCTGCGCGGCGAGCGTCGGCGACAGCAGGCCGGGCCGGAAAGCCACCAGGAACCTGAGGTTGCGGGTCAGCGGGATCAGGGACGCGGTGGCGAGCCACGCGTCCTCGCACGCGGTGCCACACGGGGTGAGGACGGCGTCGAAGCCCAGCTGGTCGCAGGCCCCGGCCACCTGCGCCAGGTACTCGTGTGTGGGGGGCCGCAGGCCGGCGTTCCCGGGCGCGACGTCCCGGCCGTCACCACCCGTCGGCAGGAACCAGTGGATCCTCAGCACGGGCGGGAGCGTAGTGTCGGGGGCCGTGGGGGTCGCCATCCACGTCTCGGACGATGCCGTCACCGTCGAGCTCGACGGAGTGGAACGGGTGCTCTCGTTGGCGGGGCGCGTCCGGGTCCCGATGTCGAACGTGGTCGGTGCCCGCGTCGCCCCGCTCGACACCGTCCGGGACGGCGTGGGCTGGCGGGTCCTCGGCGCCTACCTGCCCGGATACGTGGCCGCCGGGTGGTTCCTGGTGCCCGGGCGTCCTGGGGCCCGGCAGTTCTGCTGCGTGCAGCGCGACCGTGACGTCCTGGTGGTCGACACCGACCTGGAACGGCCGACCAGGCTGGTGCTCCAGCACCCGGACCGGGCCCGTCTGGCCTGGTGGATCGCCGAGCGCGTCGACCGGGACCGTCGCTGAGCGTCGGCTCGCGACCTCCGCTGGTCGACTGACCGCACTCGGGCCGGACCGGTCGCTAGCGTGCGGCCCATGATCCAGCCCAACCGTCGTCTCCGCAGTCGTTCCGTCCCCTCCGTCGTGGCGGTGCTCGCCGTCGTGGTGGCCATGGCGGGTCTGGTCACCGCGTGCGGAGGCAGCGAGTCGGGGGATGCGACCACGTCGACCAACCTGAACGCCGAGGGGGTTCCGGAGCCGGAGTCCGGCGACACGACGACCACGACGGCCCCGCCGGCGACCGGGACCCAGATCGCCTCGGGTGAGTCGGGTGAGGGCGAGATCCTCTTCGACGACCAGGGCCAGGCCCTCTACCTGTACACACCCGACGCCGAGCGGCCTGCAGGGACCCCGCCGACCTGTGTCGGTGACTGCGCGACGGCCTGGCCGCCGCTGCTGACCGACGGTGCGCCCGTCGCCGGTTCCGGGGTCGACGGTTCCCTGCTCGGCACCGTCGACCGGGACGACGGCACCAAGCAGGTGACGTACTCCGGCCAGCCGCTGTACCTGTTCGCGAGCGACCAGCCCGGCACCACCAACGGCCAGGGAGTGGGCGGGGTGTGGTTCCTGGTGTCGCCGAGTGGCGGCGCCGTCGCCCCCGGCTCCTGAGCCACCCGGCTCGACCGGCGCCAGGGTCTCGCTGGCCCGGGTCCTGCCGCCGCCTCGCTGTCACAGGAGGGGGCCACACTCGGCGTGATGCCACTCCGCTCACGTCACTCCACCCGTCCTGCCGGCCAACCTCCCGACCAATCCGCCCCACCGGTCCTCCGGCCGGTACCGGTCGACCCGCCGTCGGTGACCTTCGCCCACGCCGTCCGGGCCGTCGGCCAGGTGGCGCGCCACCGGGGGCTGCAGGTGCCGGTCTTCCGGTCCCCGCCGACGCTGCCCGAGGTGGACCGCACCCTGCGGCGGACCGCAACGGGTCACGTGGTGGTCGCGGTGCGACTGGCTGGTCGGCCCCCGGCGTCCATCCAGGCCGACGTGGTCGACGGGGTCGTGGCGGCGAACGGACTGGTCGGGCGGGAGGCCGCCGGCCTCCGTCGGGCGGCGTGGGCCGCGCTCGGGGGGTCCAGCGCTCCCCGGGCCGCGTGCCGGCCCCCGACACCGGTACGGTCAGGTCCGGAGGCCGGCTCCGGGTCGACCTCCGATGCCCGGGTGGCGTAACTGGCAGGCGCAGAGGGCTTAAACCCCTCGGCTCCCATCGGAGCGTGTGGGTTCGACTCCCACCCCGGGCACCGTGCCACGTCGCGAGGCATGTGCAAGGCCCGAACCCTCAGTGGTTCGTGGAGTTGCCATGAGTTGATGGACACCTGATTCTGGGGGTGACCCCAGAGGGGGGAGGCCCGGATGGGTCGTCCAGCGAAGTATCCGACCGAGTTCCGTCGGGAGGCCATTGAGCTTGTGCGTAGCTCGGGTCGACCGATCGCGGAGGTGGCGAGATCTCTCGACATCGCCGAGGGCACCTTGCGGATCTGCCGGCCGAGCTGCCGCCCGAGCCTGAGCCCGAACCGGTGCCGGTGCAGATCCCGCAGATCGACCAAGGTGTGCAACGTGAACGGGCTCGGCCTGATCGGGTCACGGTTGAGGACTTGATGGCGGATCCGTCACGTTGGGTCGGCGCACGGGGACGCTGGAAGGCCCCTGCGGCCCGGGGCCATCAATCCTCGTGGTCGCTGTCGGAGTGGAGTCGTTCCCGTTCAATGCGAGCCTCGGCGTTCTCCCATGCGACTGCACGTTCACCGGGAGCGAACGGATCCGCTGATGGCGGCACGAACGGCGGAGGTGAAGGGGTGCCGGACGGCTCCATCGGCCGGTAGGGGGGTGGGCCGTCGTGCGGTGGTGGATCGGTTCTGATCCCGGCTGCGCCGGTTGCCGACTGCCCCGACTTCGGCAGCTTGGGGGCCTTCGGCTTCCAGGGCTGCAGGTTCTGCACGATGCCCTCATAGAAGCCGTCGACGGCGGCGAGCACCGAGTCGATGAACGAGCCCCGGCCAGTGCCTCGCTTTGCCCCGAGCACCGTCGGTGCGCTGACTCTGAAAGCCCTGAAGTCCCTTCCGCTGGGATCGACGAGGATCGCCGGGTCCTGCCGGACTGCGCCGAGGAGTTCGCTAGTTGTTGCCTTCGTCCCGTTGAGCAAACCATCGATTCGAAGCTTGTCCGGGACCTCGCCCTCTTTGAGCTGTCGCTCCAGCCACTTGACGCGAGTCGCAGGCCGTCCTTCCTGTGGCGCAACGACCTCGATGCTGACTGTCACAGTGCCCGCGCGCAGATCGGCGACGATGTCGAGGTCCCCTCCAGACCCGGGGATCCGAATCGTTCCTGTAAGCGTCCCTGAGTCAACCAGGGTCGAAACGTGGGCGGCCGACCGTGCTGAAGGATCGTTCTGTTGCTTTCGCGGAATCAGGACGTGAACGTCGGCCCCCGTCTCCCGGCCGAGCCTGAGCGACTCAAACCTCAGCAGTTGGTCCCATCGCGAAACAACCTCTTCGACTCCCTTGTCGCCCGTTCGTAGGGTCCCTGCTGCGACGGCGTCTCGAACTGCAACCCAGTGCGACCCCATGTCACTGAAGTCGAACGCTCCGGACTTCGGGTGTTCCAGGTATCGGATCAGCTCGCTGAGGATCCACGCCTGGTCGGGGTCAGACACGCCATGGTGAACGCGGGTTTGCACTGCAAGTGTCAGGATTTCGGCCCAGCTGAGGTGTCGCAGGTCGACGGAGCGGAGCTTCCGTCCGTCAACTGACACTGGGTGGGCCCCGGGAGCCGGGGCGATCTGGTTCGAGATCGACAGGACGGTGGGGATTCCGTTCGCCCGTGCCACGTCGAGGTAGGTCTCGAGTTGGCTCTGTTCTAGCTGGGCGTCTCCTGTCTTGACTTCAACCAGAGCGATCCACGCTGTCTTGCCGCGGGTCACGACCAGGGCTCCGTCTGGGTAGACGGTTCGCTCGTCCGCAGTGTCGAACGGGACCTCGATGAACGCCTCAAGGTGGCCCGCCGGCGCTCCCAATGGCTTCAGAATCGCATTCCGAAACTCGGCGACTGCCTGGAGGACCGCCAGCAGCGCCGAGGTCGCTCGGCGCTCTGCTTCCTCCTGCCCGGTGATTCCCGAAGTGGGGATGAGCCGGGCCGGTTGCCACTGATCACGTTCGATCGTCAATGTCCTCGCCTTCCTCGCGATGAGCGACCGGCATCGTAGGTTGCGGCCAGCTCGGGATGCGTCGTCGCGAGGTCGGTCTCGCCCTGTATTGCCTTCCGTCCCACGGAGGGATCGCAGGGCGGGGCTGTGCTCGATTCAGGCTGCTCCGCCCGCCTGCGGATCGCGCACCAAGAGCCGCCTACGCTGCCAGTCCGGAGGAGGAGAACCATGTTCAGAAAGCGAAGTGGGGGAGCGGCGCGCAGCGGGTCGGTGCCGATGGTGGACGGCAACTGGTGGCAACTGCCAACGCTCAACCCGGTGGGCTTCCGGCGGGTGGTGGGCGAATCCCACTACCAGGACGCGATTGCAACGGCTGTGAACCGGT
>CAIYGQ010000185.1 GCA_903925745.1 uncultured Actinomycetes bacterium | reverse complement strand
TGCGGGTAGAACTCGTCCATGATCGCCCCCAGCTCGTAGGCGACCGTGAAGGCGACCGCCTGCCGCCGGAAGTCCGGGTGGGTCCAGATGTCCAGGATGAAGCACTCGTCCTTGGCCAGGTGGATCGGCAGCAGGCCCCGCTTCGCGTCCGACGGCTGGGGCGAGTAGGTGAGCATCCACATCTTCGACACCGTCGTGTCGGTGGGGACGTGGATCGCCAACGCAACGAAGCCGCCCTGCGCGAAGAACGGCCGCATGGCCTCGAGCCGCTCGGGTGACTCGATCTGCGCCAGGTAGGGGTCGTTCGGGTCGAACACGGCCCGGAAAGCGAACTCGTCACCGGCGGGGGGCTTCTCGTCGGCGATCAGCGGGAGCGGCCGGACGAAGATGATGCACTCCGTGATGCGGGGCTTGAAGCGGTCGACCCGCCCGGTGATCCGATCCGCCAGCGACACTGCGTCCTCCTGTGGCCTACGACCCGCAAGTTAGCCGTTCGACTGCGGCGCACGGAACGGAACCGACCCGATCAGGAATGCGCCGCGTTGCGGCGGAGTACTGACCTCCCGGTCGTAGTAGCCGATGCCGAGTTCATCGGGAGTTGAGAAGTCGGGTTGGGCATTGGCTGCGTAGCAGGACCGGCGGGGATCATCCTGTGGATCGCACTCGCGGAGCGGAACCGTCACCGGCGCACTCCACGGTCCGGTGATGGTGCTCGCCCACCGGACGGCGAGTGCAGGCACGTAGCCGGGCCAGGGCGAGTACACCATGACGACTCCACCGCCGGACGGAGCCGGGGCCACGGAGAACGGCCCGACCGGAGCCGCCGGAAGCTCGATCGGGCCCGGAGGCGGCGGCAACTCGAGCTCTGCGGGTTCGCCGTCTGACCACTGGGTTCCGGTCCAGGGCACGTACGCAGCCGGATCAGCGACATCGGCGACGTCGACCCTGCGCGCGGCGCAGGCGCCGTCGACCGGTGGGCGTCGGCTCCCCGGGGTTCGGCCCCACCCCATCAACTCAGGCGGCCGACAGCCGACGACGATCAGGTACCGGCCGTCGCCTTCGATGACGGAGCCCACCACATCCTCGGAGTCGAAGATCAGTGGGTTGAGCACGGTGAGCTGCACCGGAGCGTCCTCCGGCGGACGACTCGGGTCGTAGCGCCATTCGGCGAGCGAGATCCCCTGCGGCCGGACCACTGTGGCCGAGCCCAGGCAGATGTTCACCATCCACACCAGAACACGATCGGGGTCCCGTGGGTCGGTGATGGCGGCCACCGGCCACACACCGGTCTCGGGTGCCTCCGGCGGGCACGGTGGCCGTCCCGAGGGCTCGGCCACCAGGGGAACGGGCTCACCGTCTCGCGCGAAGTCCCTCGTCTCGGTGGGGGAATCGGCCGGCGCCCATGCTCCGGTTCCGACCTCGAAGTAGGTCAGTCGACCGCTGCTGTCGCGGGCGGCGGTGTCCCCGAAGAGCCAGAGGCGGGATCCATCACTCAACTCGACGCTGATCCCGATGTCCCGGTCGATTCCGATGAGCGGATGCTCGGGACCAGGTCCCACCGGGGTGAGGGTCGGGGCGATCGGACCGACGCGCGGAAGAGCCGGTGGAGGGTTCCCGGTGGTCGGGCCGGCCCCTGCTGTCGCTGACGACACACCCGGGGGCGCTGTGGTGTCAGGAGCCGCAGACTCGCTGCACGCAGCCAGGAAGGCGATGAGCGCAATGCACCCTGCCGCCACCCGGGGTGTGGACCGCATCCTCATGATCCGTCGCCCCCAACCTGGCATCCTGGCGGACCCCCCAGGAACGACTCGATTGCGGCGATGCTCTCCTGATCGATCATCATCGCCGGCACCGGCCCGGGCCGGGCGACCACGGGCAGGTCCACCACACCACCTGGCCCGCCGGTGCGGAGCGCCGAGCCCATCCGGTAGAGGTCGAGCGGCCCCATCCCGGAGCTGACCGTGACGGAGGGTGCGACACTCCACGCAGCCCACAGTCCATCGATGAACGCTCCGGGTGATGCAAGTTCGGACGAAACGGCAGCTGCCACCTGGGCCGCACGGTCGGACCGTGCGGCGCTCCGGACGGCGTCGGGCCTCCACACCGTACCCTGACGCACCTCCAGCGAACGGGCCCTCACGTAGGACAGCGCAGCCGCTCCATCGAGGTGGTTGCGACCGGCGGAGATCTCGAACCCCAGCCTCCGGTCCCTGAGGGGCACGTCCGAGGCCACCTCAACCCCGTCGACCGCGTCGACCAGCGAACGAACCGTCTCGAAGCGCACCACCACCACACCGGTGACGGGCACGCCGATTCCCTCGCACAGCGATTGCACGAGCCCCGACGGGCCGTCCCGCTCGTATCGGATCGACAGGCGCTCGGGTTCACCGCTCCGGTTCGGCACCAGCAGATCGCGCGGGAGTCCGAGCGACCCGCCCGGCCGGCCCGGAGAGAGCGAGACCAACACGACTGCGTCGGCCCGTTCGCCGGGAACCTGGTCGACGGTTCCGAAGATCGGCAGGTCGTCGGCCGGCGTGTCGCCCCGTCCGTCGCTACCGACGAGCGCCACCACCTTGACAGGTGTCGGGGCGCTGACTGACGGGACGTCGACCCGTTGGACCCGGGACCAGACGGTCAGCGCGCCGCAGCCGATGATGCCGATCACTGCGAGCGGCACGACCGGCCACCACCGGCGCCACGCTGAGGGCTCTCGGGTGTCCCGTAACGCCCGTGCGCCCTCCGATGGGCCGGAGCTCGACGAGATCGTCGTCCCGGTCAAGGACCGATCGACAACACGGCGACCGGTGTCGAGGAACCCAGGGTGGCGCCCAGCTGCCCTTCGGAACCCTCCCCCCAACACCTGCCGGCGCCACCGGCCACCACCGCACACGTGTGGCGCTCACCAGCAGCGATCTGGGTCACACCCGACAGCCCCGACACTGACACCGGAACCGACGAGCTCCTGAACGTGCCGTCTCCGAGCTGACCGCTGAAGTTCTCGCCCCAACAGCGAAGGCCACCCCCCGCCACCACCGCACACGTGTGGTTGCCTCCCGCGGCGATCTGCGTGGCGCCCGACAGACCCGACACCGACACCGGAACCGACGAGGACGTGGCGGGGAACGTGGGGTCTCCGAGTTTGCCGCTGAAGTTCTCGCCCCAGCATCGAGCCGCACCCCCCGCCACCACCGCACACGTGTGACTCCTTCCAGCAGCGATCTGGGTGGCACCGGTCAGACCCGACACCGACACCGGAACCGACGAGCTGATGAACGTGCCGTCTCCGAGCTGACCGCTGATGTTCTCGCCCCAACAGCGGACCTCGCCACCCGCCACCACCGCACACGTGTGGCGGTCACCGGCGATGATCCGAGTCACACCAGACAGAGCTGTCACCGTGACCGGAACCGATGAGTAGGAATTGGAGTTGCCGTCACCCAGCTGTCCGGAAAAGTTCGACCCCCAGCAACGGACCGCACCTCCCGCCACCACCGCACACGTGTGTTCGCCTCCAGCGGCGATCTGCGTGGCGCCCGACAGTCCCGACACCGACACCGGAACCGACGAGTTGCTGAACGTGCCGTCTCCGAGCTGGCCGATGCCGTTGGCGCCCCAGCAGCGGACCGCGCCACCCGCCACCACCGCACACGTGTGGAAGCCACTTGACGCGATCTGGGTGGCGCCCGACAGTCCCGACACCGACACCAGCGCACCCGAGTCGGTGAACGTTCCGTTGCCGAGCTCACCTGCGAGGCCGCGGCCCCAACAGCGGACCGCGCCACCCGCCACCACCGCACACGAATGACCGAAACCAGCAGCGATCTGGGTGGCACCCGACAGTCCCGACACCGACAGTGGAACCGACGAGTTGATGATGGTGCCGTTACCGAGCTGTCCGCTGGTGCCCAGGCCCCAACAACGAACTGCGCCACCCGCAACCATTACGCACGTGTGACTCCCGCCAGCGGCGATCTGGGTGGCACCCGACAGAGCCGACACCGACACCGGAACCGACGAGCTGATGACGGTGCCGCTACCGAGCTGTCCGAACACGTTCGACCCCCAGCAACGAGCTGCACCAGCTGCCACCACCGCACAGGTGTGTCTCCCTCCAGCGGTGATCTGCGTCACACCCGACAGTCCCGACACCGGCACCGGAACCGACGAGCCGTTGAACGTACCGTCCCCGAGCTGACCGCTGCCGTTGGCGCCCCAGCAACGGACCGCGCCACCCGCCACCACCGCACAGGTGTGTTCGTCTCCAGCGGTGATCTGCGTGGCACCCGACAGTCCCGACACCGACACCGGAACCGACGAGCCATTGAAGGTACCGTCTCCGAGCTCACCGCTGAAGCCGCCGCCCCAACAGCGGACCGCGCCACCCGCCACCACCGCACACGTGTGGCGCTCACCAGCGGTGATCTGGGTCACACCCGACAGACCCGACACCGACACCGGAACCGACGAGCCATTGAACGTACCGTCTCCGAGCTGACCGCTGAAGTTCTCGCCCCAGCATCGAACCGCGCCACCCGCCACGACCGCACACGTGTGGCTCCCTCCTGCGGCGATCTGCGTGGCGCCCGACAGATCCGACACCGACACCGGAGCCCCCAAGAAGGAGAGGGAGCCGTCGCCGAGCTGACCGCTGCCGTTGTTGCCCCAGCAGCGGACCTCGCCGCCGGCCACCAAGGCGCACGAGTGGGAATCCCCAACGGCGACCTGGGTGGCTCCTGAGACGCCCGACACCAACACCGGAACCGACGACGGTCTGTTGAGGAAGAAGAGAAAGTTGGGGGACCCAGTTCCGAGCTGGGACAAGGCGTTGTCGCCCCAGCAACGGACTGCGCCACCGGCCACCACCGCACATGTGTGTTCGTCTCCAGCATCGATCTGGCTCGCCGCCGATGCAGTCAGTAGGAATTGGTAGCTGCGAACCACCGCCGAGTTGCCGGGAGTGAGCACGTAGACGGGGACCTCGCCCTGCAGTCCGGCCGGCACCGTGACGGTGACCTGGGTTCCAGCCGGATTGACGACCACGTTGGTCGCAATGGTCTGGTTGAAGTAGACGACCGCACCGGTCAGGTTGGTGCCGGTGATCGTGACCGTGTTCCCCCCGCCGCTCGGACCCTGCGCAGGAGAGAGCGAGGCGACGGTTGGCGCCGGGTTGGGGACATAGGTGAACTGGGCCGCAGTGTCGAACAGGGAGCTGCTCCCCCTGCCGGTCTCCACGAGGAGCACCTGCTGGAGGGGAGGCGTGAGGAACCCGAAGAACAGATCTGCCGGGTAGGCCGGCATCGTCACGATGATCTGGGTGGGTGAGATCACCTGGAACTGGGGTGCGGCGAACCCGAACGACGAGAGCCGGACGCTCCGGACATCCGTGAAACCTGAGCCCGTGACGGTCACGGAGGTGCCTCCGTTGACCGATCCGGTGGACGGGTTGAGCGCCGTGATGACGGGACGTTCCGCTCCGTTCCCCAACTGGCCGCTGAAGTTATCGCCCCAACACGCGTAGCTCCCAGCCGTCGTCAGTGCGCATCCATGGTTATCCCCGATAGTGACCTCGGTGACGTTGGCCACGCCCGGTGAGTTCACGACCGTGGGGACGAACGAGCTCAGGTCAGCGATTGGCCCTTCGCCCTCGCCGTTGTACACCAACATCCCCCAACAGTGAACGGCTCCGGACGCCGTGTTGGCACAGGCGTAAAGAGAGTCGGCATCGATCCCGATGGCGTCGCTGATCCCAACAACTGGAGTGGGCGTGGAGGCGGGACCACCGGGTGACCCGGTTGGGGCCCCGATGCCCAGCTGGCCGACGCTGTTGTCCCCCCAGCAGTACACGGACCCGGTCGTGGACCGCCCGCACGAGGCGTCGAAACCCGACGCAACCTCTGCGAAGGACACTCCCGGAACCGCAACGGTCTGCGGAGAGCTGAAGTAGTAGGTCGCCGAGGCGGGTGCCGACTGGCCGGAGTAGTTCGCACCCCAGCAGCTCACGCTGCCATTGGCGAGTACCACGCACGTGTGGCCGTAGCCGGCGCTCACCGACAACGCACCCGTGATTCCCGGAACCAGAACCGGTGCACTCCGGGTCGTGAACGTGCCGTCGCCGAGCTGACCGTTGCTGTTGTCACCCCAGCAGGCCACAGCCCCACCAGCGACGATCGCGCAGGTGTGTGAACCACCGGCGCTCACCTCGGTCGCTCCACTGATGCCGACCACGTCGACCGGCGTCGACTGGGGCAGACCGACAGGCTCAGAGAACGACAACGTGCTCCCAGTCGGAACCGGGAGACCATTGCCGAGCTGCCCTGAGTCGTTCTGCCCCCAGCACTTGACGCCGCCAGAGACTAGGGCGGCACACGAGTGCGAGCCGCCGGCGCTCACCCACCGAGCGCCAGCAACGCCGACGACCGCCACGGGAGACGGTTCCTCGAGGTCGTTGCCGCCGCCGGTGGGGAATGAGAAGCCCGAACCGGTCGGCGTGCCGACGTCCGGATCACCGTTCCCGAGCTGGCCGAGGTAGTTCAGCCCCCAGCACTCGACCGTAGCGAGAGCAGTCAGCCGACAGGTGTGGCTCCCCCCGGCATCAATCACCCCTTCGACCGCCGTCACCGCCGGCGCCGCCACATACGTGAACTTCGCTGCGGCCGCCACCGCGGACACCCCACCAGGGGTCGTGACCCGCACATCCACCTGACCCGCCGACTTGGCCGGGCTCGTCGCAGTGATCTGCGTCGCCGAGTTCACCGTGAAACTCGACGCCGCCGTCCCGCCAAAGCTCACCCCGGTCGCACCCGACAGATTCGACCCCGTGATCACCACCTGGGTGCCACCCGCCGTCGGACCCGATGC
>CAIYGQ010000184.1 GCA_903925745.1 uncultured Actinomycetes bacterium | reverse complement strand
GCGCCTGGTCGACTCCGGAGCGCACGTCGTCCCGGTGATGACCGACGGGGCCACCCGTTTCGTCGGTGAGGTGACGTTCTCGGCGCTGGCCTCGGAGCCGGTCCGGCGGTCGCTCTGGGTCGACGGCGATCCGATCCCGCACACGAGGATCGGCCAGTCCGCCGACGTCGTGGTGGTCGCCCCCGCCACCGCCCGGCTCCTGTCGGCCTACGCATCGGGGTACTCCCACGACCTGTTGACCAACACGCTCCTCGCCACCCGGGCACCGGTGGTCGTCTGTCCCGCGATGCACACCGAGATGTGGGAGCACCCGGCGGTGCAGGACAACCTGGCGACCCTCCGGACGCGTGGCGTCACGGTGGTCGAGCCCGGCTCCGGTCGGCTCGCCGGCGGCGACGTGGGGACCGGCCGTCTGGCCGAACCCGAACGGATCCTCGAGGCGGTGCTCGGCGCGCTGGGCGGCGGCGGGGGGGTCGCCGACCTGGCCGGGCTGCACGTGCTCGTCACCGCCGGTGGGACTCGTGAGCCCATCGACCCCGTTCGGTTCCTGGGCAACCGTTCCTCCGGTCGCCAGGGCCACGCCCTGGCCGACGAGGCCGCCGCGCGCGGCGCCGCCGTGACGCTGGTCACCACGACCGGGCTTCCCGTGCGGCCCGGGGTCGAGGTCGTCAGGGTGTCGACGGCGGACGAGATGCACCGGGCGGTACGGGACCGCGCACCCGGCGCCGACGTGGTGGTCATGGCCGCTGCCGTCGCGGACTTCACCCCCGTGGCCCCGGCCGACCACAAGCTCAAGAAGGCCGATGGCGTCCCGGCGGTCGAGCTGCGACCGACGGTGGACATCCTGGCCGAGCTGGGCCGGGAGCGACGCGACGGCCAGACGATCGTCGGCTTCGCCGCCGAGACCGACGACGTGGAGCGGAACGCGGCGCGGAAGCTCGAGGCCAAGGGGGCCGACCTGCTCGTCGTCAACGACGTCTCCGCCGAGGGCGTCGGTTTCGAACACGAGACCAATGAGGTGCGGATCCTGGACCGTTCGGCGGCGGTCCGTCACGTCCCGCTCGCCTCGAAGTCTAAGGTGGCGGGTGCTGTGCTCGACGCCGTGCTCGAGGTCCGCTCCGGCGGACGGCTCGGGCAGGGAGGCTGACGCCCGCCGGGTGACAGCCGGTCCTCCGGGACCGACGGACGCCCCGCCGCTGCGGGGCACTGAGACCACCGCGGGTCGGTGGACGGATGCCACCGGGTGACGGTGGACGACAGGGAGCGAAGATGAGCACGTGGACGTTCACCTCGGAGTCGGTGACCGAGGGCCATCCGGACAAGATGGCGGACCAGATCTCGGACGCCATCCTGGACGGGATCCTGGCCGAGGACCCGGCGGCACGGGTCGCCTGTGAGACCTTCGTGACGACCGGCCTGGCGATCGTCGGTGGTGAGATCACCACCAGCGCCTACCTGGACATCCCCGGAACCGTCCGCCGAACCATCTGCGAGATCGGCTACGACAACGAGAGCTTCGGCTACGACGGCCACACCTGCGGCGTGATGGTGGCCATCGATCCCCAGTCACCGGACATCGCCCAGGGTGTGGACGACTCCGAGGAGGTGCGCTCCGGCTCGGCCGGCGAGGAGGACGACCTGGACAAGCAGGGCGCCGGCGACCAGGGGATGATGTTCGGGTACGCGTGCGATGAGACCGACGTGCTGATGCCGATGCCGATCAACGTGGCGCACCGGATGGCCGAGCGCCTCGCCGAGGTGCGCAAGGCCGGGACGATCCCGTACCTCCGCCCCGACGGCAAGACGCAGGTGACCTTCGACTACGAGGACGGCCGACCCGTGGCGCTGCGGACCGTGCTGATCTCCACCCAGCACAACGACGGGGTGGACCGTGACCGGGACATCCGCCCCGACCTGATCGAGCACGTCATCAAGCCGGTCGTCCCCGCGGAGTTCGCCGACGACGACTACGAGATCTTCGTGAACCCGACCGGCCGATTCGTCATCGGTGGGCCCGTCGGTGACGCCGGGCTCACCGGCCGCAAGATCATCGTCGACACCTACGGCGGTGCCGCCCGACACGGTGGCGGGGCGTTCTCGGGCAAGGACCCGTCCAAGGTCGACCGGTCGGCCGCCTACGCCGCTCGGTGGGTGGCGAAGAACGTCGTGGCCGCCGGTGCCGCCACCCGCTGCGAGGTCCAGGTGGCCTACGCCATCGGGGTCGCGCACCCGGTGTCGATCCTGGTCGAGACGTTCGGGACCAACACGGTGGCACCCGAGGCGATCGACGCCGCGGTCCGGGAGGTCTTCGACCTGCGCCCGGCGGCCATCGTCCGCGACCTGGACCTGCGCCGCCCCGTGTTCAAGCAGACCGCTGCGTACGGCCACTTCGGCCGCTCCGGTGACGGGTTCACCTGGGAGCGGACGGACCGGGTCGACGCCCTGCGTTCCCAGCTGGGACTCGGCTGATCCGACGGCCTCCCGGCCGTCCCCCTGCGATGTCGCTGCCGTGAGCGACCGGCCCCGCACGGTCTCGGTCCACGTCGACGTCCCGGCGGTCGACCGGGCCTTCGACTACTCGGTGCCCGAGCGCTGGGCCGCCCGTGTCGGCGTGGGCACGGTCGTACGTGTCGAGCTCGCGGGGCGTCGCGTGCGTGGGTGGGTCGTCGACCTCGACCCGGAGCCGCCGGTGGGGATCGAGCTCGCCCCGCTCCGTCAGGTCACCGGCGCGGGTCCGGACGCCGACCTGGTGGAGCTGTGCCGGTGGGCCGCGTGGCGGTGGGCGGGCCGGCTGGCCACGTTCCTGCGTCTGGGCACACCCGAGCGCCGGGTCGCAGCACTCGGTGGGGTGTCGATCCGTCCGCCGGATCCCGCCTCGGTCGACCACGCCGTCGGTGGACTCGTGCGCCGGGCGTTGTCCGCCGGGTCGGGCGTCCACGTCCTCGAGGTCCCGCCGAGCGCCGACCCGCTGCCGGTGGTGCTGGCGGCGGCGTCGCGCGGGCAGGTGATCGTCGTGGCCCCGTCGACCCGGATGGTGACCCACATCGGAACGGGGCTCCGTCGGGCCGGCGCGTCGGCAGCCCGCTGGCCCCGCGACTTCGCTGCGGCCGCGACCGGAGCGAACGTCGTGGGCGGCCGGGGCGCAGTGTTCGCCCCCGCGCCGGCACTGGCGGCGATCGTCGTGGTCGACGAGCACGACGAGCGGCTGCAGAACGAGGCATCACCGACGTGGCACGCCCGGGAGCTCGCGATCGAACGGGCCCGGCGGGCCGGTGTGCCGTGCCTCCTCGTCTCGCCTGTCCCCTCGATCGAGGCGCGCCGGGCCGCGGGCGGTCGGGTGGTGGCGGACCGGGGGTGGGTCCGCTCCGGTTGGCCCCAGGTCGTCGTGGTCGACCGACGCGCCGAGGACCGTGGCCGATCGGGTCTGTTCTCACCGGCGCTCGTCAGCCGGATGCGCAGCACCCTGGACGGGGGCGGGCGGGTCGTGTGTGTCCTCAACCGGACGGGCCGGGCTCGCCTGCTGGCCTGCCGGGGGTGTGGGGGCCTCCTGGACTGCGAGGCCTGCGGAGCCACCGTCCGACAGGTCGACGACGGCGGGCTCGAGTGCGCGCGCTGCGGGGCCCGCCGCCCGCGGGTGTGCCGCAGCTGCGGGTCGACGGCGACGGCGAACCTCCGACCCGGCGTGAGCACCGTCCGTGAGCAGCTGCAGTCCCTCGTCCGCGAACCCGTGCTCGCCCTGACCGGAGGGGAACGGGAGACCCCCGGGGATGCCGCCCTCGTCGGGGCGCGGGTGGTGGTCGGCACCGAGGCGGTCCTGCACCGCGTCGACCGTGCCGGTCTGGTCGCGTTCCTCGAGTTCGACGCCGAACTGCTCGCGCCCAGGTATCGGGCCACCGAGGAGGCGCTCGCGCTGGTGGTCGCCGCCGGTCGCCTGACCGGCGGGCGGGACGATGGCGACCGGTCGACGTCGGCGGTGCTCCTCCAGACCCGTCTGCCCGAGCACCCCGTGGTCCGTGCGGCGGTCCGGGCCGAGCCGGACTCGCTCGTCGGGGCCGAGTGGGAACGCCGGCTCGCACTCGGGGATCCGCCCGCTGCCACCGTGGCCGTGCTCGGACGCGAGGCGGCGCCGGCGTTCATCGAACGCCTCGGGAGCCCGCCGGGCGTGGAACGGGTCGGACCCGACGAGCGGGGCCGCTGGATCCTCCGGTCGACGGTCCGGGCCGACCTGCTCGACGCGCTCACGGCGGTGGAGCGACCTCCGGGCCGGCTCCGGTTGTGGATCGATCCGGCGCGAACCGGCTGAGGGGACCTGACCGGCGTGCTCCCGTCAGGAGCCGGTGGAGCCGGTCCGGCGAACCAGGAGCACCCGGTAGGAACGCCGTGAGCGGATCCGCTCGACCTCCCACCCCGACTCGACGAGGCGGCGAGCCAGCGAGTCGGCGCCCAGGTGGCGACCGACGACCAGCCAGGCCTCGCCCCCGTCGGCGAGCCGGTCGAGCCAGTGGTCGAGCAACGCGTCCAGGGCCGCCTTGCCGATCCGGACCGGAGGGTTCGAGACGATCGCCGCGAACCGCAGGTCGTCGGGCACCTCCGTGGGGTCCGAGACGGTGATGGACAGGCCGAGCTCCTCGGCGTTGTGACGGCAGTCGGCGACGGCGCGCTCGTTGACGTCGACGGCCCACACCTCGCGGGCCGGGTCGGCCAGGGCGAGCCACGCGGCGATGGGGCCGTACCCGCAGCCCACGTCGAGCACCGGTCCGGCGGGCCAGTCCGCAGGGCGGGGGAGTGCATCGAGCAGGACGCGTGTGCCGGGGTCGACACGGCCCGGCGAGAAGGTCCCGTCCGAGGTCCGGAGCTCCACGGTGCCCTGCGGGGTGTGCAGCTCGACCCGCCCGTGGCGCCCCGGAGAGGTCGGTGCCGCGGTGAAGTAGTGGTCCTCGGTGCCCACCGGACCCACGGTACCCTTGGGGCGTGTCCGCACCCCACGCCATCCGCATCGTCGGTGACCCGGTCCTGCGCCAGCGTGCCGAGGAGGTCACCGAGATCGACGACCGGCTGGTGCGGCTGGCCGACGACATGTTCACGACGATGTACGACGCCCCGGCGTCGGTCTGGCCGCACCCCAGGTCGGGGTCCAGAAGCGCTTCTTCGTCTACGACCTGGGCCACGGTGACGGCCGGAAGGTGCTGCTCAACCCGGTGATCGTCGAGTCGGACGGCGAGTGGGACTTCACCGAGGGCTGCCTGAGCATCCCCGGACTCCACTTCGACATCGTCCGGCCCCGCCGGATCCACGTGACGGGCATCGACCTGGACGGCAACGAGGTCGACCTCGAGGCCGACGACTACCTGGCCCGCGTGATCCAGCACGAACTCGACCACCTGGACGGGGTCCTGATGCTGGAGCGGCTGGACGACGACCAGCGTCGGGCCGCCCGGCGGGCGGTGCGTCAGCTCCAGTTGCGCCAGGGTGACGACGAGCCGACGGGCTCGGGTCGCTCGCTGTTCGGTCTGCGGTGAGGCTCGTCTACTTCGGCACGCCCGAGGCGGCGGTGCCCCCGCTGCTGGCGCTGGTCGAGGCGGGACACGACGTGGTGCTGGTCGTCACCAACCCCGACCGGCGCCGGGGGCGGGGCGCGGCCGCATCGCCGAGCCCGGTGTCCGCCGCGGCGGGTGCTGCGGGGCTGCCAGTCAGCCACGACCCTGCGGACGCGCTGGGTGTGTCCGCGGACCTCGGCGTCGTCGTGGCCTACGGACACCTGCTGGCCCCTGAGCTGCTCGACGCGCTCCCGCTGGTGAACCTGCACTTCTCGTTGCTCCCCCGGTGGCGGGGGGCGGCGCCGGTCGAGCGTGCGATCCTGGCCGGAGACGAGGAGACCGGCGTGTGCCTCATGGGGGTCGAACCGACGCTCGACACGGGCCCCGTCCACCGCTCGGTGCGGATCACGATCGGGCCGGATCGAACCGCCGATGAGCTCCGGGCCGAGCTGAGCCGGCTCGGCGCCCGGTTGCTGGTCGACGCCCTGGACGAGGGCCTCGGCGAGCCGACGCCCCAGTCGGCCGACGGCGTCACCCACGCGGCCAAGCTCGATGCGTCCGACCGCCACCTGGACTGGGAGATGGACGCGACCTCGCTGCACCGCGTCGTGCGGGTCGGCCGGGCGTGGACCACGTTCCGGGGTCGCCGGCTCGTCGTGCACCGTTCCGCCGTCGTCCCCCCCGTCTCCCCGGGCGTCGCCCCGGGGGCTCTGGGTGTCCGGGACGGTCGCCCCGTCGTCGGCTGCGGTGACGGCACGGCGCTCGAGCTGCTCGAGGTCCAGCCCGAGGGCCGCAGCCGGCAGTCCGGCGCCGAGTTCGTCCGGGGCCGCCGCCCTGACGACGGCGATCGACTGGGGGACTGAGGTGGCCCGCGGCCGTGGCGGACCCCCTCCGGGGGTCGAGGCCCGTCGGCTGGCGCTGGAGGTGCTGGCCCGCGTCGAGGACGACGGCGCGTACGCCAACCTGGCCCTTCGTGCGGCGCTCGACCGCAGTGCCCTCGACCAGCCGGATCGGAACCTGGTCACCGACCTGGTGGCCGGCACCGTCCGTCGCCGTCGCTCCCTGGACGCGCTCGTGGACCGCTTCCTCGACTCCCAGCCGCCCCCATCGGCCCGTCGGGCCCTGCGCCTCGGCACCTACCAGCTCGTCCACCGCGACGACCTCCCGGACTACGCGGTGGTGTCCACCACGGTCGCGGCGGCGCCGAGCAGGTTCCGCGGGCTCGTCAACGCGGTGCTGCGACGTGTCGCGTCCGCTCCGGTCACCTACGCCTCCCGGGCCGAGGAACTCAGCTACCCCGACTGGATCGTCCGGCGTCTCGCCGACGACCTGGGCGCCGAGCGGGCCGACGCGGCGCTCGAGGCGATGGACGCCCCACCGGCCGTGCACCGGCGTCCCGACGGTTACGTCCAGGACCTGGCCTCGCAGTGGGTGGCCGAGTCGGTCGGTGCTGGCCCCGGTGAGCTCGTCCTCGACGTGTGCGCCGCGCCCGGAGGCAAGGCGACCGCAGTGGCCGCCACCGGCGCCACGGTCGTGGCGGCCGAGCCCTCGTGGTCCCGCGTCGGGCTGGTGTCGACCGCCGCGGCATCGGTCGGGGTGGACCGGACGCTCGTGGTGTGCGCCGACGGACGCCACCCGCCGTTCCGCCGGGGTGCGTTCGACCGGGTCCTCCTCGACGCGCCCTGTTCGGGCCTCGGTGTCCTGGGCCGGCGGAGCGACGCCCGGTGGCGGGTCGATCCCGACGCCCCCGACCGTCTGGCCGATCTGCAGGCCGCCCTGCTCGACGCCGCGGTCGACCTGGTCCGACCGGGCGGCACGTTGGTCTACTCGGTGTGCACGCTGACCGTTGCGGAGACCACCGGTGTCGACCGGTCGCTCGAACGCGCCCGACCCGAGCTCGAGCCACTCCCGCCTCCCGGTCCGCCGTGGGAACCCCTCGGGCGTGGCGCCATCCTGTTGCCGCAGACCGCCGGCACCGACGGGATGGCCCTGTTCCGCTACCGGCGACCGGCCTGATCCCGCTCCGAACGCGCCGCGGCGCCTCCGGGATACGATCGCCGGCATGAGTGACGCAGTCGGATCGACCCCCCAGGCGGGCCGCCGCCTCCAGGCGAAGGTGCTGACGGTCTCGGACAGCGTGGACGCCGGCACCCGGGAGGACGTGACCGGAGCGGCCGTGGTGGATCGGCTGGCGGAGGTCGGCTTCGACATGATCGAACACCGCGTGGTGTCGGACTCCGTCGAGGAGGTCGCGAACGCCCTGAGCTACATGGCCTACGGCTTCAACGGGCTCATCGTGACCACCGGCGGGACGGGTTTCGCTCCCCGGGACGTGACCCCCGAGGGGACGACCAGGATCCTGGACCGTCCCGCACCGGGGCTCGCCGAGGCCATGCGGGCGGTCAATCCGCTGGGTCGGCTGTCGCGCTGCACCGCCGGGATCCGCGGGGCGGCCCTGATCGTGAACACCCCGGGCAGCACGCCGGGTGCACTCGAGATGCTCGACGCGGTCCTGGACGTGGTGCCCCACGCCGTCGAGCTGCTCTCGGGCCAGCACGGCTCCCACGATCCGGCCTGAGCCGGGACGTGGGGCCCCGGTGGCCCCGGGTCTAGGCTGGTCGACCCATGCCCCCCGACCCCACCGACGAGCGGCGCCTGGAGGCGATCGACCGTGAGTGCATGACCAGGGCCATCGCGGCCGGGGCCCGGGCCCGCTGCGCGGCTCCGCCGAACCCGTGGGTGGGTGCGGTCCTGCGCACCACCGACGGACGGGTGCACGAGGGTGCCACCCGCCGTCCGGGCCAGGCGCACGCCGAGGTCGTCGCGATCGACTCCGCCGGTGCCGACGCCCGTGGTTCCACCCTGTACGTCACGCTCGAGCCGTGTGACCACCAGGGCCGGACGCCACCCTGCACCGAGGCGATCCTGGCGGCCGGGGTCGCCCGCGTCGTCGTCGGGATCGAGGACCCCGATCCGCTCGTGGCCGGTCGGGGACTGGATCGCCTGCGGGCGGCCGGGGTCCGGGTCGACGTCGGGGTGCAGGCCGAGCACGTGACCCACCAGCTCCGGCCGTACCTGAAGCACCGTTCGACCGGTCGACCCTGGGTGGTCCTGAAGCTGGCCGCCACGACCGACGGGGGCACGGCGGCACCCAACGGGTCGAGCCAGTGGATCACCTCACCCGAGGCCCGCGCCGACGGCCACCGACTCCGTGCCGAATCCGACGCCATCCTGGTCGGTGCCGGGACGATCCGCCGCGACGACCCCTCGCTCACGGTCCGCGACTTCCGGGACCCGGCCGTCCCGGAGCGGGGTGGGCTGGATCCCCGCCGCATCGTGCTGGGGGCGGCTCCGCCCGACGCCGCGGTCCGGCCGTGCACCGAGATGAAGGGCGACCTGGGCGACGTCCTGGACCAGCTCGGCGAGGAGGGTGTCGTCCAGCTCCTGGTCGAGGGAGGTGCATCGGTGGCGGGGGAGTTCCACCGTGCCGGACTCGTCGACCGCTACGTCGTGTACCTGGCGCCGGCGCTGTTCGGCGGCAACGACGCCCGGGGCCTGTTCGGGGGTCACGGCGCCTTCGACGTCGCCGAGTTGTGGCGCGGCCGCTTCACGTCGGTGGAACGCATCGGAACGGACCTGCGGGTCGAACTCGAGGCCCTCGAACCGGACGCTCGGAGCTGAGGTGTTCACCGGGATCGTCGAGGAGCTCGGATCGGTCGCCTCGCTCGACGGTCCGCGGCTGACGCTCCGCGCCGAGCGCGTGCTCACCGACGTGACCGAGGGCGCGTCGATCGCGGTCAACGGCTGCTGCCTGACCGTCGTGGAGTGGGGCACCGACTGGTGGCGCGCCGACGTCAGCGACGAGACGTTCGCCCGGACGTCGCTCGGTTCGCTGCGGGTCGGTGACCCCGTCAACCTGGAACGACCGGTCCGTCTGGAGGACCGGCTGGGCGGGCACCTGGTCCAGGGTCACGTCGACGGTGTGGGGACCGTCGACGAACCGGCCCCCGATCTCCGCGTTCGGGCGCCCCGGGCGCTGCTCCGCTACGTCGTCGAGAAGGGGTCGATCACGGTCGACGGGGTCAGCCTGACGGTCGTGGACGTCCTGGACGACGCCTTCACGGTCGCGGTGATCCCGCACACGGCCCAGGTCACGACGCTCGGCCACCGGAGCCCGGGCGACGCGGTCAACCTGGAGGTCGACGTGGTGGCCAAGTACGTGGAACGCCTGCTGGGTGGGTACGCGCCGGCCGGGACGGAGCACACTGGGGACGTCGACGTCGTCGTCGACGCCGATGCGGAGGTGCCAGGTGGAACGTGAACCGGTCGAGGAGCAGGGCGGTGCCGACTCGTCGTTCGCGTCGATCCCCGAGGCGGTGGCCGCGATCGGCCGGGGTGAGATCGTCGTCGTCGTCGACGACGAGGACCGCGAGAACGAGGGCGACCTGATCATGGCGGCCGAGGCGGCCACCGCTGAGAAGATCGCGTTCTTCGTGCGCCACACCTCGGGCGTGATCTGCGCACCGCTGACCGGCGACCGGCTGGATGCGCTGGACATCCCGCTCATGGTCCGCGACAACACCGAGTCGCACCGCACCGCCTTCACCTACTCGGTCGACCTGGTGCACGGGACCTCGACGGGCATCTCGGCGGCAGACCGGGCGGCGACGCTGGTCGCCCTGACCGACGAGGACACCAAGCCGACCGATCTGGCCCGACCGGGCCACATCTTCCCGTTGCGCTACGCCGAGGGCGGCGTGCTCAAGCGGGCGGGCCACACCGAGGCCGCGGTCGACCTGGCGCGGATGGCCGGCCTGGCCCCGGCGGGCGTCCTGTGCGAGATCGTCAACGACGACGGCACCATGGCGCGGGTCCCGGACCTGGTGTCCTTCTGCGCCGAGCACGACCTGCTCATGATCTCGATCGCCCAGCTGATCCGCTACCGGCGTCAGACCGAGAAGCTCATCCGACGCGTGGCCGAGGCGCGGATCCCGACGGACTGGGGTGACTTCACCTGCTACGTCTACGAGTCGGTGCTCGACGGCGAGCAGCACGTCGCCATGGTGCGGGGCGCGGTCCAGGGCGAGGAGGACGTCCTGGTGCGGGTGCACTCGGAGTGCCTGACCGGTGACGTGTTCGGATCGCTGCGCTGCGACTGCGGCGTCCAGCTCGACGCCGCGATGCACACGATCGCCGAGGAGGGCCTGGGGGCGCTCGTGTACCTGCGAGGCCACGAGGGTCGGGGCATCGGCCTGGGCCACAAGATCCGGGCCTACAGCCTGCAGGAGCAGGGGCGTGACACGATCGACGCCAACGTCGAACTCGGGCTGCCGGTGGACTCCCGGGAGTACGGCATCGGAGCGCAGATCCTGAACGACCTGGGCATCACGACGATGCGGTTGATGACGAACAACCCCGCCAAGTACGGCGGGCTGGAGGGCTTCGGCCTCGAGATCACCGGCAGGGTACCGGTGAGCACGAAGCCGAACCCCGAGAACATCGAGTACCTGCGCACCAAGCGGGAGCGCATGGGTCACCTGATCGACGATCTCGAGCACTGAGCTCGAGCGCTGGGAGGACGCCGTGGGCAAGGACTTCGTCGGGACCGGGTCGTCGCAGGAGTCCACGCCCGACGGCGGGGGCGTGCGACTCGGCGTGGTGTGCGCGCGCTGGAACGACGCCGTCACCTCGAGGCTGCTCAGCGGCGCCACCGACCGGGCGGCGGAGCTCGGCGTGGCAAACGGCGACGTGGACGTCGCCCGGGTCCCCGGGGCCTTCGAGCTGCCACTGGCGGCCCAGGCCATGGCGAGGACCGGTCGCTACGACGCCGTCGTCGCGCTCGGATGCGTCATCCGGGGTGACACGGCGCACTTCGACTACGTCGCCGGGCCCGCCGCCCACGGGGTCATGCAGGTCCAGCTCGAGACCGGGGTGCCGGTGGTGCTCGGCGTCCTCACCACCGAGGACCGGCGACAGGCGCTGGTCCGATCGGTCGTGCCCGGCGACGGCCTGGTCGGGGACAACAAGGGTGCCGAGGCCGTGGAGGTCGCCGTCGAGATGGTCCGGGTCCTGCACTCGATCGCCGCGGGCTGAGACGCCTCCGGCTCAGCTCCAGTCCCGTCTCGCAGCTGCGAACGTGGCCACCACGGCGAGCGCCGTCGCCACGTTGAGCGAGTCCGCGGTCCCGGCCATCGGGATGCGCACGACGTCGTCCGCCGCAGCGATCGTCGACTCCTCGAGGCCCGGACCCTCGGCGCCGACGACCAGCGCGACCCGGCCGTCGAGCGATCCGTCGGCAGCGGCCTCATCGACCGGTCGGCCGCGGTGCGGGCACAGTGCGACCGTGCGCACGCCGGCGACCGACAGTCCGGTGAGCCCGGTCTCGAGCCCGCCGACCCGGGCGTGGGGGAGCGCGGCCGACCAGCCGAGCGACACCCGGACACAGCGTCGGTAGTAGGGGTCGGCCGTCCGGTCGTCGAGCAGTGCCCCCGAGAGTCCCAGTCCGGCGGCGTTGCGGAAGAGGGACCCCAGATTCTCGTGGTCGGCGGTCGCCTCGGTCACGAGCCAGCGGTCCCCAAGGGCCAGCACGTCGGCGACCGGCACCGGCCCCGGTCGCGTCGCGACGGCCAGCACTCCCCGGTGGACGTCGAAGCCGGCGGTCGCGGCGAGCACGCCTCGATCGGCGACGAGGATGCGGGTGTCGACACCCCGGAGGGTGTCCGCCAACTGCTCCGCCCGCACGGGTGTGAGGAGGACCGACCGCAGTGGGATGCCGGCCGTCAGGATCCGTTCGAGTGCGACCCGCCCCTCGACGATGAAGACCCGACCGTCCCGCCTGGCCTCGGGGTCGCGGAGCCGCAGGTAGTCCGCCACCCGCGGGTCGTCGGGGCCATCGACGCGCTCCACGGCGGTGGACGTTACGTCAGGTCGATGTGCTGGGCCTGGAGCAGGTGCCGGAAGGCGTCACCGGGGACGGGACGCGAGTACAGGTAGCCCTGGCCGAGCTCCACGCCGAGCGAGGTGAGGGCCGACTCCTGGTGCACCTCCTCGATGCCCTCGGCGACGACCGATGCGCCCATCTGGCCGGCCAGGTCGAGCACGGCGGCGACGATGCGCTGGTTGGTCGGCTGCTCGAGCCCGTCGACGAAGGTCCGGTCGACCTTCAGGACGTCGAAGGCGAACCGGTGGATGTAGCCGAGCGACGAGTACCCCGTGCCGAAGTCGTCGATCGCGAAGCGGATGCCCTTGGCGCGGAGCGAGTCCATCCGCTCCTGGACGATGTCGGTGTCGGTCAGCAGCGAGGACTCGGTCAACTCCAGGGTCAGGCACCCGGCGGGCAGGTCGTGGCGGTCCAGGGTGCTGGTGACGCTCGCGACGAGGGCGTCGTCGTGCATCTCGGCCGCCGAGAGGTTGACCGCGATCGTCAGGTGCCCGGCCACCTCGGGCTCCGCGGTCCGCCACGCGGACAGGTCACGGCACGCCCGCTCCCGCATCCACTGTCCGAGCGACAGGATGAGTCCGCTCTCCTCGGCGAGGGGGACGAACACGTTGGGCCCGAGGAGCCCCCGTCGTGGGTGGTTCCACCGGACGAGGGCCTCGGCGCCCACGATCCGCTGCGTGCAGAGGTCGACGACCGGCTGGTAGTAGGCCTCGAGCTGGTCGCCGTCGATCGCTCGGGCCAGGTCGCCCCGGAGCTCGAAGCGGTCGTAGCTGTCCGAGTGCATGGACGACTCGAAGACCGTCACCTGGGACCGCCCCAGCTGACGGGCCAGGTCCTTGGCCCGATACATCGCGGTGTCGGCGTTGCGCAGGAGGTCCTCGGCACTCCAGGTGCGGTCGTGGTCGAACGCGACACCGGCGGATGCCGAGACGGTGATGCTGCGGCCGTCGACGAGGAGCGGCTGGCCGAGGGCCTCCAGGAGGTCCCGGGCGACCTCGGTGACCTGGCTCTCGCCGTGGCCCCGCTCGAGCACGACCAGGAACTCGTCCCCGCCGCTGCGGACCGCCACGTCGGCGTCGCCGGCGACCTGCGCGACCCGGTCGGCGACCGCGCGGAGCACGACGTCGCCCGCCGCGTGGCCCAGGCTGTCGTTGATGTTCTTGAAGTCGTCGAGGTCGATGGAGATCACGGCCACCGAACTGGCACCGTCGTTGTGGGCGAGCATGACCGCCAGCGACGCCGCGGCCTGGACCCGGTTCGCCAGGCCCGTCAGGGCGTCGTGGGTCGCCTGGTGCTGGAGCCGTTCCACCATGGCGGTCCGCTCCGTGACGTCGCGGCCGTTGAGGACGAACGCCGACAGGGACGGCTCCGCCCGCAGGTCGCTGACGGTGGCCTCGACGTGTCGGCGGCACCCTTCGGCGTCGTCGAAGGTGAAGTGCAGGAGGCGATTCCGGTCGGCGGCCGCGGCGCGGAGGGAGTCGTCCCAGTCGAGGCCGGTGCCCGGGAACAACAGGTCGAGTGTCCAGTCGTGCAGGCCGGCCACCTCGCGGCCCGTCACCGTGGCGACCGAGGGACTCACGTACCGCAGGCCGTCGCCGGGGACGACCGCGACGACCACGTCGCTCGAGTGCTGCACGAGTGCCTTGAACCGGGCCTCCGAGAGGAGGAGCCGCTCCTCGGCGGACTTCCGGTCGCCGATCTCACGGGCCGTGAGCACGACGCCGGCCACGTTCGGGTCGTCGGACAGGTCGGTGCCGATCACCTCGAACCAGTGGTAGGTCCCGGCGACGTGCCGGAGCCGCAGCTCGCTGCTGACCCGCCGGCCCGCAGCGACCGATTCGCCGAGTTCCATCGCGGCGTCCAGGTCCTCCGGGTGCACGAGTTCGATGACGTCGAGCTCGGCGAGGTGGTCGATCGGGTAGCCGAGCAGACGCGCTGCGACGGGGGACACGTACGTCGCGTGCCGTCGGGAGTCCAGGACGACGACGATGTCGGAGGAGTTGTCGACCAGCGCTCCGAAGCGTTCCTCGGAGCGCCGCCGGACGGTCTGTTCGGTCTGGTCGACCGCCCGCAGTGCGAAGGACGCGTCGCGGCACAGCGTCTGGACGGCCTGGAGCTGCTCGGGTGAGAGCCGGTCGGACTCGGCCAGGATCGCGGCGCGGAGCCGACCGTTGACGAGCACCACCCCGGCGACCCAGCCCGGCACGCCGAGGTCGATCAGCTCGCCGGTTCCGACGGAGCGGCCCGCGGCCCGCCGCTCGGCGACGGCGGCCCGGACCAGCGGGGCGGTGGCCGGGTGGCCGTGGGAGGTGGCACGCCGGTCGGTCCGGCCCGGATCCGGCGGATCGACCAGGAGGAACTGCGGCGGCCGCTCTCCGGGTCGGACGAGGGCGGTCGTCCCGTCGGTCAGGATCGTCTCGACCTGGCCGTCCGACTCGGCGCCCACCAGCCGTTCACTGACGGAGCGCAGCGTGGCCTCGGTCTCGGCCGCCCGCTGGTTGCTCCGCACCAGCCGGCCGAGCCGGAGCACCACCAGGGGAGCGAGCAGGAGCGAGCCCGTCACCGGGAGCCACATCGTCCCCGATGCGCCGGTCGCCAGGGCGATCGCCAGCAACGCCGGAGGGACCAGCAGGGCCAATCCGAGCACGGCGATCCGGGTGGAGGTCAGTCGTCGCAGGTGGGTGCGGCCCTCGGCCCGCCGCATGAGCCCGATCACGCTCGGGTGCACGAGTCCGGCGGCGCCGAGCACGAACACGGCGGCGGCGGGCACCAGACGCACGTGCGACGAGATCCGCCCGGCGGTCACCAGCGTGGCGGTGAGGTCGAGGAGCACGACGCTGGCGAGGCCGGCAGCCAGCAACCGGTTGCTGGTGGATCGGTGCCCTCCGGCGATCGTGATCATCGTCGCGGCGGCGACGAGCAGGGTGGACAGGAAGCTGTAGAGGACGTTCACCGACAGTCCGAGCGCGGACTCGGTCGCATCGCCCAGGTACGGGAGCAGGACGAGCTGCCACTGCAGGACCGCGACCGCGAGTGCGGCGACCAGCGCGTCGATCACCAGGTCGGGGCCTGGTCGACCGATGCGGCCGCGGACGATCACGGCGATCGCCGCCAGGAACAGGGGGTACGACGCGATGCTGCACAGGTCCGCGATGCTCGGGAACGGGTAGTCGACACCGGTGGCCGAGGCCTCGAGGCCACGGACCATCGCTCCGGTCAGGGAACTGGCCCCCGCGAGGATCATGAGCATCCCCGCGCGCCGCACCGCCGGCGGCAGTCCACGGACCCGGACCGTGGCCACGACGAGGGTCGTCCAGCCGACCAGCAGGTACCAGGGTCCGGCCAGTTCGGTCGGCAGCACGGCCACGACCGCCACGGCTGCGGCGCCGAGCACGACGAAACGTCGGAACCCCCGACGCTCCGAGTGCTCCCCGGCGGGTCCGGTGCCGTCCGGCGCGTCGGATCGCGCCCGGACCCGCGTCGTTCCCTCAGCTGGTGGTCGTCGTCCGCTCATGAGGTCGCAGGCGGTCCCGTCCGCCCCGTCACACACCGGGGTGCCGGACCGACCGGCCCGGGATCCCGACTGTGGCGACTCCGTCGGCAGGTCGGCGACGGATTCAAGGATTCCGAACGACGATGCTCGACCCGGCGTGAATCCGCCGCCGGCCGACCGGAACGCGCCGGACGCCCGGGCCGATCAGGCGTCGGTGGTGCGACCGGCGTGGACCTGGCGCCAGGTCCTCCAGGCCGCGAGCGCCCCGAAGACCACCATCCAGGCCAGGACCCCGATGGTCGCGGGCGCAGGGAGCGAACCCGAGGCGGCGAAGATGTAGGCGTACGGGGCGACGAAGGCGGCCAGGACCACGAGGGCCCACCCGGTTGCGTCCTGCCACGGCCGTCCCCGGTCACGGAGGATCTTGACCGTGACGGCCTGGGCGACGCCGTAGGGCGGGGCGGTGACCAGGTCGATCGCCAGGAAGATCCACGGGTCCACCCCGTAGCGGCCCAGGGTGGGCCAGGCCACCAGGGCCCGGGCCGCAGAGAAGACAATGACGCCGACCGACCACGATCGACCCAGCAGGCCGAGGGACGAGACGTCGGCCCGCCAGGAGTGGGCGGCCGGGCGCGCGGGAGCGGTCACACCGTCACCGTCGGCAGGTCGAGCTCGGAGTGGAGGTTTCCGTCCAGGTCCTCGACGGCCCAGGCGTAGACGTTGGGACGCCGCTCGGCGATCACGTGGAGCATCTCGGGCATCCACATGCCCGTCGGCACGATCTCGCCGCCCATGAAGTGGCTCGGAGGCGCCAGTCGGCGCACCGGGAGGCCGTAGTGGCGCCCGAAGAAGTCGAACATCCACTGCTCGATGAGGAAGCAGAAACCGCAGGCGCGACGCTCGATCCCCGCCAGGAACGCCGCCCGGTGGAGTTCGTTGGCCACGCCCAGGCCGCGCTGGTCGGCCTGGACCGCCAGCGACCCGATCTCACAGAGCAGCCCGTCCGGGACCGGGATCTCAGGCTCGAAGCGGGAGACGGGCAGCTCCTCGAAGCGTCCGGTCACGGTGCGCACCACCCCCAGGATCTCGCCGGGCCCACCATCGGGGCCGTCGTCGACCACGACGTGCAGCGTGCTGCCGGCCCGCCACGGTTCGGTCTCCTCGACGTGCCGGCGCGGTGACTCGGCGCAGAACCCGCTGGTCCGGAAGACCTCGTAGACGAACTGCTCGGCGCGGACGCCCAGGTCCGAGGTCGGAGCCACGGAGCGACAGGACAGGCCGGGCTCCAGACGGTCGGGCGAGAACCATCGGAGCGGGTCCTCGGGGTCGGCGGCGACGGCGGCCGCAGCGCCGTGGGTCCGGAGGATCCCCGGCGGTCGGCGGAGGTCCGCGGTGGCGGGTGCCGCGCGAACGGGTGCCGAGTCGGCGGGTGCACGCTCGTCGGCGGAGACACCACCATCGATGGACAGGCGGTCCAGGTCGAGTGCCACGTGTTGCGTCCTTGCGACACGCCCCCCCAGCGGCGCCGCCGTGGCGCCGGGCACCGGAACAGACAACACGCTGCGTGGTCGACCGACAAGGGGTCAGGCGATCTTGAGGGATTCTTGACAAAGTGGTTCCCGGGTCGTCGCGCCCGGCGGCAGGAACGGCCGTCGGGCGGGAATCGGCTTCGTCGCCCGCAGGGAGCAGGGCTAGGTTCGCCGCCGTGCTGCGACTGGTGCTCCCCAAGGGCTCCCTCGAGGCTGCGACCATGCAGCTCTTCGAGGACGCCGACCTGCCCGTCCGTCGGTCGTCCTCGGTCGCCTACCGGGCGACCATCGACGACCCCCGGATCGACTCGGTGCGGATCCTGCGCCCCCAGGAGATCCCGCACTACGTCGCCGACGGGGTCTTCGACCTGGGGATCACCGGTCGGGACTGGGTCGAGGAGACGAGTTCCGAGGTCGTGTCGCTCGGTGAACTGGGGTACTCGAAGGCGACCAGCAACCCGATCCGCGTGGTCGTCGCGGTTCCCCAGGACTCCCCGTACCAGCAGGTCGCCGACCTTCCCGACGGCTTCCGGGTCTCGACCGAGTACATGGAGCTGACCCGCAGGTACTTCGAGTCCCGCGGTGTGCGGGCCGACCTCCGGCTCTCCTACGGCGCGACCGAGGCCAAGGTGCCCGACATCGTGGACTGCGTCGTCGACATCACCGAGACCGGGAACGCACTGCGCGCCGCCGGCCTGCGGATCATCGACGAGGTCCTGGTCTCCTACACCGAGCTCGTGGCCAATCCCGGCGCCTACGCCGATCCAGAGCGGCGCCACGCCATGGAGCAGGTGCTGACCCTGCTGCAGGGCGTGCTCGAGGCCCGGGGCCAGGTGCTCGTGAAGCTCAACGTGGTCGCCGACCGACTCGACGCCGTCATCGGCGTCCTGCCCGCCATGAAGTCCCCGACCGTGAACGAGTTGTACGGCGGGGCGGGGTACGCGGTCGAGGCCGTGGTCGCCAAGTCGCGCATCAACATCCTGATCCCCGACCTCAAGGACGCCGGAGCCACCGACCTGATCGAGCTCCCGCTGTCCAAGATCGTCCACTGAGCCGCGGTCGTGGCCCGTCGGGAGGTGGAGGTCGGAGTGGTGGCGGCCTTCGACGACGCGGCCGGGGTCGGCCGGATCCTCGACGAGGCCGGCGACCCGCTCGAGTTCCACTGCGTCGCCGTCGCTGACGGCTCACGTCGGATCGCCGAGGGGACGAGGGTGGCCTTCACCCGTCGTGTCGGTCCGACGGGACGCCCTGAGGCGCTCGACGTGACGCCCCGGTCCGTCTGAGGGCACCGACGCACGAGCCGGCGCAGGATCCGGGCGGGTGCGGCCCGGCGACGATCCCGAGCGTCGGGGTCAGCTGCCCTCGCCGGCCGATCCGCTGATCGAGTCGAGCGACTCCTTGACCTGCACGAAGACCATCTGCGCCTGCGCCAGGGTGTCCCGGAGCATCGGCTCGTGCTCGCCGAGTTCGTTCCCGGTGGCGTCGAGCACGGCCCGGAACGACTCGATCACGACCGCCGCCTCGTGGAACCTCGGGGGAGTGGCGTCCAGGTAGATCAGCGCCAGGTCGAAGAATCGCATCAGGTGCGAGGTCAGGACCTCGCCGACCGGCGTGGCGGCGACCTGCGCCCGGACCCGGGTCATCTCGGCGAGCTCCTCCCGCAGCTGGCGGCGCTCGTCCTCGCTCATGCTCCCCAGGTCCAGCCCGATCGCCTGGGCGGCCATGGCGAGGGCGGCCTCCTCGTCGCCCCCCGGCGATCCACCCACCTCGGGTCCGGGTTCCTCCGTTGCGGGTCGAGTGGTGTCGACCGGTCGTTCGCCATCAGGTGTCCAGAGCGATCCCACGTCGTCCATCCAGTGCTCGTCGGGCCCCGATGCGGAGGCAGGGGCGGGGTGCTGGTACGGTACTCGGGTCACAACAAGTGGGTGTCCGCCCCTCCTGGAGGCCGGCGCACGGGTCGTAGGGCACCGTGCGTCCGGTGGACTGCAGGACCATCGTGCACGACGTCGATCGTCGGGTTCGTGGCGGGCGCCCGTGGGTGTCCGCCGTCGTCGTTCTCGGGGCCGGTCGGGTGCCGCCGCCGTCGAGACGGCGGTTCGAGCAGAGGAGCATCACGAAGAGGATGAGCTGTTGAGGAGTGATCGGCCATAGCTGCGTCATCGGGAGACGACACACGGGTCAACGACCAGATCCGGGCCCGCGAGGTCCGTCTGATCGGCCCGGACGGGGCACAGCTCGGCATCGTGCCGCTGCCCGAGGCACTGTCGACCGCCCGGTCGATGGACCTGGACCTGGTCGAGGTCGCGGCGGGGGCCTCGCCCCCGGTGTGCCGGATCATGAACTTCACGAAGTTCAAGTACGAGGCGCAGCAGCGAGCCAAGGAGTCCCGCAAGAAGGCGACCAACATCGTGGTCAAGGAGATGAAGTACCGCCCGAAGATCGGTGGCGGCGACTTCGACACCAAGACCCGGAAGGTGGCGCAGTTCCTGGGGGAGGGTCACAAGGTCAAGGTCACGATCATGTTCCGGGGTCGCGAGATGCAGCATCCGGAGCTCGGTCGGCGGATCCTGGATCGGGTCGCCGAGGAGGTGGCCGAGGTGGGTCGCGTGGAGGTCATGCCGAAGCAGGACGGTCGGAACATGACGATGGTGCTGGGTCCCGACAGGAAGGCCCAGTCACAACGTCCGAAGCCAGCAGCGACGGCCGCCACGGAGCCGACGGTTCCGGAGCCGACGGCCGAGGAGCCGGCGTCCACCGGGGGCGCCGGTGAACCACAGGAGCCGGTGGCCGCCGAGGCGGTCGAGTGAGACCGACCGTGGCCCACGGGCGACGGTCGGACAGGTTGATCGGACAACGAGAGCGAGCAACGAGAGGTAGGCGACGATGCCGAAGATGAAGACGCACAGCGGCGCGGCGAAGCGCTACAAGGTGACCGGTACCGGCAAGATCCTGCGCCGGAAGGTCAACCGGAACCACATCCTGGAGAAGAAGCCGTCCAAGCGGACCCGGCGGCTCGCGGGCACCACCGAGGTGACCGGCGGCGACCGGGCGCGGGCACGACGGCAGTTGGGCATCTGAGGCACCGAGCGAGAGGAGCGCAGTCATGGCACGTGTGAAGCGCGGTGTGCACGCGAAGAAGAAGCGCAGGGTCGTCCTCGACCGGGCGAAGGGGTACTACGGGAACCGCAGCCGGTCGTTCCGGTCGGCGAACGAGGCCGTCATGCACGCGGGGCAGTACGCCTTCCGCGACCGTCGGGCCCGCAAGGGCGAGATGCGCAAGCTCTGGATCCAGCGGATCAACGCCGGATGCCGGGCGAACGGGACCAGCTACAACCGGTTCATCAACGGACTGAAGGTGGCTGGGGTCGAGGTCGACCGCAAGGTCCTGGCCGACCTGGCGGTCAACGAGCCCGAGGCCTTCGCGTCCCTGGTGGCGGTCGCGACCGACGCGCTCGCCGCAGCGCCGACACCGGCGCCGGCGGAGGCCTGATCCGACCAGCGTTCCGACCGGACACGGACCCGGCGGTGTCCGACCTCCCGGGTCGCACCAGCGCAACCGTCCAGCACCTGCGTCGCCTCTCGCGCCGCCGCGAGGTGCGGTCGGCCGAGTCGCAGCTGCTCGTCGACGGCCCCGTCCTGCTCGCCGAGGCCCTGCGCTCCGGCGCCGGCGTGCTCGAGGTCTACGTGGACGAGGAGCTGGTTCCGCTGCCGCCGGTCGTGGACCGCGCCCGTGATGCCGGGGCGGAGATCACCATCGTCCGGTCGGGCGCCCTCGCCCGGGCCCTGGACCTGGTGACCCCGCAGGGGATCGTCGCCGTCGTCCGCACCCCCGACTGGAGTCTCGAGGCGGTGGTGGGGGCCGCCGTCGACGCTCGCCGCCCGCTCCTGGTGGGTGTGGAGGTGCAGGACCCGGGCAATGCCGGGACCCTGGTCCGGGTGGCCGAGGCGGCGGGGGCGGCCGGGGTGGTGCTCACCCAGGGGTCGGTCGACCCGTGGAACCCCAAGTCGGTCCGGGCCGCGGCCGGCTCCAGCCTCCGGCTGCCCGTGGTCCCGGGAGTGGACGTCGAGACCCTGGCCGCCGCCGCCAGTGTCGCCGGTCTGGACCTGCTGGCGGCGACCGCCGTCGAGTCGAATGGAGTGGCCGCGGCATCGGCGCCCGAGGACCTGGACCTGTCCGGCGCGTTCGCAGTGTGCCTCGGCAACGAGGCGCGCGGGCTCCCGGCGGTCCTGCTCGATGCGACGTCCGGCCGCGTGGCGATCCCCATGGACGGCGGCGTCGAGTCGCTCAACGTCGGGGTCGCCGGTGCCGTGATCGCCTTCGAGGCGGCGCGACAGCGCCGCTCGGCCGGAGACGCACACGCCGTTCGCGGGCCCTCGGGCGCGGTGGGCCATGATGGGGCCGATGCGGGACACGGCGCGGGGCACAGCGAATCCGACGGCGCGACCGGCACCAGCGGCCGCCCCGGTGATTCCGGCGGGGCGTGACGCGTGAGTTCGGCGCCTGACGACCCCGGATCGCCGCTCGAGGAGCTGGCCGCCCTGGTCGCCGACGGTGTGGCCGAGGTGGCGGCGGTCAAGCGGCTCGACCAGCTCGGCGAGCTCGGTGGTCGCCTGCTCGGGAAACGCTCCCGGTTGTCGAGCATCCGCGCCGGACTGCGGGACGTGTCGGCCGATGAGCGGGCCGAGCTCGGCGCAGCACTCCACGAGGCGCGCGGGCGCCTGGAGCAGGCCGTCGAGGACCGCCGTCGTGAGCTGGCCCGGGCCGAGACGGCGGACCGGCTCGCCCGGGAGTCGCTCGACCTGACCGAGGAACTCGGCCGTGGCCGCATCGGTCACGCCCACGTGATCACCCAGACGTGGGAGCGGCTCGAGGACGTCTTCGTCGGGATGGGATTCACGGTTGCGACCGGCCCCGAGGTGGAGACGGACTGGTTCAACTTCGAGGCCCTCAACCTGCCGCCGTCCCATCCGGCGAGGTCGCTGTGGGACACGTTGTACCTCCGCACCGACGGACTGGAGGGGGTCGACGACGAGCAGCTGCTCCTGCGGACCCACACCTCGCCCGTCCAGGTGCGCACGATGCTGCGCGCCGTGCGCGAGGGCTGGGGGCCACCGATCCACGTCGTGTGCCCCGGCCGGGTCTACCGGCGGGACACGGCCGACGCCACACACCTGCCGGTGTTCCACCAGATCGAGATGCTCGTGGTCGACCGGCACGTCACGATGGCCGACCTGGCCGGGACGATCGAGGAGTTCACCAAGGCCTACTTCGGGGCCGACCTGACGAGTCGGCTGCGACCCTCGTACTTCCCGTTCACCGAGCCGTCCGCCGAGGTCGACATCTCACAGCCCGACGGGTCGTGGCTCGAGGTCGGGGGGTGCGGCATGGTCCACCCCAACGTGCTCGGTGCCTGTGGCCTGGACCCCGAGGAGTGGTCGGGATTCGCATTCGGGTTCGGCATCGACCGACTGGCGAAGATCCGGCACGGGATCGGGGACCTGCGCGAGTTCGTCAGCAACGACGTCCGCTTCCTGGAGCAGCTGTGAGGTTCACGCTCGGCTGGCTCCGCGAGTTCACTCCGGTCGAGGCCGATCCGGTCGCGCTCGGCGAGCTGTTGAGCGATCTCGGTCTCGAGGTCGAGGACGCACGCGTCGTCGGCGAGGTGCCCGAGGGAGTGGTCGTGGCGCGGGTGGTGGAGGTCCGGGCCCACCCGGATGCTGATCGGATCAGGCTCGTCGACGTCGACGCCGGTGACGGCCGGGTCCTCCAGGTGTGCTGCGGTGCCTCGAACATGGTCGCCGACGACCTGGTGGCGCTCGCCACGGTCGGGACCACCATGCCGGACGGACTGCGGATCGCCGCCCGCCGGATGCGGGGCCAGGAGAGCAACGGGATGCTCTGTTCGGCCCGCGAGTTGCAGCTCGGCGACGACCACGGCGGGATCATGGTGCTCGGGACCCCGGCGACGCCCGGGACGCCGCTCGCCGAGGCCCTCGGGCTCCGCCCGGACGTCGTCGTCGAGGTCGACGTGCTGCCGAACCGCCCCGACGCCCTGAGCGTCCTGGGCGTGGCCCGCGACGTCGCGGCCAGGCTCGGACTGCCGTTCGACTCCGAGGTGTCCCCATCGGTGCTGCAGGACGGCCCGCTCGACGGGGTCGACGTCACGATCGAGGATCCGGGGCTGTGCGGCCGCTTCGAGGTGTGCGTGCTCGACGGTGTCGAGGTCGGGCCCTCACCGCCGTGGATGGCCGAGCGCCTGGAGGCCGCCGGGATGCGGCCGATCAACGTGGTCGTCGACGTGTCGAACTACGTGATGCTCGAGCTCGGCCAGCCGAGCCACACCTTCGACCTGGCCCGGGTGCCGGGCGGCCGACTGGGCGTCCGCCGGGCGCGCCCCGGCGAGCGCCTGGTGACACTCGACGGCGTCGACCGTGAGCTCGACTCCTCGGACGGGGTGGTCGTCGACGGCGAGGACCGGGTCGTGGCGCTCGCCGGCGTCATGGGCGGCGCCTCCACCGAGATCGACGGGACGTCGGGCAGCGTGCTCGTCGAGGTCGCGTGGTGGGACCCTCCGTCGATCGCCGCCACGTCGGCCCGTCTGGGACTGCACTCCGAGGCATCGCTCCGCTTCAAGCGGGGGGTGGACACCGCGATCGGCGCCCGGGCGCTCGAGCGGATCGCATCACTGCTCGTCGAGCACGCCGGCGCCACGGTCCGGCCCGGGGTCGTCCGGGTGGAGGGTGACCTCCCCGTGCCTCCGGTGGTCGCGCTGCGACCGGAGCGGGTGGGAGCGGTGCTGGGAGAGTCCTTCGACGTCCCCTCGATCCGCTCGTTGCTCGAGCCGATGGGGTTCAGCTGTGCCGGCGAGGGCGACCTGTTGCGGGTCGGGGTCCCGACCTGGCGACCCGACTGCTCGACCGAGGTCGACCTGGTGGAGGAGGTCGGCCGGATGCACGGGTTGTCGCGCCTCCCGCGGACGATCCCGGTCATCGCCCAGGCCGGTGGCCTGAGCGAGTCCCAGCAGCGCCGCCGGGCGATCCGTCGGATCCTGCTCGGTCGCGGTTGTGACGAGGCGATGCCGCTGCCGTTCCTGGCGCCGGGCGACCTGGAGCGTTGTGGGCTGGAGCCGACGGGACTGGCGCTCGCCAACCCGCTCGTGGCCGAGGAGTCGATCCTGCGGACCTCGTTGCTCCCCGGACTGCTGGGGGCCGTGGCGTACAACGCAGCCCACCGCGCCGACGGCGTGTGGCTCTACGAGATCGGACGCGTCTTCGAGGTCGGTGGCGGGGTGCTGGCCGCCACCGACTCGTCGGTGGTCGCCAGCCGGGTGCTGGACGGGGAGCGTGAGCACCTCGCCGTCGTGCTGGCCGGAGAGGACGCCGCCGCCGCCGTTCGACTCCTGGAGGCGGTCGTGGAGGGCGTCGGCGTCGCTCCGATGGTCCTCACCAACCGGCCGTTGCCGGGCCTGCACCCGGGCCGTTCGGCCGAGGTCGACCTGGCGGGTGTGGCCTGCGGCTCGGTCGGGGAGGTCCACCCCGACGTGCTCGATCGGCTGGGGATCGCCGAACGGGTCGCCTGGCTGCAGTTGGACCTGGGGGTGGTGCTCTCGATGCCCGTCCCGCCCCGCCAGGCGCTCCCCGTGAGCCGGTTCCCGTCGACCGACGTCGACCTGGCGTTCGTGGTCGACGACCGGATCCCCGCCGCGGCCGTCGGCGCGACGGTGCGCTCGGCGGGAGGTGACCTGGTGCGTCGCGTCCGCCTCTTCGACGTGTTCCGTTCCGACGCCCTCGGGGACCAACGGCGGAGCCTGGCGTTCTCGGTCCGGTTCCAGGCCGACGACCGGACGTTGACCGACGGCGAGGTCGCCGAGCTGCGCTCCCGGATCATCGACGAGGTCACCTCGACCCACGATGCGACGCTCCGGGGCTGAGCGCCCGGGACGGGAGCCCTCCGGGTTTCGCATAGATTTGCACCCAGCTGCATGAAGTTGCGCTAGGGTGGGGGTGTGAGCGACGACGTCCACCCCGGCACCGCGGCCGACACCGTGGCCGACACGGTGGCCGACACGGCCGGAGGGACGACCGGCGAGCCCGCGGGGACGGTCTCGCGGCTCAGGATCGGCATCGTCGGCGCGTCGGGCTTCACCGGGGCCGAGCTGATGCGACTGCTCGCCGGCCACCCGTGGATCGAGCTGGCGTTCGCCACGGCGGACTCCCAGGTCGGCGTTCCCGTCGCCGAGCTCCACCCGGGCCTGGCGGCCGCGTACCCGGGTCGGGTGTACGACGCGTGGCCGGACGGCGACACCGCTGATCTCCTGGAGGGGCTCGACGCCGTCGTCCTGGCCCTCCCGCACGGTGCCAGCCAGTCGATCGTCGGTGGCCTCCTGGGGCGGGTCGGCGTGGTCGTCGACCTGGGTGCCGACTTCCGACTGGACGACGCCGCCGACTACGAGCGCTGGTACCACGAGGAGCACCGGGCGCCGGAGCTGTTGTCCCGGTTCGTCTACGGACTCCCCGAGCTGCACCGGGACCGGATCGCCGGCGCCGACGCCGTCGCCGTGCCGGGCTGCTACCCGACCGCGGCGACGCTGGCGCTGCACCCCCTGGTCGAGGCGGGGTTGGTCGAGCGCGCCGGTGTGATCGTCGACGCCGTGTCCGGCGTGTCCGGTGCGGGTCGACCACCGAAGCCGACCACCACGTTCTGTGCGGTCGACTCCGACGTGACCGCCTACGGCGTGCTCGACCACCGCCACACCGTCGAGATGGAGGCGAACCTGGGCGCCTCGGTGCTCTTCACCCCGCACCTCGTCCCGATGAGCCGGGGCATCCTGGCCACCTGCTACGCGCGCCCCGCCCGCCGCGACCTGTCGACGGAGGTGCTGCTCGATGCGTTGGCCGAGGCCTACGACGACGAACCCTTCGTGGTGGCCGCCGAGGCGCTCCCGTCCACGAAGTCCACGCTCGGCTCCAACGCCGCGCACGTGACCGCCCGGTACGACGAACGGACCGGGACGGTGCTCGCGATCGGCGCCATCGACAACCTGGGCAAGGGTGCGTCCGGTCAGGCGCTGCAGTGCCTCAACCTGTCGCTCGGCCTGCCCGAGGCCGCCGGCCTCAGCGTCGCGGGGGTGACGCCGTGACCATCCACGACCCCCAGGTCGCCGTCGACGTCCTGCTGCAGGCCCTGCCGTACATCGAACGGTTCCGCGGCTCCGTGGTCGTGGTGAAGTTCGGTGGGAACGCCATGACCAGACCGGACCTGTTCGCCGAGTTCGCACAGGACGTCGTCCTGATGCACCGGGTCGGGATGCGACCGGTCGTCGTCCACGGCGGCGGCCCCCAGATCGGGGAGTGGCTCGGCCGGCTCGGCAAGGAGTCCGAGTTCGTCGACGGGCGCCGGGTGACCGACGCCGAGACGCTCGAGGTCGCCCAGATGGTGCTGATGGGCAAGGTGAACGCCGACATCGTGACGGCCCTCAACGCGTTCGGTCCCGTGGCGCTCGGCCTGGCCGGCACCGACGCCCGGATGCTCGTGGCCGAGGCCCGCGACCCGGACCTCGGATTCGTCGGCGCGATCACGGACGTGAACCCCGAACTGATCGAGCGGACGCTCGCCATGGACCTGATCCCCGTGATCGCCACGATCGGTGTCGACGCCGGGGGCCAGACCTACAACATCAACGCCGACGACGCGGCCACGGCCGTCGCGGAGCGTCTGGGTGCGGACAAGCTCGTGTTCCTCTCGGACGTCCCCGGGCTGCTCGCCGACGTCGAGCGACCGGAGTCGCTCGTGACGAGCGTCCGGGCCTCGCAGGTCGAGGGGCTCATCGGCGACGGCACGATCTCCGGTGGCATGGTCCCGAAGATGTCGGGCTGCGCCCGGGCGGTGCGCAACGGCGTGGGTTCGGTCCACCTGGTCGACGGTCGGCTCCCGCACGTGCTCCTGCTCGAACTCTTCACCGACGCGGGGGTGGGCACGATGGTCGTCGACGACGACCGGAACGGGTCGACGACCGAGGGTGCAACGTGACCGCGCCCGAGGTGGTGGCCGCCCACCGGGCCGCGGTCGGCGCCGACCCGGACCTGGACCGCTGCCCGATCATGGGGACCTACGCGCCCCCCACCGTGGAGTTCGTCCGGGGTGAGGGCAGCTGGTTGTGGGACCGCGACGGCCGTCGGTATCTGGACCTGTTGTCGGGGCTGGCGGTCACCTCGTTGGGCCACGCCCACCCCGAGGTGGCCGACGCGCTCGCGGAGCAGTCCCGGACGCTGCTGCACGTCTCGAACCTCTTCGCCACCGAGCACGCGCCCGTCGTCGCGTCGACGCTCGACCGCCTGCTGGGTGGTGGCGGCCAGGTGTTCTTCGCCAACTCCGGTGCCGAGGCCGTGGAGTGCGCCCTGAAGCTGGCCCGCAAGTGGGGCCCGGCGCCGTCGGGGCGGTACCAGGTGGTCTCGGCGTGGGGCAGCTTCCACGGACGGACGCTGGCGGCCCTCGCCGCCACGGGCCAGCCGGCCAAGCACGAACCGTTCCAGCCGCTGCCCGAGGGGTTCCGTCACGTCCCCTTCGACGACCTCGACGCCCTCGACGCCGCCGTGACGCCCGATGTGGCGGGCGTGCTGCTCGAGGCGGTGCAGGGCGAGGGCGGGGTGCAGCCGGCGGGCACCGAGTACCTGCGGGGCGTGCGCGAGATCTGCACCGAGCGCGGGGTCCTCATGATGGTCGACGAGGTCCAGACCGGGCTCGGCCGGTGTGGTGCGTGGTTCGCGCACCAGCGCGCCGGGATCCGTCCCGACGTCGTGACGATGGCCAAGGCGCTCGGCAACGGCGTGCCGATCGGAGCGTGCTGGGCCACCGCCGAGGCCGCCGCCGCCTTCGCCCCCGGGGACCACGCCACCACCTACGGAGGCCAGCCGCTCGCGACTGCGGCGGCGCGGGCCGTCCTGGAGGTCATGGAGCGTGAGGACGTCCCGGAGCGGGCGAACCGCGCCGGGGCCCGGTTCGCCGACGCGCTCCTCGGGACGGCGCACGTCGACTCGGTGCGCGGCCACGGCCTGCTCCTGGCCGTCGAGCTCACCGTGCCCTCCGCCGAGGTCGCCGCCGAGCTGTTCGCCGCCGGCGTGGTGGTGAACGCAGTGACGCCGACGGCCCTGCGGCTCGCGCCCAGCCTGCTGATCTCCGACGCCGAGGTCGACGCCGGTGTGGCGGCCATCGTGGATGCGGCCGCCGCGGTGGCCGGACGCACGGGCGGATCGGAGGGTCCCGCGTGAGTCCCGTCCGCCACTTCCTGGAGATCGACGACCTGTCGCCCGCCGAGATCGAGACCGTGCTGGACCTGTCGGCCCGACCGCCCGATCCCACCCTGCTGGCCGGTTCGGGGGCGGCGTTCCTGTTCGAGAAGCCGTCCGCCCGGACGCGGACGTCGGTCGAACTGGCCACCAGCCAGCTCGGCGGCCACCCCGTATGCCTGCTCGGTGACGAGGTCGGCATCGACACCCGGGAGTCGGCCGAGGACCTGGCTCGTCTCTTCTCCGGCATGGTCCGCCTGGTCGGCGCCCGGGTCTTCGACCACCGGGTCCTCGAGCGCCTGGCGGCGGCGTCCACGGTCCCGGTGGTGAACCTGCTCTCCGATGACGCCCATCCGATCCAGACCCTCGCCGACCTGTCGACGATGCGGCGGGAGTTCGGCCGGCTCGAGGGGCTGCGGGTGGTCTTCGTCGGTGATGCGAACAACGTGGCGCGGTCCCTGGCGATCGGCTGCCACCTGGTCGGAGCGAGCTTCGTCTGGTCGGGTCCGTCGGAGTACGCCTTCCCCGACGACGACCTGGACCGCATCCACGCCGCCGGTGCGGCCGTGCAGGTGGAGCCGGACCCCGTGGCGGCCGTCGCCGACGCCGACGTCGTCTACACCGACACCTGGTACTCGATGGGTCAGGAGGACGAACGCGAGGAGCGTCGGGCCCGCCTGTCACCCTGGCGAGTCGACGAGGACCTGCTCGCCCGCGCCGCAGCGGACGTCGTCCTCCTGCACTGCCTGCCGGCGCACCGCGGGGACGAGGCCACCGACTCGGCACTCGACGGTCCGGCCAGTCGCATCTGGCCCCAGGCCCACGACCGGCTCCACACCGCTCGGGGACTGTTCACGTTCCTGCTGACCGGCGGCCGGCCGGGGGTGACGCCGTGACGACGAAGCAACAGCGACAGCACCGGATCGCCCGGTTCCTCGAGGAGCACCGCGTGTCCAACCAGTCCCAGCTCGTGGAACTCCTGGCCGAGGCGGGAGTCGGCGTCAACCAGGCCACGGTGTCGCGTGACCTGGAGGAGCTCGGCGCGATCAAGGTCCGACTGAGTGGCGGCGACGCCGTGTACGCGGTGCCGGAGCTCCCCCGTGACCAGGTCGCGCCCGAGGAGCACCTGCGTCGGGTGGTGGGGGACTGGGTCGTCGACATCGACCGCTCGGGGGACCTGGTGGTGCTTCGTACGCCGCCGGGTTCGGCGCACGTCGTCGGCTCCGCGATCGACCGCAACGGGATGGACGACGTGGTCGGCACCGTCGCCGGCGACGACACGGTCCTGGTCGTGGCCCGCGAGGGTCGCGGCGGACCGGTCGCCGCCACGATGGCCGACCTGTCCGGCCTGGGGTGACACCGGGGCGGGCGCACCGGCCCGCTCCCGGGTGGACGTCCCGGACCGACGACCCAGACAGACGACCCAGACAGACGACCTAGACCGACGACACAGACCAGGAACGACGGAGGACGAGATGGCGAACCGGGTGGTGCTGGCCTACAGCGGCGGGCTCGACACATCGGTGGCGGTGCGGTGGATGATCGAGCACCTCGGGGTGGAGGTGGTGTGCCTCTCGGCCGACGTCGGCCAGGAGGGAACCCTCGAGGGCAACCGGGAGAAGGCGCTCGGTGCGGGGGCCATCGCCTACGAG
>CAIYGQ010000183.1 GCA_903925745.1 uncultured Actinomycetes bacterium | reverse complement strand
GGCGGCGAGTAGCCGCCCCGTCCGACCGGCGGCGAGTAGCCGCCCCGTCCGACCGGCGGCGAGTAGCCGCCCCGTCCGACCGGCGGCGAGTAGCCGCCCCGTCCGACCGGCGGCGAGGGGACGGATCGGCCCTCCCGCTAGGCTCGCCGCCGTGAGTCTCCCTTCGTTCCCGATCGCCGACGACCCCGGCCCCGACTTCGCGGCCCTGGCCCGCCGTTCCGGCCTGGTCGCCCCGGCCGCACCACACTCCACCCCCGCCGCAACCCTCGAGGTGCCCCACGGGACGACGTGCGTCGCGGTCCGCTACGCCGACGGCGTGGTGATGGCCGGCGACCGACGGGCCACCTCGGGGAATCTCATCTCCCACCGCCACATCGAGAAGGTCTTCCCCGCGGACAACCACTCGGGCGTGGCGATCGCGGGTTCTGCGGGCCCGGCGATCGAGATGGTCCGGCTCTTCCAGCTGCAGCTCGAGCACTACGAGAAGGTCGAGGGATCCCCGCTCAGCCTGGAGGGCAAGGCGAACCAACTCTCACAGATGGTCCGCAACCACCTGCCGGCGGCCATGCAGGGCTTCGTGGTGGTCCCGATCTTCGCCGGCTTCGACACGGCCCGAGGGTCCGGTCGCCTCTACCAGTACGACCCGACCGGTGGCCGCTACGAGGAGCTGGACTTCGCATCGACGGGGTCCGGGAGCCTGCAGGCGAGCACCGTCATCAAGCTGGGCTACCGGGTGGACATGGACCGCGACACGACGGTGGACCTGGTCCTCCGGGCACTGTTCGAGGCGGCGGACGAGGACTCGGCGACGGGCGGCCCCGACCTGATCCGCAACATCTTCCCCGTCGTGGCGACGATCACCGCCGAGGGGTTCGACCGTGTGGGTGACGACGACCTGCGTCGGCGCTTCGAGGCGATCGTGCAGCAGCTCCGGACCGACCGCGGCGGCGTCGAGTCGGGAGGCATGGCATGACCGTTCCGTTCTATGTGTCCCCCGAGCAGGTGATGAAGGACCGGGCGGACTACGCCCGGAAGGGCATCGCGAGGGGACGGTCGCTGGTGGCGAGCGTGGCGGTCGACGGCGTGCTGTTGTGCGCCGAGAACCCCTCGCGCACCCTCCGCAAGATCTCGGAGATCTACGACCGCATCGGCTTCGCCGGCGTGGGCAAGTACAACGAGTTCGACCAGCTACGCATCGCAGGGGTCCGGGCCGCCGACCTGAAGGGCTTCGCATTCAGCCGAGAGGACGTCGACGCGCGCACCCTGGCGAACCAGTACGCGCAGATGCTCGGCCAGGTGTTCACCCACGAGATGAAGCCGATGGAGGTCGAGATCCTGGTGGCCGAGGTCGGCCGCGAACGACTCGGGGACCAGCTGTTCCACATCCGCTACGACGGGACCCTGGTGGACGAACAGGACTGGTGCGTCCTCGGCGGGGAGGCCGAGGCGATCGGCGAGCGACTCGGCGCCGCCTGGGAGTCCGACTCGGACCTGGCCGGAGCCCTGCGTGCCTCGGTCGCGGCACTGGCCGGACCCGACCGGACACTCGGCCCGACCGAGTTGGAGGTGGCGGTGCTGGAGCGAGCCCGTGAGCGGCGCACGTTCCGCCGACTCGAGGACGACGAGGTCGCCGGACTGCTCGGCGCCTGACGGCGCCGGCTGCGCTCCGCCGCTCAGCGAACGACGTCGAGGTACCGGAGCGCGTCGGCCGCCCAGGCGACCAGTGTGACGCCGACCGGAACCGCAAGGCCGGCCGCGAGCGCCACGCGCATGGTCCGCACGGCCGGGGTCAGGCGACGCCGACCGGCCGGCGCGCCGAGCGCGTCCTCGTCGACGGCGAGCACCTCGGCTGCGTCCTCGGCCTCGGCCTCGGGGACCAGGACCTCCAGCCAGCCGATCGGGTGCGTCGTGGGGACGAGCTCCCGGCTCCGGATCTGCCAGAGGACCCCGTGCGCGCCGAGCTTCGCGGCGTAGAGCTCCGCCTCGAACCGGGTCGAGGCCGTGGCGACGACCACCATGCGCACCCCGGCAGGCTAGCGCGGGGCCACCTGAGGCGACCGGGGCTCGGGTAGGTTGATCGCGCATGGACCGGCGGATCTACGGGCTCGAGAACGAGTACGGCGTCACGTGCACGCTCCGTGGACAGCGCCGCCTGAGTCCCGACGAGGTGGCCCGCTACCTGTTCCGACGGGTGGTGTCCTGGGGGCGCTCGTCGAACGTGTTCCTGGTGAACGGCGCCCGCCTGTACCTGGACGTCGGCTCCCACCCCGAGTACGCGACGCCCGAGTGCGACTCACTGCACGACCTGGTCGCCCACGACAAGGCGGGCGAGATCATCCTGGGGGAGCTCGTCGATTCCGCCGAGCAGCGGCTGGCCGAGGAGGGCATCCGCGGCGACATCTACCTGTTCCGCAACAACACCGACTCGGCCGGCAACAGCTACGGCTGCCACGAGAACTACCTGACGAGCCGGGCCGACGACCTGTCGCACTACTCGGAGGTGCTGATCCCGTTCCTGGTGAGCCGGCAGATCTACGCCGGCGCCGGCAAGGTGGTCCAGACCGCCCGTGGCGCCCAGTTCTCGATCGCCCAGCGGGCCGAGCACATCTGGGAGGGCGTGTCGTCGGCGACGACCCGCTCCCGGCCGATCATCAACACCCGGGACGAACCCCACGCCGACTCGGACCGCTACCGGCGACTGCACGTGATCGTCGGCGATTCGAACATGAGCGAGTACGCCACCTTCCTGAAGGTGGGCGCCTGCTCGCTGATCCTGCGGATGCTCGAGGACCCGTCGGTGGTGCTGCGCGACATGACCCTCGAGAACCCGATCCGGGCGATCCGGGAGATCAGCCACGACCTGACGTGCTCCCGTCGGGTCCGTCTGGCCAACGGCCGGGAGGTCTCCGCGTTCGAGATCCAGTCGGAGTACCTGCAACGGGCGCAGCGTTACGCCGAACACCACGACCTGTCGCCACAGGAGAAGCAGGCCCTGGACATGTGGGAGCACGTGATGGCCGGGATCGAGCGTGATCCGCTCTCGCTCGACCGCGAGGTCGACTGGGTCATCAAGTACCGCCTGATCGAGGCCTACCGCGCCCGCCACGACCTGGCCCTGACCAGTGCCGAGGTGGCCCTGCTCGACCTGCAGTACCACGACATCAGCCGGAGGCGGTCGGTGTTCTACAAGCTGCAGCAGCGGGGACTGGTCGAGCGCGTGGTCACCGACGCCGACGTGACCGAGGCCACCGACACACCACCCCAGACGACGCGGGCCCGGCTGCGGGGTGAGTTCATCCGCCGGGCGAAGGAGCGCAAGCGTGACTACACGGTGGACTGGGTCCACCTGAAGCTGAACGACCAGGCCCAGCGGACCGTCCTCTGCAAGGACCCGTTCCGGTCCCAGGACGACCGGGTGGACCGGTTGATCGAGTCCCTCTGAACCGGTCGGACGGGCGGCAACGATGGAGGTGAGCGGAGGGGTCGAGACGCTGACGGTGACCGGGGCGCGTCCGGGTGAGCACCTGGTCCTCCGCCGGGCCGACACCTCGGGCGAGCACGACGTGGCCACCTTCGTCGCCGACGCCGTGGGCAACGCGTTCGTGTCCTTCGTCCCGGAGCGACCCGGGGTGGTGGACACCCCTGACCGACTCGCCGAGGCACTCGAGCACGGACGTCCACTCGCCCCGGGTGACTACACGGTGACGGGAGACGAGCGGACCCTGCCCGTGCACGTCCTCGCCCTGGACGAGCACCCCGATCCCGGTCTCTGGGACCAACGACTGGAGCAGGGCTACGGCTACCTGCGTGTCCGCGACGGGGTGACGCTGTCGACGATGGTCCGCTTCCCACCCGAGGAGCTCTACGGACCGGCCCCCTGGCCGACCGTGGTCGACTACTCGGGCTACACGCCATCGGATCCCGACACACCCCAACCGGCGACGATGCTGGCGAACCTGCTCGGGTTCGCGGTCGTCGGGGTGAACATGCGCGGCACCGGGTGCTCCGGCGGGGTGTTCGACCTGTTCAGTCCAGCCCAGGCCGCCGACGGCCACGACGTCGTCGAGACGGTCGCCCGGCAACCGTGGGTGCTGCACCACCACGTGGGCATGGTCGGCCTGAGCTACCCCGGCATCAGCCAGCTCTACGTGGCGGCGACCCGGCCCCCCAGTCTGGCGGCCATCACCCCGCTGTCGGTGATCGACGACCCGTGGCGCCAGCAGTGGCCCGGCGGGCTCTACAACTCGGGGTTCACCCGGGCGTGGGTGGCGGCCCGCGACGAGCAGACCCGCTCGGGCGGCCAGGCGTGGGACCAGCGTCGCATCGAGCAGGGGGACCGGGTCGCTGCGGCGAACCAGTCGATCCGATCCCAGAACTTCGACTTCGAACGGTACGGACGTGCGGTCGAGAACTACCGGGAGGTGCTCGATGCACGGCGCGCCTCGGAGCTCATCGGGCGCATCGAGGTGCCCGTGTACCTGACCGGCGCGTGGCAGGACGAGCAGACCGGGAGCCGTTTCGCCGGCATGCTCGAGTCGTTCACGTCGAGTCCCGAACAGCGGTACCACCTGTTCAACGGGCACCATCCCGACGGCTTCAGTCCGATGGTCGTGGCCCGCTGGTTCGAGTTCCTGTCGTTCCACGTCGCCCGGCGCGTCCCGCGTGTCCACGAGATGGTCCGGATGTTCGCCCCGGCCCAGTTCGCCGAGGTCTTCGGGTTCGCTCCGGAACTCGAGGCGGACCGGTTCGCCCACCACGGCGACGACGTGGACGCCGCCCTCGGGGAGTACCGCCGCGAGCCCCGGGTGCGCCTGTTGTTCGAGAACGGAGCGGGCCACGAGGTACCGGGGGCGACGGCGCACCGCTTCGAGGCGACCGCCGAGTCGTTCCCGCCACCCGATCTGGTGCCCCGGCGCTGGTACCTGGCCCCCGATGGACGACTGGACGTCGAGCCGCCCACTGAGGGCGTCGCAACCTACGAGGACGACCCCGAGGCTGGGGGACTGGCCTACTCCATGGAGCTCCTGTCGGACCTGAACCGCTTCACGCGACCCGACGTGCCGATCACGTGGACCCGCTTCGCCGAGGAGCACCGGGCCGTGTTCGACAGCGAACCGCTGTCCGAACCGCTGTTGGTGGCCGGCGCCGGCCACCTGGACCTCTGGTTGCGCCCCGGCACCCCCGACACGGCGGTACAGGTGACACTGTGCGAACTCCGCGCCGACGGCTGGGAACAGCGGGTGCAGTGCGGTTGGCACCGCCTGCAGCACGGCGTCGAGGTGGACCACTCCGACGAGCTGTGGGTGGACTACACGTTCCTGGCCCGGGACCGCTCCCCGCTGGTCGTGGGCGAGTGGGTCCACCGTCGGGTTCCGCTGCACCACGTCGCCCACCTGTTCCGGGCCGGATCCCGGCTGCGCGTCCAGCTCTCGACACCGGGTCGGGACCACCCCTTCTGGTGCTTCGAGGCACCGGTGGAGCCGGGCGCGGTCCACGAGGTCGGCCTCGGGGGCGCGCACCCGACCACGATCGTGCTGCCCGAGTGGCCGGTCTCCGTCGACCACCCCGTCGACCTGCCACCGCCCGGCTCGTTGCGCGGCCAACCGTGCCGCCCGGCGGAGGCGCCGTGAGCCGGTTCCGCACCGGGCTCGTGACGGAGGTCGACACGGAGCGACCCGGCCTGCAGCGCCTGCGGGTCGACCTGGGCCACGGACCCGAGCCGTGCTTCGCCCTCACCGACCTGACCGGGAGCTGTCGACCCGGGGACCGGGTGGTGGTGAACACGACCGCGGTCCACCTGGGGCTCGGCAGCGGGGGATCACACATCGTCCACTGGAACCTGGCGCATGAGGAGCTCGACCTGGGTGGCGCCGGCCACGTCCTCAAGCTCCGCTACACGAGCCTCCAGTCGGAGCGGGGCACGGCCGAACTGGACCACCCCGAGTGCGACGACCCGCTGGACGGGATCCCGGTCGTCGCGTGCACGCTCCACAGCCAGCTGGCGCCGGTCGTGGCCGGCATCCTGGCGGTCCAGCACGACGCCCGGATCGTCTACGTCCTGACCGATGGTGCGGCCCTCCCGCTCGCACTCTCCGACACGGTGGCGGCGATGCGCGACGACGGCCGACTCGCCGGGACCGTCAGCGCCGGCAGCGCCTTCGGTGGGGACCTGGAGGCGGTGGGGGTGGGGTCCGCCCTCGGGCTGGCGGCGCACACGCTGGACGCCGACGTCATCGTCGCCGGAGTCGGCCCCGGCATCGCCGGAACCGGAACGGCGCTCGGGACCTCGGCACTCGACGCCGTGACGGTCGTGGACCTGGCGGCGTCACTCGGCGGCACCCCGGTGCTCTGCGTCCGGGTGTCCGACGCCGACGAACGACCGCGCCACCGGGGCCTCAGCCACCACACGCTCACGGTCGGTCGCCTGACGCACGCGACGCCGTTCGTCGCCGACCCCGGGCCGCCCGGCGCGCCGCCCGCCGACGTCCCGGGCACCAGCACCGTGACGCTCGGGCCGATGGACGTGGCGGCGGTGGACGCGGCGGTGGTCGATCCGGACCACCTGGTCATGGGCCGTCGCCGCCAGGTGGATCCGGCGCCGGTCCGGGCCGCCGTCGCGGCCGGGGTGCTCGCCGCCCGGCTGCTGTCGGACCGTTCGCTCGACGCCGATCGATGAGCGTCGTGTCGTCGACTCCCTAGACTGCCCGCCGTGGCCGCCAACGACGAGCGCTCGAGTCGCCTCCTCAACCTGGTGACGGCGCTGCAGGACACCTCGGTCCCGCTGAGCGCCGACGAGATCCGCGAGCGGGTCCCCGGGTACACGGCGGGTGCGTACGAGTCCTTCCGCCGGACCTTCGAGCGGGACAAGGACGACCTGCGGCGGATGGGCGTCGAGATCGAGGTGGTCGAGCTGCTGGCCCAGGACCCCCCGACGTCCGGGTACCGCATCCGGCGGGACCGCTACGAGCTGCCGGACCCCGGACTGACCCCGGTCGAGCTGGCGTCGCTGGTCGCCGCCACCCGGGTGGTCAACCTGATCGGCACCGAGGTCGGCGACCCGGCCGACGGGTTCCGCAAGCTCGGCGGCTTCGGCGATGGTGCGGCGGACGCGGCGCCGGGACCGGTGGAGGTGGAGGTCCCGGCCGCCCTCGTCGACGTGTTCGACGGTGTCCTCGACCGGCGCCTCCTGCAGTTCCGCTACAACGACTCGGATCGAACGGTGGAGCCACACCGTGTCCACTTCGAACGAGGCCACTGGTACCTGCTGGCATGGGACCGGAGCGTCGAGGACCGCCGGACCTTCCGGGTCGACCGGATCGGCGGGGTCCGTCGGGGCGAGCCCGAGGCCTTCGAACGACGCCCGGAGCTGGGGGACATCACGATGCGCCCGTGGGAGTACGGGGACGGACCTGCGACCGAGGTGCGGATCCGGCTCGACCGCGTCGCCGCTGCGGCGCTCCGCAGCGACGAGCCCGAACTGGAACTGCTCCCGGTCGGCGATCCGACCGCCGGACACGGCGCCGGCACCTGCGACGTCCTGCTCCACGTCGTCGACCGCCGGGGCCTGTTCCACTTCCTCGTGTCGTTCCTGGACCGGGCCGAGGTCCTGGAGCCGCCCGCGGTGCGGGCTGACTTCGTCGGGTGGCTCGAGGCGCAGTGCGGTGACGGGGGAGTGACGTGAGCCGGCTGCCCGCCGCCGAGCGGGCCGAACGCATCATGAGCATCGTGCCGTGGCTGGTGACGCCCGGCGGGGTCTCGATCACCGAGACCTGCGAGCAGTTCAAGATCGACCGACAGGACCTCCTCGAGGACCTGAAGCTGCTCTTCTACAACGTCGGCGTCCACCCCTTCACCCCGGATGCACTGGTGACCGTGTTCATCGAGGAGGAGGACGACGTGGTCGAGGTCGAGCTCGGCGACTTCTTCCGGCGGCCACTGCGGCTCGGCGCGGACGAGGCGCTGGCGATCCTCGCCGCCGCCAGGATGCTGCTGGCCTCCCCCGATCCGGACCCCACGCTGCAGGCGGCGGCCGAGCGGGTCGAGGCGGCCCTCGGCAGCACCGAGCGACTCGTCGGCGTCGAGTTCAACTCGATCGACCCTGCGGTGTTCGACGACGTGCGCACCTCGCTCGAGGCGGGGACGGTCCTGCGGATCCGGTACCACTCCTTCGGCCGCGACGAGCTCACCGAGCGGGAGGTCGAACCGCTGCAGCTCCGGTCACGGGACGGTCGCTGGTACCTGCAGGCGTGGTGCACCACCGCCGGGGAGCACCGCCTCTTCCGACTGGACCGGATGCTCGAGACCGAGGTGCTCGGTGTGCCCGTGCAGGCGGATCGACCGGCGCCGAGCTCGGACCCGTTCGACTTCTCGGGTGCCGATCGGCGGATCCGTCTGGTGCTGGCCCCCGAGGACCAGTGGGTGGCCACGCAGTACCCGATCGAGGAGGAACGGACCCTGGAGGACGGACGCACCGAGGTCGTCCTGGCCTCGGGGTCGGACGCGTGGCTCGAGCGGCTGCTGCTCCGGATGGCACCGGGCACCGAGGCCACGGACGCGACCAGCGGCGCACCCCTGGACGCCGAACGCAGCGAGGCGGCACGCCGGATCCTCCGCCGCTACGCCTGAAGCCGTCCGACCCCGGTCCGACCGTCGGGTTGCCGCGCCCGGTCGTCCCCCGGCCGGTACCCTTCGCCTCCGTGGCGGTTGTCGGCAGGTGGAGGCGGAACCAGCGCGGCGGCGTCCGGGGACTCATCGAGTGGGTCGCCATCGTGGTGGGAGCGGTGCTGGTCGCGCTCCTGGTCAAGACCTACCTGGTCCAGGCGTTCAGGATCCCGTCCTCGTCGATGGAGCAGACGCTCCAGGTGGGCGACCGCGTCATGGTGAACAAGCTCAGCTACCGGCTGGGCGAGGTGTCACCCGGCGACGTGGTCGTGTTCAGCCGACCGGCGGGTGCCGCAGCGGGCACCGACGCCCCCGAGGACCTGATCAAGCGCGTGATCGGTGTGGGCGGCGACACGATCCAGACCGTCGACGGGAAGCTGGTCCGCAACGGGACACCGGTGGACGAGCCGTACCTGGTGCCCGGCACCACCACGACCGGCATGGAGCAACCGGTGACGGTTCCCGACGGGCAGCTGTGGGTGATGGGGGACAACCGCAACAACTCGAGCGACAGCCGGGTGTTCGGCCCGATCGACGAGTCGACGGTCGTGGGCCAGGCCTTCATCATCATGTGGCCCCCCGGACGGTTCGGGACCCTGTGACCGGACGCCTCAGTCGTCCGGGGTGACGCGACCCTCGGCGGCGTCGACCATCCGGTCCACGTGGTCCGAGTAGACGCCCTCGACGCCCCAGACGAGGAGCTGGCGGAGCACCCGCCCGTGCTGGGCGTCCCACGCGAGCACCTCCCGGCGGAACCGGCGGTACAGCGCGATGCGTCCCGGGTTCCACTCGGAGTGGTGCAGGTTCACGGCGTGGATGCCGGCGGAACGGAGGTCAGCGGCGTGGCGCTCACAACCGCCCGGCATGAACCCCACGTAGGTCGAGTGCACCAACCTGGCGCCGTCCGCGAGGCCGACCCACGAGCCGAGGACCTCCAGGTCGTCGTGGCACAACCAGAGCGACCCGACGGCGCCGTGCCGACGGGCCACCTCGAGCGTGGCCCCGATCGCCGCCTCGTCCTTGACGTCGAGCGACAGCGGGATGGCGGGGCCGACCGACCGGTAGAGGTCGTCCAGGGTGGGGACGTGTGCGGGGAGCTCGTCCCGGTCGAGCTCGGCGAACGGGACTCGCCGGAGCCGACGCCGGACCACCCCGTCGTGGTCCAGGACGGCCTGTCCGTCGGCGGTGACCCAGACGTCGCTCTCGAGCCCGGTCGCCCCGAGCCGGAGGGCCAGCTCGAAGGCCTCGAGGGTGTTCTCCGGGGCGTGGGCCCGGGCCCCCCGATGGGCGAAGAGCACCGTTGCGGGTCCACCGGCGGGTAGCGTCACGGGCAGAGTGTGCACCACGATCCACCTCCCAGCCGACACCCCCGGCGAGGCCCGTCCCGGGCCGGAAACCCCCGGGAACAGGCCGCTCGACGGATTCCGAGGATTTTTTGTCAACCGTCCTCCGGGGCGGGCCGACAACCTTCCCGTACGAAGGGAACGGAGCACCCAATGGCACTGATCAAGGCGACATGCAGCGACTGCGGGGACGTGGAGCTGCGATCCAAGGACCTGGATGTCCGGATCTGCGAGAACACCTCGGATGCGAACTACTCGTTCCGGTGCCCGGTCTGTCGGATGGTCGAGGTCCGTTCCGCCGAGGAGCACGTCGTCGACGTCCTCCTGGCCGCCGGGGTCCGCTGCACCGAGTGGCACCTGCCCGCCGAGCTGTGGGAGTCCCACACCGGCCCGGCGATCACCCACGACGACGTCCTGGACTTCCACGCCGTGCTCGAGACCGCCGACTGGTTCGAGACCCTCGCCTCGATGACGCCGGAGGGCTGAGTTGACGGTGGCGGCGGCCGTGGCCTGCCTGGCCGCCGCGGTGCTCGGGGCCATCGTGCTCTGGCGAACGTCCAGCTCGCTGGGGTCACAGACGGCCCGGTTCCGACCCGGACCGCCCGAGGTCGGTCTCCACCACCGCCTCCAGGTCGAGACCCGCCGTCTCGACGCTTCCCTCGACGGCCACGACGACCGGTAGCATGCCGTCATGGCCGGGAGCGGCCTGACCGGCTTCCTCCAGAACTTCGGCGGCGGGGAGATCCTGCTGATCCTCCTCGCCGCGCTCGTGATCCTGGGTCCCGATCGGTTGCCGGAACTCGGCAGGAGCATCGGGCGGACGATCCACCGGGTCCGCACCATGTCCTCGGGGGTCCAGTCGCAGGTCCGCGACGTGATCGACGACCCGGCGATGCAGTCGATCCGGGAACTCGGGGAGTTCGCCGCGCGACCGAGGCAGAAGCTGGCCCAGTACGCCCTCGAGGCCGAGGCCGAGGCGCGATCCGAGGCCGAGGCGAGATCCCGGGACGAACCGGCCGCCGCCGAACCGGCCGCCGCCGAACCGGCCCCCGCCGAACCGGCCGGTGACCCGGCCCCCACTGCCGGGGGCCCGGAGGAGCCCCGGGGGGCGAACGAGCCCGAGAGCGTCTGAGCCGTGGCATCGGTGCTCAAGGGAGCCGAGCGGGACGCAGGGAACATGGCCCTCGGCGATCACCTCGCCGAGCTCCGGAACCGCCTGATGATCTGCGTCGGGACGATCGTCGTCATGATGATTCCGGCCTGGTTCCTGTACCCGTGGATCACCGACGTCCTGAACCAGCCGTACTGCGACGCCGTTCGAAACGTCGAGCCCGAGGCCAGCTGCAAGTTCCTCGAGACGAACCTCCTGGAGCCCTTCACCCTGCGCCTCCGCATCGCCGGCTACGGCGCCCTGTTCCTGGCCATGCCGGTGATCATGTGGCAGCTGTGGCGGTTCGTGGCACCCGGCCTGTACAAGCGGGAACGCCGCTACGCCCTGGCCTTCACGCTCTCGAGCCTGGCGCTCTTCGTCGCCGGCGCCGGTGTCGCCTACATCACCCTGACGAAGGCGGTCGAGTTCCTGGTCACCCTGGGTGGACCCGACGTCGAGATCCGCTCGGGCATCGGCAACTTCGTCAAGTTCTCGATGTTCATGATGTTGGCCTTCGGCGTGGGATTCCAGTTCCCGGTGCTGGTCGTCGCGCTCCAGATGGTGGGGGTCGTCACCCCCCAGAAGCTCGCGTCCTGGCGTCGCCAGATCATCGTCGTGATCGTGGTGCTCGCAGCCGGGATCACCCCCAGCGGCGACCCGATCTCGATGCTCGCACTGGCCGTGCCGATGTACCTGTTCTTCGAGATCAGCCTGCTGCTCGGTCGGCTGTTCCTGTGGCGCAAGGACCGCACGCAGGACCAGGACAGCGACGCCCCCGAGGCAGCCGATCCGCCCGAGGCGGCGGGCCCGCATGCTCCGGACGCCGCCTCGTCGCCCTCGGGGTCGGGCGACGGCCCCGGCGCACCCAGGCCGTGACGCCCGATCCTGCCGCCCGCATCGTCCACGACTTCCCGCTCGACGACTTCCAGGTGCGGGCCACGGCGGCCCTGGACCGCGGCCACAACGTCCTGGTGAGCGCCCCGACCGGTTCCGGGAAGACCGTCGTCGCCGAGCATGCCGTCAACCTGGCCCTGGACGCCGGGCGACGGGTCGCCTACACGGCGCCGATCAAGGCGCTGAGCAACCAGGTCCACCGGGACCTGGTCGGGGCGCTCGGACCCGAGGTGGTGGGTCTGCTGACCGGCGACCACTCCGTGCGTCCCGACGCGCCGGTGGTGGTGATGACCACCGAGGTGCTGCGCAACATGATCTACGCCGATGCCGTCGGGCTCGACTCGCTCGACTGGATCGTCCTCGACGAGGTCCACTTCCTGCAGGACGCCTACCGCGGACCGGTCTGGGAAGAGGTGCTGATCCACGCTCCTCCCGGGATCGGCTTCGTCTGCCTGTCGGCCACCGTGTCGAACGCCGCCGAGCTCGGCGACTGGATCGGGACGCTGCGGGGCCCGACCGAGGTCGTCGTCAGCGACGTGCGTCCGGTCGAACTGGAGCCCCTGTACCTGGTGGGGGACCGGAGCGCGCCGCAGGACCACCTCCTGCCAGTCCTCGTCGACGGCGAGCCGAACGAGGTGGGGCGCCGGTTCGACCCGATGGGCCGCAGCGACGCGACCGGTGACCGGCGGGGGCGTCGGGGCGGACCCCGCGACCGGCGCTTCCGGACCCCACGTCGGGTCGAGGTGGTGGAGCGACTGGCGGACGAGGACCTGCTCCCCAGTATCACCTTCGTGTTCAGCCGGGCCGGGTGCGACGACGCCGCCCGGGCGTGCCTGGACGCCGGGGTCCGGCTGACCTCGGCCGAGGAGCGCGGGCTCATCCGCTCGATCGCCGAGGAACGCACCGCCGATCTCGCCGACCGGGACCTGGACGTCCTCGGCTACGACACGTGGTTGGCGGCGCTGGAGGCCGGTGTTGCACCCCACCACGCCGGGCTGGTCCCGGCGTTCCGGGAGACGGCGGAGGCATGTGTCGTGCGCGGACTCGTCAAGGTGGTGTTCGCCACCGAGACACTCGCCCTCGGGATCAACGTCCCGGCCCGTTCCGTCGTGCTCGAGCGCCTCAGTCGCTACACCGGGGAACACCACGAGTTCCTCTCTCCCGCCGTCTTCACCCAGCTCACCGGCCGGGCGGGACGGCGTGGCATCGACGAGCGGGGCGCCGCCGTCGTGCTCTGGTCGCCCTTCGTGACCTTCGACCAGGTGGCGCGGCTCGCCGCCAGCCGCGACTACGCCCTGGTCTCGGCGTTCCGGCCGACCTACAACATGGCCGCCAACCTGGTCGTGCGCTACGACCACGAGCAGGCCGTCGAGGTCCTCGGACGGAGCTTCGCCCAGTTCCAGGCGGACCGGGCCACCGTGAGCCTCCGGCGCCGCTGCGACGAGGTCCGTCGGGAACTCGACGGACTCCCTCCGCTCGATGCGGCCGACGAGGCCTACGTCGAGCTCCACGAGACCGTCCGCCGCCTCCGGCGCGATCGACGCAGCGACCGCCGGGCCGTGCTCGACTCGCTGGCCGCGCTCGTCCCCGGTGACGTCGTCGAGCGACCCGGCGACCGGGGCCGACGGCTGCTGGTGGTGCTCTCGGTCGCCAACCGGGCGGGCGGCGGGGTGCGCGTCCGCACCTGCACCCGGGACGGCGTGGTGGTCGCGCTCCACCAGCACAACGTCCGGTCACCGATCGAGGCGGTGGCCCGGGTCGACCTGCCGGTGCCCTACGTCCCGGCCGATGAGGGGTTCCGACGGGCGGCGGGGGACCTGCTGCGACGGGTCGACACCAGACGCGCGACCCGCTCCCGGCGCCGGCCACGCCGTCCGGGCGATGCGGCCCACGACCGGGCCCGAATCGAGCTGGAGGCCCACCCGGTGCACTCCCGGAGCGACCGCAACGAGATCCTCGATCGGGCCCGGCGCCGCCGGGATGCACTCGCCCGACTCGCCCAGCTCGAACGGCGACTCGGCGAGCGCGGTGGCGGTCTCGCCGCCCGGCTCGACGCCATGGTCGGTCTGCTCGAGGAGTTCGACCACGCCGACGGCTGGGCACTCACGGCGGCGGGGGAGCGGCTGCGACGGACCTACCACGAGTCCGACCTGCTGGTGAGCCTCGCCCTGGACGCCGGCGTCCTCGACGGCCTGGACGCACCCGGTGTCGCTGCGGTGTGCAGCTGCCTGACCTACGAGCACCGGAGCTCGGAACCGCCGCCGCCACCCGTGTTCCCCGACCCCCGGGTCCGGCGCGCCCACGACCGGCTCGTCGGCCTGGCCGAGGAACTGAACGAGCGCGAGCACGGGCTCGGGCTCCCGCGCACCCGGGGGGTCGATCCCGGCTTCGTCGAGATGGCCCACCGGTGGACCGCGGGTGAGGACCTCTCGAGCGTGCTCGACCCGGAGACCACGGGTGGGGACTTCGTGCGGACGTGCCGCCAGCTGGTGGACCTGCTCCGACAGGTTGCGTCGCTCGCCTCGGATCCGGACACCCGGGCGGCGGCACGTGCGGCGGTGCAGTCCATCCAACGGGGTGTCGTCGCACCGGCGGACGGCGCGGGCCCGTCGTGAGCATCCGCCGCGGCCAACCCTGGGGTCGGACCGTCGCCGCAGCACCGGAGGCGCCGATCGTCGACGGTGACGCCGCCCTCGCCGACCTGGTGTCCGCCGCCCGGCCGGGGGCCGACGGCCTCGGACCGCTGGGACCGTTCGTGGTGACGGGCGGCGACCTCCACCGCACGCTGGGGTCACCGCAGCGGGAGGACCCCCGCTCCGGTGAGCTGCTCGAGTTCAGCTGTGACGTGGTGACGGGTGAGGCCACCGGTGACGACGGTGGGCCCATGTCGTTCCTCGCCGTGGCCCACGTGCTCGGCCTGCCCGTGGGCCGGCGGCGGGGACCAGCCGCACTGTGGCGGGGACCGACGTTCGTGGCCGCCAACGCGGCGTTCCTGGACGACGCCAACATCGGACCACGGGCACACCCGGGCGATGGACTGATCGACGTGTCGGCGGGAGCCATGGAGCCACGCGACCGGCGGGCCGCCCGCCGACGGATCCTGACCGGCACCCACCTCCCGCACCCCGGACTGACGGAGCACCGAACACGGGAGTGGGCCTCTGATCCGGGGAACTCCTACGTGCTCGTGTGCGACGGCCGGGAACTGGGTGTCGCCCGTGACGTCCGTCTCATCGTCGAGACCGACGCCGTGCTGGTACGGGTCTGAACCGGTTCGGCCTGCGCGCGGCTGGTGACCAGGGCGGCTCCACGCGAGCATGGGGGCAGTGACCGGCACCGGGATCGACCAGACGGGCAACGACACGACGTCCGACACCGACGCGTCGGACGGTCGCCAGACCCGCCGCCTGGTGGTGGCGATCGCCGTCGCCGCCGTCCTGGTCGCGACGATCGGCCTGCTCGTCGGCCGACTCGGTCCCCGCACCTCGGAGCCGTGGTCCGGCACCGTGCTGGGCTCGCCGGTCACGCTGCCCGACGTCACGCTCACCGACACCTCGGGACAGCCCTTCAACCTGCGCGACGACTCGGCCGGAACCACGACGATCCTGATGTTCGGGTACACGTCGTGTCCGGACGTGTGTCCCATCAACCTCGCCAGCCTGGGTTCCGCGCTGGAGCAGCTCGGCCCGAACCGGAGCAGCTCGATCCGGGTGGTGTTCGTCTCCGTCGATCCCGGACGCGACCAGGCGGCCGTGGTGCGCGACTACCTGGACCAGTTCGACCAGGACTTCATCGGCCTGACGGGGAGCGCCGCCGACCTCCGGGCCGCACAGGAGGGGGTCGGCGTCGATCGGGCGGAACTCGGAGCGACCGGCGAGGACGGGTTCTACGAGGTCGGACACGCCTCGGCGATGTACGCGTTCAACCCCGATGGTCGTGCCCGGATCGCCTACCCCTTCGGTACCCGTCAGGCGGACTGGACCCGGGACCTGCCACGGCTCCTCGACGGGGAGCAGCCCGCGTGACCGACGAGCGCGTGACCGAGGACGACGGGCCCGTCGGCGGGAGCGACGACCGCAGCGGCGAGGCCACCGAGTCGGGTGGCCCGTGGTCGCGGGTCGTGGTCGTGATCGCTGCCCTGGTCGTGGTGGGAGCCGTGGCGGCTGCGGTGCTGGGGCGAGCCGACCCCGGCGCGCCGCCGGCCATCTCGGTGACCGATGCCAGGGCGGGGGAGCGGGTGGGGACGACCCTGGCGGTGTACCTGACGCTGTCCAACGAGGGCGGTCCCGACACGCTCGTCGCCGCAGGATCCCCGGACGCCGCCCGCGTCCAGGCCCACGGCACCGACGAGGTCGGGATGATGCGGGCCTCGTCCGAACTCGACGTGCCGGCCGGTGCCGACGTCCGCCTGGAGCCCGGTGGGACCCACCTCATGTTGGAGGGGGTCGGCCGGTCCCTCGCCGTGGGCGACACGGTGCCGATCGAGCTCGAGTTCGACCGGAGCGGGAGCGTCACGGTCGACGCGCAGGTGGTCCCGCTCGAGTCGCTGGTGGAGGACCGTCCCGGATGAGGTGGTGGTGCGTCGCGGTCAACGAGCGCTGGAGCTGGACACCCCGTCCGTACCTGGGGGTCTGGCTGCTCTGTGGTGCCCTGGTCGCCGCCTACGTCTGGGCCGTCCGTCGCCACCATCGACGTGGCCCCGACGGCGGCGACGGCAGGGACCGGCGGCGGGCCGTCTGGTTCGGTCTCGGCGTGGTGTTCCTGTGGCTGGCCTCGGACTGGCCGGTCGGCAGTCTGGGCGCCGGCTACCTGTCCTCGATCCACATGCTCCAGTACATGCTCTACACCCTGGCCGCGGCGCCGTTCCTGGTGCTCGGCACCCCCGCCTGGATGCTCGAGCGGATCATGGCGGTCACCCGGAGCCGGGAGCTCGTCCGGATCCTGTGCCGACCGCTGGTCGCTGCAGTGCTGTTCAACGTCGTCCTGATCGCCACGCACGCCCCGTTCACGGTCGACACGCTGCGCACCACCCAGGTGGGCAACTTCGCGCTCGACATGATCTGGCTGTTCTCCGGTTTCCTCCTCTGGATGCCGGTCGTCAGCCCGATCCCCGAACTGCAGGCCCGTTCGGCCCCCGCCAAGCTCGTCTACCTGTTCTGCGCCGCGGCCCTGATCCCGATGATCCCGGGTGGGTTCATCGCGTTCTCACCCCAGCCGCTGTACGCGACCTACGAGCTCGCCCCCCGGGTCGGCCCGTCGGCGATCGACGACCAGCAGATGGCCGGGGTGCTGATGAAGATCGGCAACCTGCCGGTGATCTGGGCGGTGATGGCCGTCATCTGGTTCCGCTGGTACGAGTCCGAACAGCGACGGAACCGGCAACGACGCGAGGTCCGACAGCGGACCACTGCGCCGGCCTCCCGGCCCTGACCGCGCTGGTGACCCGCCACGTAGGGTGGGCACCGTGTTGAGCTGGTACCTGCCCGAGTCGCCCGGTCGCTACGCGTTCGGCGAGGTGCCGGATCCGGTCCCGGGACCGGGTGAGGTCCGGATCGCCGTGCGGGCATCGGCGCTCAACCACATGGACCACTGGCTCACCGAGGGCCGGCCGCGTCCGCCCGCGCTGCCGCACGTGCCGGGCAACGACGTGGCCGGGGTCGTCGAGACGGTGGGCGAGGGGGTCACCGACTGGAGGGTCGGGGACGAGGTCGTCGTCAACACCGCCATCGTGCCCGTCGAGGCGCTCGCACGCGGGGTGGACTCGGTGCTCGACCTGTCGATGCGCCTGCTCGGTGAGCACTGCTGGGGCGGACACGGCGAGTACTGCGTCGTCCCGGCCCACCAGCTGGCGCCCAGGCCCACCGGACGATCGTGGGCGGAGGCGGCGGCCTACCCGGTGTGTTCGACCAACGCCTGGCGGCTCTTCCGCAAGGCCGGGTTGCAGGCGGGCGAGTCGGTCCTGGTGACGGGGATCGGCGGAGGGGTCGCCACGGCGGCGTTCAGCCTGGCCCTGCACCTGGGCTGCGAGGTCCACGTCACCTCGCGGGACCCGCTGAAGCGGCGCCGGGCCCTGGAGCTGGGCGCCACCGGCGCCTACGACTCGACCGAGCCCTACCCGGTGACCGTCGACGCCGTCGTGGACAGCATCGGACCCGCCACCTGGGACCACGCCTTCGGGGCGCTCCGCCGGGGCGGACGGATGCTCGTGTGTGGTGGGACCTCAGGAACGACCGTCGAGTTGCACCTCCCCCGCCTGTTCTTCAGGCAGCTCGACGTGATCGGGGCGAGCTGCGGCAGCCAGGAGGAGTTCGAGCACGTGACGCGGCTCGTGGCGGACGGCCTGCCGATCCTGATCGACGATGTCGTGCCGCTGGAGGAGTACCCCCGGGCCCTCGAGCGGCTGCAGGAGTCCCGCCAGCTCGGGAAACTGGTGCTCGAGCACCCCGATCCCGGCATTGGGGCCTAGCATGGAGGCGTGTTCAACGGACCCGAGATCTGGATCATCGCCATCGTCCTCCTCCTGCTCTTCGGTGGGTCCCAGCTCCCCAAGCTGGCCCGCAGCCTCGGTGAGGCCCAGAAGGAGCTGAAGAAGGGGATGAAGGAAGAGGACGGCGCCAACTCCGCACCGTCGACGAAGCCGTCCACCGACGCCTCCTGAGCGTCGGTCGCGGACGTCGGCACGCAGGGGACGGCAGTGGCCGGTAGCGGCGCGTCCGGCGGCATCGCCAGGGTCCGTTCCCTGGTCGACGACACCGCGTCGCTGCTGCTCGACGTCAGCCACGACATCTGGGACCACCCCGAGCTCTGCTTCGAGGAACACCACGCGCACGATCGGCTCGTCTCGGCGCTCGACGACGCCGGACTGGAGCCGACACCACACGCCTTCGGCCTGGACACCGCCTTCGTGGCCGAGGTCGGCGGTGGGGGACCGCTCGTCGCCATCCTCTGCGAGTACGACGCGCTCCCGGGAATCGGGCACGCGTGCGGCCACAACGTCATCGCGGCGGCCGGTCTGGGTGCGGGACTCGCGCTCGCATCGCTCGCCGAGGAGTTCGGCGGCCGGGTCCGGATCATCGGCACCCCGGCCGAGGAGGGCGGTGGCGGCAAGGAGTTCCTGCTGCGGGCCGGCGCGTTCGACGGGGTCGATGCCGCGCTCATGGTGCATCCGGCCGACCGGGACCTCCCGGGGATGCAGGCCATCGCGGTGCACCAGGTGCATGCGCGGTACACCGGGGTGGCCTCTCACGCCGCCGCCGCCCCGGAACGCGGACGCAACGCCCTGGACGCCGCCGTCCTCGGCTACGTGAACGTGGCGGCGCTGCGTCAGCACATCGGTGCGGACGAGCGGATCCACGGCGTGTTCACCGATGGGGGAGCGAAGCCGAACATCGTCCCCGACCGGGCGGCCACCCACTGGTACGTGCGGTCGGGGACGACCGCCTCCCTGGCCGAGCTCGAGCCCCGGGTCGCTGACTGCCTGGAGGCGGGCGCGACGGCGGCCGGGTGCGGCGTCGAGCTGGACTGGGTCGATCCGCCCTACGACGACGTGGTCGAGGACCCGTGGCTGCTGGAGCGCTGGTGTGCGAACAGCGTTGCGATCGGCCGGCCGGTCGAGGACCCGGCGATCGACGGACCGGTGGTCGGGTCGACCGACATGGGCAACGTCAGCCAGCGCATCCCCTCGATCCACCCGATGATCGCAGTGGCACCGCGGGGCGTGGCGATCCACACCCCGGAATTCGCCGAACACGCCCGGGGGCCCGGGGCCGACCGGGCCGTACTGGACGGCGCCGTCCTGCTGGCGGCGACGGCGATCGACCGCTGGACGGACCCCGAGCCATCCGCTCGGCCCAGCTGATCCCGATCTAGTCTCGGCGTCCGATGAGCGGCCCCGTCCCGACCTACGTCTCCGAGTCGTTCGACGAGGGAGAGCAGTCGATCCTGCGCCGCTACTTCTCCAACCTCGACGGCCCCGTGTTCGCGCTCGTCAACCTGCCCGAGGTGGTCAAGGGGGCGCTGTTCGCCCGGTACTCGCGCTCGGCCAAGTCACTCCGCCGGCTGTTCCTGGACGAGTTCGTCGGCGAGCTCGACACGACCGGCGACGAGACGATCGACGCGACGATCGGGCTCGAGCGGGCCGAGGCGCTCTACGACCGCGTGTTCTTCGAGTACGGCGACGACAGCGTGGCCCAGCTCGGCGGCGTGCACCTGGCCTGCGAACAGGCCTCGAACCTGCTCACGAAGGTGCTGGAGTGGGGGCGGCTGATGTCGTACCTGGAGCAGAGCACCCGCTACATCCCCTACGACGAACGGCTCGGCGGACGGTACCGGTACTTCCGTGATCCGGAGATCCTCTCGTCCAACCTCGGCGCCCGCTACGTGGGTGACATGGACCAGCTCTTCGACACCTACGCCACGCTGGCCCGTGACATCCAGGACCACTTCCGTGAGCACTTCCCGAAGGCAGAGGGCGACTCGGACTTCGTGCACCGGCAGGCCATCAGGGCCAAGGCCTTCGACGCCACCCGGGGCATCCTCCCGGCGGCGGCGCTGTCCAACGTCGGGATCTACGGTTCCGGCCAGGCGTTCGAGGCGCTGTTGCTCCGCATGCGGTCCCACCCCCTGCCCGAGGCCCGGACGTACTCGGACCTCATGCTGGTCGAGCTGCGCAAGGTGATCCCGAGCTTCCTGAAGCGGGTCGACCTGCCGGATCGTGGCGTGGCGTGGAGCGAGTACCTGGAGCGCAACCGGAGCGCCATGGAGACCGTCGCCTACGAGATGCTCTCGGGTGACGCGGTCCAGGGCCCGACCCAGCCGTCGGTGGACCTGGTCGACTTCGACCCCGATGGCGAGGTCAAGATGGTCGCCGCGATGCTCTACCCCTACACCGGTCTGGCCGAGTCGCGGTTGTTGGACCGCGTCCGGGCCATGTCCACCGAGGATCGGATGGCGGTCGTCCGCGCGTACGTGGGCGACCGCGGCAACCGTCGCCACAAGCCCGGCCGCGCCCTGGAGCGGACCGACTACCGGTTCGACATCGTCTCCGACTACGGCGCGTTCCGCGACCTGCAACGCCATCGCATGGCGACCGTGGAGTGGCAGGAGCTCGGCCCGCTCCACGGCTACACGCGGCCGCCCTCGATCGACGAGGCCGGCCTGAGCGAACCGTTCGACGAGGCGATGGAGCTGTCACGCCAGCTCTGGTCGGCCCTGTCGGAGCGCTTCCCCGAGCGGGCGGCCTACGCCGTGTCGCTGGCCTACCGGGTCCGCTACGTCATGCAGTTCAACGCCCGGGAGGCGATGCACCTGATCGAACTCCGGACCGCCACCCAGGGACACCCCACGTACCGGGCGGTGGGTCAGGCCATGCACCGGCTCATCGCGGAACGGGCGGGCCACCGTGCCGTGGCGGAGATGATGCGCTACGTCGACCACTCGGGCGGTGCCGACCTGGAGCGGCTGGGGGCGGAACGCCGGGCCGAGGAGCGCCGGACCGCCAGCGGGGGCACCTGAGGCCACGGGGAGCCCTGTCGGCATGTGCGTGCACCGGTGTCACCCGTGCCTATGATGCGCCCGACTCACAGGGCCGGGACCGTCTCGGCGCTGCGGGACGAGGAGACATGAGCGACGATCCCGAGGACGCGGAACTCGACGGCGAACTGGACGGCGAACTGGACGGTGAACTCGACGAGGACCTCGACGGCGAACTCGACGAGGACCTCGACGGCGAGCTCGAGGGCGACCTGGACGGCGAGCTCGTCGAGGACGACGACGCCGACGCCGAGGACACCGACGTGGTCCCGACGGCGCGACGGAAGCGGAGCGAGGACGTCGAGGAGGACGAGGACGAACTCGACGACGACGACGTCGAGGCCGATCTCGACACGATCCTCAAGGACCGGATCGCCGCCGGCGACGACGAGGACGACGAGGAGGACATCCCCGAGGAGCCGACGGGCGAGGCCGCGGAGCGGGTCGCTCCCCCCGCGGCGGACGAGTTCACCTGCACGACCTGCTTCCTGATCGTGCACCCGCGTCAGTTCGGCAAGCCCGGGAGCTACCGCTGCCCCGAGGGGTACGATCCCTGCAGTGGGATCCAGGAGCTCGAGCGACGCCAGCAGCGTGCGGCGCGGAGCGCCAAGCAGTCCTCGTCGACGAAGGCGTCCGCATCGGGGAGCGGCTCGAGCACCAAGCGGGCCGCCTCCAAGCAGACCGCAGCCAAGCAGACCGCAGCGAAGCGGGGCGGTCGGACACCCGCGTCCGGGACGGGGGCCGCAGCGTCCAAGAGCGGCGCCACCAAGGGCACGGCGAAGCGCCCGGCCCCGAAGCGCCGCCCCAACGGCTGAGGTGCCGGGATCCCCGTGGCGGCCAGGGTCGATCCGGCGGTTCCGGTCGTGAGCGAACCGGAGCCGGATGGGCTGCTGGACCAGGCCTTCGACGAGCTCGCAGGCGCCGTCCCACGTCTCATCAGCCGCACGCGCCGACAGGTCCTGGTGGCCCGGTCGCTGGCGTCCCACCTGCCCTGCCTGGGCGGGCTCGCCCCGAGGGCCCGGCACGTCGATGTTCCACCACACGAGCGGGTCGCGGTCACGGTCACCGACGTGCTGGACGACGACTGGGACGACAGCAGCGGGACACCGGGCACCGGGCACACCGAGACCACCCCGACGGACGGGGTGACGGAGGCGGCGGGTCACGCCCCGGCGATGCCAGCGAGCGAGCCCGTACCCGACCCCGAGGACCTCCCGCTCCGGGACTACGACGCGCTGGCGGCCTCGCAGGTGGTCCCGCGGCTGGCGACGCTGACGCCCGACGAACTGGACCTGGTCCGGCGCTACGAACGGGGCCACCGGAACCGGCAGACGATCCTGAACCGGGTCGGCCAGCTGCTCGCCGACGGGACCTGAGCACCGGTGCCGACGACCGATGACCCGCCGATGGTCGGGGTCCGGCCCCAGCGGCCGCAGGACGCCCCCGCGGTCACCGCGGTGCGTCTGGCCGTGGCCGCGGAGGCCCGGCGGCACCGCGGTGGCGACGTGGTCGCCGCCAGGATCGAGGCCGGTCGACCGGACGACGGAACGGACGACGGACCGGTCGGCGGAACGGCCGGCGACCGGGTCACCGACGCCACCGTGGAACTGACCCTGGTCGGCACGATCGGAGACGTCGTCGTCGGGTCGCTGACCGCGAGGTTGCGTCCGGGCGAGGAGGGCGGGACCACCTGTGACATCACCTTCATCGGGGTCGAGCCCCCGGCCCGGGGCGTCGGGGTCGGCGCCGCGCTCGTGCAGGCGGCCCGCTCCTGGGCGGTCGAGCACGGGGCGTCCAGCCTGGATGCCGCAGCGCTCCCCGGCGACCGCTCGACCAAGAACTTCTTCGAGGCCCACGGCCTGGTCGCCCGTCTGATCGTCGTGCGGAGCCCGCTCCCGTGAGCGCCACCGGACCGAGGCTGGCCGTCGGCGCCGTCGTGGTCGCAGACGACGAGCTCCTGATGGTCCGCCGGGGACACGACCCGGGGTCGGGCGAGTGGTCGATCCCGGGCGGCCACGTCGAGCCGGGCGAGACCATGGCCGAGGCCGTCGTGCGTGAGCTCGCCGAGGAGACGGGACTGCACGGGGTGTGTGGACCGTTCCTGGGATGGGCCGAACTGATCGAGGACGACCACCACGTGGTCGTCCTGGACTTCCAGGTGGTCGTGCTCGCCGGTCGCGAGCCGACCGCTGGAGGCGACGCCACCGAGGCCGCGTGGGTACCCGTGTGGGACGTTCCGGAACTCCGACTCACCGACGGGCTCGCCGAGTTCCTGGCGGAGCACGGGGTGATCGAGATCCTGACCTGAGGCCCGGCGCGCCGGGCCCGGCCTCAGCGACCCTTCCAGACCGGGGCGCGCTTCTCGGCGAAGGCCGTCAACCCCTCACCGAAGTCCTCGGTGCCGAACATCTTGACGATGCCCTCGCCCGAGAGCCGCCAGCCCACCTCGTCGTCGGCGTCGACCGACGCGAGCATGATCGCCCGGCTCTCGCGCACCGCCAGCGGCGCGTTCTCGCAGATCTCGGCCGCCAGTGCCAGCGCCGTCCCGAGCGCCTCGCCCTCGCCACACAGGCGGTTGACCCAACCGAAGTGGTACGCCCGCTCGGCCGGGAAGTCGAGGCGACCGGTCAGCGCGAGCTCCATGGCCACGTTCCGGGGCAGGGCCCGGGGCAGGCGGAACAGCCCACCCGCGGCCGCAACCAGGTTCCGCTTCACCTCGGGGAT
>CAIYGQ010000182.1 GCA_903925745.1 uncultured Actinomycetes bacterium | reverse complement strand
CGGTAGAGGGGTGCGAACGTCCGGCAGACCTCGGCGAACCGGGCGAACTGGTTGGCGATCACCGTCCGTTCCTCGTCACCGGGGGAACGGTCGGCGTTCGGTGGCGCGTCGGCCGAGACGGTCGGGTACACGTAGAAGCAGTCGACGGGCGGGTCGCTCGCCGGGGTGAACGGCTGGACCTCGGTGGTGCCGTCGGCGCGGACGAGCGTGGCGGTGAGGTCGATGTCGCAGGCGTCCTCGGGCAGGTCGGGTCGGCACAGCCAGTTGGCGGGGTCGTCGTAGGCACTCACCGGACCCGGTCCGGGTGGGTCGCCCGCGCCGTCCGGGGGCGTGGTGGAGGTCGACGTCGTGTCGGGAGCGGTGGTGGTCACCGAGCCGTCGGTCGCGGACGTCGGCGAGGCGGAGTCGCCGTCGCCGGCGCACGCGGCGAACAGGGCCGCGGCGACCAGGACGCAGGCGCTGGCCACCGGGAGCCGCCGTGCGGCCCCTCTTGCCGCCCGGCGCCGGGTGTGGTCGGGGGTCTGTCGCATCGCCTGGGTCCGTCCTGGTCTCGGGTCGTCCGGGTCCACCCGTCGGTCCGGCCGAGGTTACGGCGTCGCAGGACTCGTCGCCGGACGCACGGGGGTCCACCGGTACGCTGCCGACGTGGCCCGGCCGCTCCGACCCGATGCGTACGTGGAGGGCGTGCTCGTCGGTGACCGCACCGTGCTCGCCCAGACGATCACGCTGCTCGAGAGCACCAACGCCGAGCACCGCCGGTTGGCCGGTCAGGTGCTGCAGGCGCTGCTCCCCTCCGCCGGGGGCAGCCATCGGGTCGGGATCACCGGCGTCCCCGGCGTCGGCAAGTCGACGTTCATCGACCAGTTGGGCGTCAACCTCACTGCGGCCGGCCACCGGGTGGCGGTCCTGGCGGTCGACCCCACGAGCTCCCGCACGGGCGGATCGATCCTGGGCGACAAGACCCGGATGGAACGCCTGGCCGTGGACCCGTCGGCCTTCATCCGGCCGTCGCCCGCAGGCACCACGCTCGGCGGGGTCACCCGCTGCACTCGGGAGACCATCCTGGTGTGCGAGGCCGCCGGGTTCGACGTCGTCCTGGTCGAGACGGTCGGCGTCGGCCAGTCCGAGACCGTCGTGGCCGGGATGGTCGACTGCTTCCTGGTCCTGATGTTGAGCGGGGCGGGTGACGACCTGCAGGGCATCAAGAAGGGCGTGCTGGAGATCGCCGACGTCGTCGCGATCAACAAGGCCGACGGCGGGGACGTCCGGCGGGCCGAGCTCGCCGCCGCCGAGTACCGGACCGCGCTCCACCTGGTGGGCGCGCCGTCACCCGACTGGACGACGCCGGTGCTCACGTGTTCGGCGCTCACGAACACGGGGCTCGACCGGGTGTGGGAGCAGGTGATGCTCCACCGCACGACGCTCGAGCGCTCCGGCGGGTTCGACCGCCGACGGCGAACCCAGCAGGTCGAGTGGATGTGGTCGATGCTGGACGAGCGGCTCCGGGCCTCGCTCCGCACCGACGCGGCCGTCCGGGAGCGCCTCGACGAGCTCGAGGCCGAGGTCGAGGCGGGTCGCGTGCCGGCCACCGTCGCCGTGGACGAGCTCTGGGGCCGGTACCGACCCGGGTAGTTCTACCCGCTTGCCGTCGCGGCGCGGACGACGTTGTCTGGAGGGGTGCACGGCCGGTTCCCCATCGGTTCCCTGACCGCTGCGGTCGCAGCGGTGGCGCTCGTGGCCGCGCTCGTGGTGTCCTGCGGGTCCGCCGGCGACGTGGCCGCCCCGACGACGTCCGTCACCGGCGCCGAACCGACGCTGCCCGTGGATCCCGGGGCCGAGGTCGCGGGAGCGACCGAGGTGCGTCCGGTGGTCGATCCGGACCTGGAGCAACGACTTCGGGCGACGGTGCTGTCGGTCTCGACCGAGGGCTGCGGCTTCGTCCGGCAGGGAACGGTCAGCATCGTCGACCTGGCCGGGAGCCCGCTCGCGGTCACCAACCGGCACGTCGTCGCCGGATCGACCGACGCCGCCGTCACCCTGGCCGACGGCACCACCACCCGGATCCCGATCGGTGGCGCCGTGGTCGACCGGGACGCCGCCGTGCTCGACCCGGAGTCGGCGTCGGTGGCCGGTCTGACCGACACGCCCCTGGTCGCCGGCCCGACACCCAGCGTGGGTGACGAGGTGGTGGTCGCCGGACACCCCGACGGCAGGTTCACCGCACAGTCGGGTCGGGTCACGGCGGTCGAGGACCGCGTGGACGACGGCGGCACGGTACGGGTCATCGTCGTCGACGTCCCCACCACCGAGGGTGCGTCGGGCGGCGTGGTGGTCGACGCGGCCGGCCGGGCCGTCGGGTTGGTCGCGGCGAGGGACCCCGACACGAACAGCGCGGTCGCCTACCCGTTCTCGGCGCTGACCGGTGGCCTGGAGTCGACACCGCCGTCCTGTTGAGCCGTTCCTCCGCTCGATCCGGCGGAGGTGTGTTCCCGTGCCGGCGCTCCGGCGTCCACCTACACTCTCGGCGTCGGTCGCCGGGCCGACGCGCAGGGGGCCGCCGGTGCGCCGGTGGGTGACCGAGGGGAGCGAACGCATGGGTTCCACGTCGGATCGCCGGATGACGCTGCTGGCGGTGGCGTTCCTGCTGGTCGCCGCGGCCTGCGCCCCCTCGGTCAATGGGCCGAGGCCCGACGCGGACGGGCCGTTCCGCTACGTCTCGCTCGGTGACTCCTACGTGTCGGGACCGCTGCTCCCCGAGCCCTACGGCGAGCCGATCGACTGTGGTCGGTCCCGCACCAACTGGCCGGCGCAGGTCGCCCGCGCGATCGACGCGCGTGAGTTCGTCGACGTGAGCTGCGGCTCGGCCAAGAGCATCCACATGACCGAGGAACAGGACGCGCCGCTCGGCTCGAAGGCCCCGCCGCAGTTCGACGCGCTGACCGCCGACACCGACCTGGTGACCGTCGGCGTCGGCGGCAACGACGTCGGCTTCGACGGCCTGGCCAAGGGCTGCATCAACCTGCTTCCGTTCCCGGTCGGCGACGCACCGTGGGGGCGACCCTGCATCCAGAAGAACGTCTTCGGCGCCTGGGACAGGGTCAGCTGGAGGATCGAGCAGGCCCGCCCCAAGGTGGAGGCTGTGCTCGCCGGGATCCGTGAGCGCGCACCCGGGGCCCGGATCGTCCTGGTCGGCTACCCGGTCGCGTTCCCCGACAGTGGCGTGGGCTGTTGGCCGCGGGTGCCGATCCTGGATGTCGACGTCCGCTACCTGCGCGACAAGTACCGAGAGATGAACCGGATGCTCGCCGACGCGGCGGCTGCCCGCGGGGCGGAGTTCGTCGACGCCTACACCCCGAGCATCGGCCACGACATCTGCCAGTCGTATCCGGACGCGTGGGTCAACACGATCAACATCGATCCGCCCGGTCTGCCGCTCCATCCGAACGTGTACTCGCACCGCCGGACGGCGCAGGAGGTCATCCGGACCGTCCTGGCCGACTGAGGCCGCGACCGCGGCGCCGGCCGCCGTGACCGTGATCAGGACGATCGTCCCGGGTGGATGTCGGGCGCGGCGTCGGGAACGGGGTGGGATCCCCGGAGACTGCCGACGTGCAGGCTCTCCGACTCACCTCCTGGCAGCACGACGCCGAACTCGCCGACGTCCCGACCCCCGACCCCGGCCCCGGCCAGGTGGTGGTGCGGATCGGCGGTGCCGGCGCGTGCCACTCCGACCTCCACCTGATGCACGACTTCACCCCGGGCGCCCTGCCCTTCGACCCCCCGTTCACCCTCGGCCACGAGAACGCCGGATGGGTCGAGGCGATCGGGCCGGGCGTCACGGGTGTCGAGCCTGGTGAGCCCGTGGCCGTCTACGGCGCCTGGGGGTGCGGCCGCTGCCCCCGCTGTCGGCTCGGTGCCGAGAACTACTGCGTGGAGCAGTCGCGACGGCCCGTGGCCGGCGGCGGGCTCGGCACCGACGGCGGGATGGCCCCGTACATGCTCGTCCCGGACGCGCGGTTCCTGGTCGGGCTCGGCGACCTGGACCCCGTGGAGGCCGCGCCGCTGACGGACGCCGGGCTGACCCCGTACCACGCCGTGCGACGCTCGGCGGAGCTGCTCGTGCCGGGCTCGACGGCGATGGTCCTGGGTGTCGGAGGTCTGGGCCACCTGGCGATCCAGATCCTGCGCGAGCTCACGCCGGCGACGATCGTGGCGGTCGACGAGCGACCCGAGGCCCTGGTCCACGCCGCGGCCCTGGGGGCCCACCACACCGTGCTGCCGGGTCCGGCCGCCCACGACGAGGTGTGGTCACGGACCGGCGGGCGCGGCGTCGACGTGGCGATCGACGTGGTGGGTTCCGCCGTCACGCTCGAGTTCGCCGCCTCGCTGGTCCGCTCCCTCGGCCACCTGTCGATCGTCGGGTTGGGCGGCGGCCAGCTGCCGGTCGGGTTCTTCTCGCTCGCCTACGAGGTGTCGGTGGCCACGACCTACTGGGGGAGCATCCCGGAACTGGTCGAGGTGCTCGCGCTCGGTGCGGCCGGCCGGATCCGCGCCGACGTCCAACGATTCACCCTCGACCAGGCACCTGACGCCTACCGGATGCTGGCGGCGGGTCAACTCGACGGTCGGGCGGTCGTCGTGCCGTCGTGACCGAGGACCCTGAACCTCCTGCCGCGACCGGTCGGCTCGTCGTCGACCTGGACGAGGTCGGCCCCGACGACGTGTCGGAGGTCGGAGGCAAGGCGGCCAACCTGGGGGAGTTGCGCCGGGCGGGATTCCGGGTCCCGCCCGGCTTCGTCGTGACGGCCTCGGCCTACCTGGCCGCGCTCACCGGGGCGGCGTGCCGCGAGCGCGTGCTGGACGCCTTCCACTCGGTCGTCGCGATCGACGATCCGGGGGACCGGCGGCGCGCCGCGGCCGAGCTCCGCCACCAGGTGGCAGCGGTCCCGGTACCGGGCCAGGTCCGCTCCGCCGTCGCCGTGGCGCTCGAGCGACTCGGCCCGGACGTGTCGCTGGCGGTCCGGTCCTCGGCCACCGCCGAGGACGCGGCCGGGTCATCCTTCGCCGGTGCGCACGCGACCGTGCTCGGTGTCGTCGGCCTCACCGAGGTGCTCGACGCCCTGTCCACCTGCTGGGCGTCGGTGTTCACCGACCGGGCGCTCGCCTACCGCGCCGAACGACGGCTGCTCGACGAACCGCTGGCCGCCGTGGTCGTCCAGGAGGCGGTGGCCGCCGACGTGGCCGGGGTGGCCTTCAGCGAGCACCCGAGCGGAACCGTGTCCGACGTGGTGGTCGTCGAATCAGCCCGTGGACTGGGTGAGTCGGTGGTGAGCGGATCGGTCGAACCGGACCACGACGAGGTCGACGTCCGGACCTGGACGGTCGCCCGCCGACACGCGGGCCGTCAGTCCGAGGCGCTCGTCCTGGCGGGCGACCGGGTCCGTCGGCTGGACAGCATCGCCGACCCCCTCGACGTCGCCGTGCTCGACGAGGCCACCGTGGTGCGCATCGCCCGGACCGCCCGCGCGGTCGCCGACCACTTCGGTCGACCGCAGGATGTCGAGTGGGCGCTGGCGGGGGCGGACCTGTACGTGCTGCAGTCCCGGCCGATCACGACGCTCGGCCCGCGACCGGTGCCCGGCCCGGTCGACGTGGCGCTGGACGGCCTGGCGGCATCGCCCGGGGTGGCCACCGGCCCGGTCCGGGTCGTCGCCGACCCCCGGCTCGCGGACGGCTTCGCGGCGGGGGACGTGCTGGTCGCCCACCGGACCAGTCCTGACTGGGTGCCGCTGCTCCGTCGGGCCGCGGCCGTGGTCACGGAGTCGGGTGGGACCACCTGTCACGCTGCGATCGTCAGCCGTGAACTCGGAGTGCCGTGCGTGGTCGGGGTCCACGACGCGACGTCGTTGGTCGACGGCGTGGTGGTCACCGTGGACGGGGGTGCCGGGACGGTCACCTCCGACCGGCCGGCAGCGGACCGCTCCGTGGCGGCGGTGGTCACGTCCCCGCCACCGTCAGCAGGCCCGTCCGAGGTCACCGCCACCCGGATCGAGGTCAACCTGGGCGTCGTGGCCTCCGCAGCAGCCGCGGCCGAGCTGCCCGTCGACGGGGTCGGCCTCCTGCGCGCCGAGGTGCTGCTCGTCGACGCGCTCGACGGGGTCCACCCGGCCGCCATGCTCGCAGCCGGCGACGCGGCCCGGTTCGTCGACCGGCTCGCCACTGCCGTCGCCGCGGTCGCCGCGCCGTTCGGTCGTCGACCGGTCCGCTACCGCAGCACGGACTTCCGGAGCAACGAGTTCCGGCGCCTGGAGGGCGGCGACCGGTTCGAGCCCGTGGAGGAGAACCCGATGATCGGGTGGCGCGGGTGCGCCCGCTACGTGGCGGATCCGGCCCTGTTCAACCTGGAGCTCGAGGCCCTGGCCCGGGTGCGTGAGCAGCACCCGAACGTGGAGCTCATGATCCCGTTCGTCCGCACGCCCCGCGAGCTGGAGCGGTGTTTCGAGCTGGTCGACGCCTCGCCCCTCGGCTCCGACCGGGGACTGCGGCGCTGGATCATGGCCGAGGTGCCCTCGGTCGCCCACCGGCTCGTCGACTACGCCGCGCTGGGCGTGGATGGCGTCTCGATCGGCACGAACGACCTGACCCAGCTGGTGCTCGGCGTCGACCGGGACTCGACGGAGTGCGCCGAGGTGTTCGACCCGGCCGACGACGCCGTGCTCGACACGATCACCGACATCGTCCGGGGCGCCTCGGCGGTCGGGATGTCGACGTCCCTGTGCGGGCAGGCCCCGTCGGACGACCCGGCGTTCGCGGAGCACCTGGTGCGCGTCGGGATCGACGCGATCTCCGTCACCCCGGATGCCGTCGGGCCACTCGTGCGGGTCGTCGCTGCGGCCGAACGCCGGCTCGTGCTCGCGACGGCCCGGTCAGGTACCTTCGGGTCGTGGGGGCGATCCGAGGGGCGGATCGTGTGACCTCTGGAGGGACCATGGAGACGATCTCACAGGACGGGACCACCGCCGCACGCAGCACGGGGCGTCGGTTCGGTCGACCGGTCGCGGTCGCCGGACTCGCCGGGACGGTCGCAGTGGTGAGCTCGGGCTGCACGCTGAGCGACATCTCGGCGATCCTGTCGATCCTGAGGCTGCTGGGCGTCATCGCCTGACCGGCTTCCCCCGCCGGCGGGCGGGAGCGGACAGGGTCAGTCGGTCGAGCGCAGGACCCGACCGGCGAGCGCGCCGGTGTGTTCGCCGCGCTCCATGAACGGCTCGCCGTTGACGATCGTGTGCTCGATGCCGGTTGCCCCCTGCACGTAGCGCGGGGCGCCGCCGGGGAAGTCACGCACGATCCGTGGCACCGGCAGTGAGAGCGCCTCCAGGTCGATGACGTTCACATCGGCGAAGGCGCCGGGCCGCAGGGTGCCCCGGTCCCGGTAGCCGATGAAGTCGGCGGTGTCCGAGGTCAGCCGCCGGACCCCCTCCTCCAGGCTGATCAGGCCGCGGTCGCGCACCCAGTGGGCCAGGAACCACGTGGGCTGACTGGCGTCCATGATCTGGGTGGCGTGCGCACCGGCATCCGCGAGTCCGATGATCGTGACCGGCGAGGTGATCAGCTCCGCGATGGCGGACTCGTCGGTGTTCATCACCGGCCAGTTCACGACCGAGCGTCCATCGGACCGGTCGAGCTCGTCGAGGTGCCACTCGAGCGGGTGGAGGCCCGCTCCGGCTGCTCGGTCGGCGAGCGAGTCGCCGGGGCCGTACGCGTAGGCGGCGGGAGCGTCCGCGGCCATCGGGTACATCCGTTCGAACGAGCCGGTCGGTTGGCGCCGGGCCTCGTCCAGGATCGCCGCCCGGTGGTCCGGGACCCGGATCCACACCAGCTGGTCCTCGACCGTGGCGCCGACGACGGGGGCGAAGGCCGTCAGGCCGTCGAGCAGCGTGTTGCCACCCAGGCCGAACAGGACACCCACGCTGCGCGGCGTGATCTGCGGTCGCAGCCGGGCGCCGCGCCCGTTGGCCTCGGCCGCCAGCTCGCACACCCGTCGGTAGTGGTCGTCGAGCGCGGCGATCTGTTGGAGGTTGAAGCTGAACGGCCGCTGCGTTCGGATCGACAGGTCGGCCATCCAGCCGACCTCCTCCTCCACCCGGTCGCCCGGTTCGTTCTCGAAGTTGTACCGGGGCGCGGACTCGAACACGCCCCGCCCGGCGTCCGCGAGCGCCCGGCCCACGTGCAGGAACTCCCCGGGGTCGCTCCAGGTTCCCGGCACGTTGCGGCCGTCGGGCACCCGGTGGAACAGGCTCCGCGACAGCGAGTAGCCGAGCGCGCCGTCGTCGAGCGCCCGGGCGACCACGTCGCGCATCCGGTCGAGCTGCTCCGGGGTCGGGACGAAGTCCCGCTCGCAGGCGGCGTCACCGGCGACGTAGAGGCGCACGGCGACGTCGCCCACGTAGCCGCCGGCGTTCAGGCCCCGCGGCAGTCGTTCGACGGCCTGCAGGTAGCCGCCGAAGTCCTCCCAGTCCCAGGGCAGTCCCTCCAGGATGCACGACGCCGGGATGTCCTCGACCGACTCCATGGCGGTGGCCAGCAGCTCGGCCTGGCCGGAACGCACCGGAGCGAAGGTCATCCCGCAGTTGCCCATGACCACGGACGTCACGCCGTGCCAGCACGACGACGACATCGTCGGGTCCCACCCGATCTGGGCGTCCAGGTGCGAGTGAAGGTCCACGAACCCGGGGGTCACCACCAAGCCCTCGGCATCGATCACCCGCCGCGCCGCCGACCCGCGCAGGTCGCCGACCTGCGCCACTCGGTCTCCGTCGATGGCGACGTCGGCCCGGCGGGCCGGCGCGCCGGTCCCGTCGACCACGGTGCCCCCGCTGATCAGGATGTCGTGTGTCACAGTTCCCCCTCGCCCCGGTCGGTGCGCCGTCGCGCTCGGTTCGGTCCAGATGTTCCAGTCCGGATTCGCTGTTCCGGCGGCCGGGTCCCCGGAAGTACACCACACCGGCCCTGCCGAGGGTCACGAGACGTTCGACTATCATGCGATCTGGTGCACGCCCGAACGGGCGTTGGGAGCTGATCAGAGAGCAGCAGGTGAGGTCGTGGCCCGGATCGTGGTCACCGGTGCAGCCGGGATGGTGGGGTCGCACGTGGTCGAGCGCCTGGTGGCGCGCGGCGACCGGGTGGTCGGTGTCGACAACCTGACCACCGGGGACCTGACCAACCTGGCGGGGGTGCTGGGCGACGACCGCTTCGAGTTCCTGGAACTCGACGCCGGCCGCATGGACCGGCTTCCGGACGGGACCGACGCCGTGCTCCACCTGGGGTCGCCGGCATCGCCCCGGCACTTCCGGGACCTGCCGCTCGAGATCCTCCATGCCGGCAGCACCGCGACGCTCCGCCTGCTGGAACTGGCGGAGCGGGAGCGCGCCACGTTCCTGTTCGCGTCCAGCAGCGAGGTGTACGGCGAGCCAGCGGTCCACCCCCAGACCGAGGACTACCGCGGCTCGGTGAGCACGCTGGGCGAGCGGGCCTGCTACGACGAGGCCAAGCGCTTCTCCGAGGCGGCGGTCGACACCTACCGGTTGCGGAGGGGCCTGGACACCCGGATCGTTCGGATCTTCAACACCTACGGGCCGCGCATGCGGCTGGATGACGGACGGATCGTGGTGACCTTCGTCCAGCAGGCACTGGCCGGTGATCCGCTCACGGTCCACGGTGATGGCACGCAGACCCGGAGCTTCTGCTTCGTCGACGACCTGGCCCGCGGCATCGTCGCCCTGCTCGACAGCGACGTCGTGGCGCCGGTCAACCTGGGTTCGACCGACGAGCACACGGTGCAGGACATCGCCCGGCTCATCCTGCGCCTGACCGGGAGCGGGTCCGAGGTCGTGCACGTCGAGCGACCCGAGAACGACCCGAGTCGACGACGTCCCGACCTGACCCGGGCGAACGAGTGGCTCGGATGGCGACCCGAGGTCGCCCTGGAGGACGGCATGGGGCGCACGGTCGCCTCGATCGCCGCCCAACTCGGCGCCGACCTCCCGGCCGACGGCCCGACGGCCGCGGCGGTGCCGCAGTGACCGGCCGCACCCCAGTGATTCCGGCGGTGCCGTGAGCCCGGCGGTCGATCCCGATGACGCCGTCTTCGTGGCCGGCCACCGCGGGCTGGTCGGCTCGGCCATCGTGCGGCGCCTGGAGCAGGGCGGCCACCGCAACCTGGTGACCGCGACCCGGGACCAGGTCGACCTACGGAACCAGGCGGCCGTGGCGGGCTTCATGGACGAGCACCGTCCCCGGTTCGTCTACCTGGTCGCAGGAACGGTCGGCGGGATCATGGCGAACAGCACCCGGCCGGCTGAGTTCCTCTACGACAACCTCATGATCCACGCCAACGTCATCGAGGCGGCCCACCACGTCGGCGTGGGCAAGCTGCTCTACCTGGGGAGCTCGTGCATCTACCCCCGTCTGGCCGACCAGCCGATCGTCGAGCCGGCGCTGCTCACCGGACCCCTGGAGCCGACCAACGAGGCGTATGCGATCGCCAAGATCGCCGGCATCAAGATGTGCGACGCGTACCGGGTCCAGTACGGCTGCGACTTCGTCTCGGCGATGCCGACGAATCTCTACGGGCCGAACGACAACTTCGACCTGCAGTCGAGCCACGTGCTCCCGGCGCTGATCCGCAAGTTCGACGACGCCCGCCGCGCAGGTGAGGACCGGGTCACGGTGTGGGGGACCGGTCGGCCGAGGCGGGAGTTCCTGCACGTCGACGACCTGGCCGACGCGTGTGTGTTCCTGATGGAGCACTACGACGACCCGGGACCGATCAACGTCGGATACGGCGAGGACGTGGCGATCGCCGAGCTGGCCGGGCTCGTGCGCGACGTGGTGCACCCGGGCGCCTCGATCGACTTCGACACCTCGAAGCCGGACGGCACGCCGCGGAAGCTGCTCGACTCCACCCGGTTGCAGCAGCTCGGTTGGCGGCCCTCGATCCCGCTGGCCGAGGGGATCGCGTCGACCTACGACTGGTACCTGGAGCACGTCGCGCCCCAGGAGGCCCGGTGACCGCCGCATCCCGGCCGTGGGATCCGGCGCTGGCGGCCGAGCCGGATCCGCCCGGTCCCGTCACGGGCGTTCCGGAACTGGATCCGTCGGATGTGGACCTGGTCGATCCCGGCCGGGCCACCCTCGATGTGGCCGGGACCGTCGAGGTGTCGGCCTGGGCCACGTCTCCGGCGAAGCGGGCGTTCGACCTGGCGCTCGCGATCCCGCTGGCACTGGTGACGCTCCCGGTCCTGGTGGTGCTCTGTGCCGTGTCCGCTGTCGTGTTCCGCGCCAATCCGCTGTTCACCCAGGAGCGCATCGGGCTCGACGGTCGGCGCTTCCGGTTCGTCAAGCTGCGGAGTCTGGCCGCCAGCGTGCCGTCCGACATCGACAAGTACGCACTCGCGTCCCAGCCGCTCGGGCGGTGGGGGAGCTTCGTGCGCCGGTCCCATCTGGACGAACTGCCGCAGCTGTGGCTCGTGCTGGCGGGTCAGATGTCGTTGGTCGGCCCCCGGCCGGAACTCCCGGCCATTGCGGCGACCTTCGATGCCGACTTCGTCCGTCGACGCGCCCGCGTCCGCCCCGGTGTCACCGGACTGTGGCAGGTGAGCGAGGCCGCCCGGGGCCTGATCGGCGAGGCGCCGCAGTTCGACGACCTCTACGTGGCCAGCGCCTCGGTTCGCCTCGACCTGTGGGTGCTGATCCGGACGTGTGCCGCGGCGCTCGGCGCAGCAGCGGCGACGTTCGAGGACTGCCTGAGCGCAGCGGACCACCGCACTCCCGACGCCGGTTCGTCGTCGAGTGTCCCGTCCGCCGGGTGACCGGGGACTCGGAGCACGGACCGCATCGGACTCCCTGGGTTCGCAACTGCGGGGTCCGGTACCTGGCGGTCGAGCCCGACCGGGCCGTCTCGTTGGTGCTCGACGCGGCCGCCGAGTACGACCGCGACCCGGCCCGGCGCCCGGGGGTGGGTGCCCACCTGTGCAACGCCTGGACGCTGGCCTGCGCCCGCCGGGACCCTGACTACGCGGCGCTGCTCGACCGGGGGGACCTCCCCTTTCCGGACGGCACACCGCTGGTGTGGTTCGCCCGTCGGGCGGGTGCCCGGGCCCGCAGCCGCGTGTACGGCCCGGACCTGGTGCTGAACGTCGTCGACGCCGGTCGGCCGGTCGGGCTCCGCCACTATCTGCTGGGCGGGACCCCGGCGACCCTGGCCGCGTTCCGGGCGGCGCTCGAGCAACGGGGCCCCGACGTCAGGATCGTCGGAGCCGAGTCGCCCCCGTTCCGGCCTCTGAGCGACGAGGACGTCGGGGACATCGCCCGGCGTGTCGTGGCGTCGGGCGCGACGGTCGTGTGGATCGGGCTCGGCACACCCCAACAGGACGTGCTGGTGGACCGGTTGCGACCGGACGTGCCAGCGGTCCTGGTGCCCGTGGGGGCGGCGTTCGACTTCATCGCCGGAGCGAAGCGTCAGGCTCCGCCCTGGGTCCAACGGGCGGGCCTGGAGTGGGCGTTCCGCCTGCTCAGTGAGCCCGGCCGACTGTGGCGGCGGTACCTGCTCGGCAACTCGAGCTACCTGTGGGGAACGGCGCGTGACCTGTGGCGATCGCGTGGCCGACCGGTGCTGCACATCGACTGACGGGTCCGGAGGACCGGAAGGTGGCCGGTTCCACCGCGGGCCGTCGCTCGAGCCGAGGGATCAGGTCTCGACTGTCTCGGTCCGGCCCGTCGACCCGTAGCCGTACCGCCCGTACTGTCCGTACCGCCCGTAGCCGTATCGGTCGTCAACGCCGGCCACCCCGTTGAGCACCAGCCCCATGACGGGCGTCTGGGTGCCCCGCAGGTCCTCGACGGCGTGTTCGACCTGGTCGAAGCGGGCCACGCGTGAGCGGACCACGACCAGGGCGGCGTCCACATTGCGGGCCAGGTCGACCGTGTCCCCGACCGGTCCCACCGGAGCGGAGTCCAGGATGACCAGCTCGGCGCCCGAGGCCTCGAGCGCCGTGATGACGTCGCGCATCACGCTGGAGCCCAGGAGCACCCCGGGGTCGAAGGGCGCCGGGCCCGCAGGGACGAACGACAGTGTGGCGTCCCCCACGCCGATCGTCTGGACGACGGAGTTGAGCTCGGTGGTGCCCGAGAGCACGTCGGTCAGGCCACGGTCCGTCTCGTCGACCTGGAAGAACGTGCCGACCCGCGGCGCCCGGAGGTCCGCGGACACGAGTGCGACGCGGACCCCGCTCAGGGCGAGCGACACGGCCAGATTGGCGCTGACCAGTGACTTGCCCTCAGCGGGCTGGGCGGATGTGACCAGCACGCTGCCCACATCGGATCGGAGCGCCTGGAGCCACACGGCGGAGCGGAGCTTCCGGAACGCTTCGGCCTGCGGGGAGCCGGCGGTCACGATCGCGTCCGGATCGGTCAGCTGACCCCGGCCACGACGGCTCCGGCGCTCCAGGTCGGGAACGAGCCCGAGCACCGGCGGTGCGTCGGACAGCCGGTCCAGGTCCTCGGTCGAGCGGACCCGACGATCCAGTCGGTCGGTCAGGAACACGACGGCGACGGTGGCGAGGGCCGTGAGGAGCGCAGCCAGGATGGCGTCGCGGAGCGGGGTCGGGGCGAACGGCCCGCTGGGCACGGTCGCAGGGTTGACGACCTGGATCGAGTCGGCCCGGAGCGCCGCTTCGAGTTCGTACTCCCGGGCGCTGGCGGTGAACTCCCGGGCCTGGTCCTCGAGCTCCGCCCGGTCGGTCCGGAGCTGCTCGGCCTCGACCGAGTCCGGCGGCTGGTCGGCGATCGCCAGGCTGGTCAGGTCGATCTGGGTCTGGATCTCCTCGGCCTTGGTGCGGAACTCCCGGGCCGAGGCGGCGTACTGATCGGTGATCTCAGTGGCGCGGACGACCACGTAGCTCTCGGCTGCGGCGTTCGCGGCGGCGGCCGCCGACTCGGCGGACGTGGTGGTCGCAGTGAAGCGGATGAGGTCGCTCTCCTCGACGGCGGCCACGTCGATCGATGAGACGAGCCCCGAGGTGGTGGGACCAAGCCGCTGGTCGGCGGCGTCACGGATCGCCGCCGATCCGGCGACCTCGACCTGCGTGGCCACCTCCCGCATGGCGCTGAAGGCGGCACCGGAGCCCCGGATGGCGCCGCCGGCGGTCGGATCGACCACCCGCACGTCGGCTGCGGCCCGGTACTGCGCCTCCCGGAGTCCCGAGACGACGTACGTCACGCCCCCGGCGATCAGGGCCGGAACCAGGATCCAGAGCCAGCGGCGCCGGAGCAGTCGGGCCGACCGTCGCAGGTCGGAGGAGGGGTCGGGTGGGTTCACTGATTTCTCGGTCGCACGGCTCCAGGATCCTAGCGTTCCAGCGGGCCTCCGCCCGCATCAATCCGGAGTCGGCTCGGACCCCGGCGACGGATCAGTGGCCGGATCGTTGGAATGGGGGGCTGCGAGGGGGTAGGGTACAGGGGTCCGAATCCAAGGAGCCCCCAATGACCGTTCTCCGCCGATCCACTCGCACGCTCGCAGCATCCGTGTTCGCCGTGGCGTTCGTCGTGCTGGGCCTCGCCGGTACCGCCGGTGCGCAGTGTTCCGGCTACAACTGCCCGCCGTCGCTCGCCGCCAACACCCCGTCGACCAACTCCGACGGCTCATTCACGGTGACGCTGACCGCAGAGGGCTTCGGGCCCGGGACGACCGTGACCTTCAGCTACAACCCGACCCTCGGGACGGCCGTCGCCAACGCCTCTGGAGTGGCCACGCTGGTCGCCACCTTCCCGGCCAGCCTCGCCGGCAAGACCGTCACGGTGACGGCGACCGGTGTCAATGCCGCCGGAGCCCCGATCTCGGTGACGACCAACGTGAGCTTCGGTGGCGGTGGCGGTGGCACCGGCGGTACCGGTAGCGGCGGCTCGAGCTCGGGTCTGGCCTTCACCGGCTCGGACACCTCCTCGGTTGCACTCCGGATCGGCGCCGTGGCGCTGGTCCTCGGTGTCGCCCTGGTCCTGGCCGCCCGGGGTCGGCGCTCCGAGCACGTCGACGCCTGAGCGACCCCGCACACCCGTGCCTGACCGGGTCCCGCCCGGTCGCAGCGACGTGACGTCCTCGGAGCTCCACAGTCTTCGCGGTCCGTGAGCGACCTCGATCCACCGGTCGGCGGGTCGGATGAACTGACCGAGGATCCCGATGAGCCTCGAGTGGTCCGTCGTCCCCGACGTTCGACCGGCCCGTCGCCGGGTGTCGCCGTCGCCCGGCCCACTGCCTCCGTTCGGTTCACGGCGGTGTCCGTCGTCGTCGCAGCGGTCCTGGTGCTCCTGGCCGGACTCGCTCCGACGGGTACCCCCGCCGGGGACGTGGTCTGGAGCCTGATCCTCGTCGCAGCGGTCGCCGCGGCCTCCCGCTCGGCTGCGCCGTGGACGCTGGTGTGGGCGGCCGGTCTCGCCCTCGTCGCGGCCGTGCCCTCGGTCTGGTCCTTGGCCGGGTTGGTCGGGCTGGGAGCCGCGGCCGCGGTGTCCATCCGCCCGGCGTGGCGGATGTGGTCCACCCCGGCGGCGCTCGCCGCGCTCGTGACCCTGGTCCACCTCCCCCCGCTGAGGTTCCACGGTGGTTCCGCGATCGTCACCGCAGTGGCCCTGGCTCCGCTCGTGGTGTCGGGCTACCGATCGGCGGGCCATTCCGGCCGTCGTCTCGCCACGGCGTCGGTGGTGGCGCTCGGCACGTTCGTCGTGGTCGCCGGCGGTGCGGCGGCCGTCGCGGTGCTCTCGGCGGCACCCGACCTGGACGCCGCCGCCTCCAGCGCCCGCTCCGGGCTGGACCTGGCCCGGGAGGGCCGGACCGCTGAGGCCGTCGCGGCCTTCCAGGCGGCGACCGTCGACTTCGACCTCGCCTCGGGCACCTTCGGCGGCCCGCTCGTGGCGTCCACCTCGCTCGTTCCGGTGCTCTCGCAGCACGTCCGAGCCGTCCGGGTCGCCGCTGAGTCCGGAGGTGCCCTGAGCCGGGCGGCGGAGGAGGTCAGCACGAGGGCCGAGTCCTCACCCGACCTGGTCGCCGACGGCCGGGTCGACGTGGACTGGCTCCGTGCGTCGACGGCCCCGGCGGTCGCGTCGGCCGACACGCTCGCAACCGCTGGGCGGGACCTGGTGGCGGTGCGGAGCCCGTGGTTGGTGGCACCGCTCGCCGCGCCGCTCGACGACCTGATCGGGGAGCTCGACAGCGCCGCACCCTCGGCCCGCACGGCCGCCGACCTGCTGGCCGTCGCGCCGGACCTGCTCGGTGCCGCCACCCCGAAGCGCTACCTGGTCCTGGCCACCAACCTGGCCGAGGCCCGCTACCAGGGCGGATTCGTCGGCGGTTACGTCGAACTGGAGGCCGTCGACGGACGGCTGCAGGTCGTCGCATCGGGCAAGGCGTCCGACCTGACGCCGTTCCTGGAGCAGCGTCCCGGGACGCCGGTCGGCGACGCCGGCTACCGGGACCGCTACGGCGCGTTCTCGGCCGAGCGGTACCTGACGAACGCGACGGCGTCCCCGGATGCGGCCACCAACGCCTCAGTGGCCGCCGAGGTGTACGGGCGCCTGACCGGGAGACCCATCGACGGAGTGGTCATGATCGACGCGGCGGGGCTGGCGGCGCTGCTCCGGGTCACCGGGCCCGTCCAGGTCGAGGGCGTCACGCAGCCGATCACCGCCGACAACGTGGAGTCGTTCCTGCACCGCGACCAGTACCTCGAGTTCGACCAGCGGTCGGGCGAGCGGACCGAGGTGCTCGGCGACGTGGCCGAGGCCGTCGTGGACGCGTTGACGAGCCGTGGTCTGCCCGGACCCAGGGCGCTCGCCGATGCGGTCGCCCCGGCCGTTGATCGTGGCGACCTGCAGTTCTGGTTCCGGGACCAGGCGGCCCAGGAGGTCGTCGAGCGCACCCCGGTCGCCGGCCGGTTCCGCCCGCAGGTCGGCCACGACCTGTTGTCGGTCCGGTCGTCGAACCTCAACGCCAACAAGATCGACGGGTTCGCCAGTCGGACCGTGGACTACCGGGTGGCCTACGACCCGGTGTCCGGTCGGGTGTCCTCGGTGGTCGACGTGGCCGTCACGAACGAGGCCCCGTTATCGGGCCTGCCGGGCATCCTGATTGGGATCGACAGCCGCCCTCCGGGCACCAACCGGATGCTGCTCACCGTGTGGTCCCCCCAGGAGCTGGTGTCGGTCTCGGTCGATGGTGCGGCCGTGCCATCGGGCACGCAGCCCGATGGCGAGGTGTTGTCCCACACGGTGCGGCTCGCCGTGCCACCCGGCGCCACGCAGGTCGTGCGCTTCGAGTTGACCGGCCGGATCGACACCGGCCCGACGTACCGACTCGTGACCTACCAGCAGCCGGCGGTCACGCCGGACGTGGTGAGCGTGGCGGTCTCCGCCACCGACGGCGCCCAGCCGCTCCCGTCGATCGGATTCACGGTGGTCGACGGCGTGGCGTCCGGTCGGCTCCCTGCGGCGTGGCGGACCGACACCTCGGTCACCTTCGGCCCAGGCAGCTGAGGATCCCGTCGGCGAACCGACGTGCCATCTCCTCGACGGTGTGGGTGCGGGCCGTCTCGGCACAGCCGAGCACGAGGCGGTCGTGCAGGTCCCGGTCCGTCAGGACGGACGCGACCGCCTCGGCGAAGGCGGGATGGCTGGCGGGTGCGTCGACCACCAGGCCGTTGGCCCCGTCGACGACGTAGTCGATCTCGGGGCCGTGGTTGTCGGCCCGGGCGACGACGACGGGGATCCCGAGGGCGCAGGCATCCAGGACCACCAGGCCCACCGCAGCGGGGCACAGGATGCAGCGGACGTCGTCGAGCGCGTCGACGAGCTCGACACCGGTCCGGGGGCCGAGCAGCCTGATCCACGGCCGCTGTCGTGCCGCGTCCTCCAGGATCCGACGGTCCTCGCCGTCGCCCACCACGACGAGTTCGACGTCCCCGACCCGCTCACGGACCCGGTCG
>CAIYGQ010000181.1 GCA_903925745.1 uncultured Actinomycetes bacterium | reverse complement strand
CCCGGTGCACCGAAACGCCCGGATCCGGGAGGGGGGAGGGAGGGGTTGGCTACCGGGTCGGGAGGTCGGCCACGACGAGGACGTGTGGGTGGAGGTCCCAGCGGTCGACGCGCTCGACGCGGACCCGGGCTCCTGCGGACTCGAGCGTGGCCACGATCGCAGGGATCGGGACCAGACCTGCGACCCGGCCGGTCGTGTAGCCGGTGACACGGGTCGCCAGGAACTCCTGAGCGAGCGTGAGGCGGACCTTCCATCGGGGCGAGTCGGCCATCTCCTTGACGACCACCCGACCCCCGGGCCCGACCGTCCGGCAGGCCGCCCGGAGGAGCGATTCGGATCGCTCGACACCGAGCAGGTACAGCACGTCGACGATCAGGACCGTGTCGACCTCGGAGCCCTCACTGCCCAAGCCTGCACCGCCGAACAGTGCGCCCGGGTCCCGATCCGTGTTCCCTCCCTGGCCCACGTCCTCGCTCCCGGGGGATCCGGATTCGGGGGCGTCAGCGGTGTCGAGTTGTCGGAACGTGACCCGATCGGTGACACCGATGCGCCCGGCTGCCCGCTCGGCCGCCCCGACCCGGGTCGCATCGACGTCGACCCCCGTCACTCGTCGTCCGGGTCCGGTCGTCGCGGCCAGGAGTGCCAGTGCCCCCCACCCACACCCGACATCCAGTACCCGGGCGTCCGGGGCGATCGCGTCGACGATGCGACGGGCCGGACAGGTTGCGAGCCTGAGGGTGACGGCCAGCCGCCGGAGTGCCGATGGCCCGAACGCGCCGACGACCCTCCGCTGCTCGACGTCGAGCATCGGCATGCCTCAGTCGCTCCCGACCGGGCCGGGCAGGTCCCCGAAGGTCCCGAGCCGGAACCCCGACGACTCGACGTGGGCCGCCACGTCGGGATCACAGAGCGCGTCGAGCTCCAGCGGCCAGGTGTAGCCCCAGTGGTACCGGAGCCGGTCCGGGTCGACGGCCTCTCCCGGGTGGACGCCGAGCTCGGCGCTGGGTGGCGACTCGTGTCGCAGCGTGTCGATCGTCGCGATCAGGCGATCCCGACGGAGGTGCCCGGCGTCGTCCATCCCGGCCGACGTCGCCGTGGTGCGGAGGCCGGCGCGCTCGACGTGCCGACGCAGGGAGGTGGCGAGTCGGCGGACGGCCAGCGCGGTGATGCCCGCGCTCCGGGTCCAGGGGACCCGGACGGCCTCCACCCCCTGATCCACGGCGACTCGGACGACGACGTCGCGGACGGTTGGCCACAGATGGAGGTGCTGGTGGGCGTCCAGGTGGGTCGGATGCACGCCGGCGTCGCGCAGGACCTGCACCTGCGCCGTGAACTCGCGCCGCAGGTCGTCGGCATCCACGCGTCCGGTGGCCGCACGAACCACGAACTGCCGCCACGACACCGGGAACCGACCCCGGCGGTCCACGAGCGTGGGCACCTCGGCCGCCTCCAGGATCGGAGGGTCCTCACCGACGGCTGCGAGGTGGGCGCCGGTCGGGACGCCACTGCTGACGAGCGCGCCGACGTGGTCTGCGAAGGCCGGCCCGACGGCGAGCGCAGTGGTCGTCGTCACGATGCCGCGCTCGGCGGCCTGCAGGATCCCGCGGCACACGCCGGGGGTGAGCCCGAAGTCGTCGGCGGTGACGATCAGCAGTGACCGTGGTTCGTTCACCGCCCGGCTCCGGTCCGGATCGCATCGAGCCCTGGGGCGAGTCGGCGGTACTCGGAGACGATCGTGCGGATCGTGGACAGGTTCGACAACGTCGACACACCGCGGGTCCTGGGTGTGTAGTCGACACCGAACTGGGAGATCCGGAACCCGAGGCGGTCGGCGGCGACCAGGAGCTCGGCGTCGATGAACGACCCCTCGCTGTGCAGCTCGACCCGATCGAGGACGCGACGGTGGATCAGCTTGCCGGCGAAGTTCACGTCGCGGACGTCGAGTCCGAACCTCAGCCGCACCAGCCAGTTGTAGACGTGGGAGTAGATGAAGCGTCGAGGCCCTTCGCCCCGGCGTGACCGGCGGTACGCGGAGACGATGTCGGCGTCATCCGAACCAGCGATCCGGAACGCAGTGGCCAACTCACGCAGGTCGAACGGCAGGTCGGCGTCCGTGTACAGGGCCCAGTCACCGGTGCTGTGGTCGAACCCCGTGCGGATCGCCGCTCCCAGCGTGCGGTTGGTCTGGTGGTGGACGACGGTGAGGTCGTCGCGCGCCTCGGACAGGGTGTCGAGCAGTGTCCCGGTCCCGTCGCTCGATCCGTCGTCGACGACGATGACGTCCGACCTGCTGATCACGCCCGAGTCACGCAGCTCCCGTAGCTCGTCCTGCACCACCGAGAGGGTTCGCTCGATGCCGGCGGCCTCGTTGTAGGCGGGGAGGACCACGGTCAGGCTCGGGAGGGTGCCGGGGCGTGCCACCTCCTGGTCGCCGGTCCCCCCGACGTGCTGCTCGTGGTTCCGTGGCTCGTCGGTCATGGTCAGGGGTGCGTCGGTCCGTCAGGGGTGCAGTCCATCGTGACACCTACAGCGCTCTCGGTGCGTTGGGCGCCGCATCGGGCGCCCAACGCACCGAGACGCGTGGCCGGGGCCGTAGAATCTTCGGGTGCCCCAACCGACCACCGCCGTCACCATGGACGGCAAGGCGCTCGCCGCCGGGATCATGGACGAGCTGCGGATCCGTGTCGCAGCGTTGGCCGACCGGGGCATCACGCCGGGCCTGGGGACCGTCCTGGTCGGCGACGACGGCCCGAGCGCCAACTACGTCTCCATGAAGCACGGCGACTGCGCCGAGTTGGGCCTGCACTCGGTGGACCGGCGGCTGCCGGCCGACGCCACCCAGTCCGACGTCGACGCAGCGGTCGACGAGTTGAACGGGGATCCGTCCATCGACGCGTTCATCCTCCAGTACCCGTTCCCCCCGCACCTCGACTACCAGTCGGCGATCCTGCGGATGGACCCGGACAAGGACGCCGACGGGCTCCACCCGGTCAACCTGGGGCGGCTTGTCATGGGCGAGGAGGCCCCGCTCGCCTGCACCCCGGCCGGGATCGTCCGGATGCTGGCCGCCTACGACGTCCCGCTCGCCGGTCGTCACGTCGTGATCGTCGGTCGCGGGCTCACGATCGGGCGCCCCCTGGCCAACCTGTTGACCCTGAAGCGCTCCGACACGAACTCGGCGGTGACCGTGGTGCACACCGGTGTCGACGACATCGGTGCCTACACGAGGACCGCGGACGTGATCGTCGCAGCCGCCGGTTCGCCCGGTCTGATCACCGCCGACATGGTGGCGCCCGGTGCCGCGGTCGTCGCCGCCGGCGTCAGCTTCCGCGATGGTCAACTGCAGTCCGATGTGGACGACGGGGTCGCCGAGGTCGCCGGCTGGTTGTCCCCGCGCGTCGGGGGCGTCGGTCCGATGACGCGCGCCATGTTGTTGTCGAACACGGTCGCCGCAGCGGAGCGCGCCGCGGACTCGGGAACCGGGAGCTGAGCCGATGGCCGAACGCGACGCCGATGCTCCGGGGGACGCGCCGCGCGGCGCGTCGTCGGGCGCACCCACGGGTTCCGACGCGCGCATCGCGGATCTGATCGCAGCGGGCCCGACGTTGAGCGTCGAGTTCTTCCCGCCGAAGACCGACGAGGGTGCGGAGCAACTGGACCGCACCGTCCGCGAACTCGAGCCGCTGTCGCTGAGCTTCGTATCGGTCACGTACGGCGCCGGTGGTTCGACCCGGGACCGGACGCGTGACCTGGTGGTGCGGCTGAACAAGGAGCAGGGCTATCCGGCGATGGCACACCTGACGTGTGTCGGCTCGACGCGCGACGAACTCGGCGGACTGCTCGATGACTACGACGAACACGGTGTGCACGACGTCCTGGCCCTGGCGGGTGACCCGCCGGCCGATGGCTCGTCCGCCGGCGGCGACTTCACCTACGCACTCGAGCTGGTCGAGCTGGTCCGGGAGCGCGGTCCGCAGTTCTCGGTGGGTGTGGCCGCGCACCCCGAGCTGCACCCGCGGTCGACGGACCGTTCGAGCGACCGCGACCACCTGGCCGAGAAGCTCCGGGCCGCCGACTTCGGCGTGACCCAGTTCTTCTTCGACGCCGACGACTACACGTCGATGCTCGACGACCTGGCGCGGCGCGACTGCACCACGCCGGTGCTCCCGGGAGTCATGCCGTTGTCGAACCCGGCCGGCATCGCCCGGATGGCCGAGATGTCGGGTGCGTCGTTCCCGACCGGGTTGGCGGCCCGGGTGGAGGCGGCCGATGGAGCCGAACGCGACCGGATCGTGGTCGAGTCGGCCGCCGGCCTGTGCCGGGCCCTGCTGGATGCCGGCGCCCCGGGCATCCACCTGTACTGCCTGAACCGGTCACCGATCGTGCTGGCCGTGGCCCGGGAGATCGGCCTGCGCTGACCGCCACGCCGGGTGGCGCAGGCTCGACGGGTACCTGACGGCGTCGTGCCAGGGTCCCGGCGTGCAGCCAGTGGCGCCCTGAACCTGTGCGGTCGCACAGATGGGGCAACTGCCCACGCCCACCGGGCCGTTTGGAGCGGCCGCTTCGTTGACAGTCCGTGGTCGCTGCACAACACTCTGAGTCACGTTCCGTCGTCGTCCGGCGGCAGTTCGGGTTGACGTAGGGCCCAGTCCGTGGGTCCGGAAGAGGGGATGCAGGTGGCCGTGTTCCGTCGCAGCAAGGGCGATGACGGCGAGCAGGGAGGCGCGCGACGTCGACGCAAGACCGTCGACTTCGATGCCGGCAGCGCCGCCATCCTCGACGTGCAGATCGGCGAGTGGGTCGGATCGACGCGCCCCAGGCTCGGCGAGGTCCTGCTCGAGCTCGGATCGATCGATCCGGACGAACTTCTGCGCGCGCTCCAGCATCAGAAGAACTCGCCCTCTACCGAGGGCGCAGCGCGTCTCGGCGAGATCCTCATGGAGCTCGGCTCGATCGACGAGGTGGCGCTCGCCGCAGGGTTGGCCAACCAGTTCGGCGTCCCCCTCGCCGACCTCCACATGCTCTCCCCTGACCCGGAGGCGATCGCGCGGATCCCTGAAGACCTGGCTCGCCGGCACCGGGTGTTCCCCGTCCACGTGGAGGACGGTCGCGTCTACCTGGCGAGTGCGGACCCGCTGAACACCGACGCCATCCGCGAGCTGGTCGACCACTGCCAGAGCATCGGGCTGATGATCGGTGCGCGCGGCGAGATCGACCGACTGCTCGACCAGTCGTACAACGCGCTCGCCGACCACCACGAGATGGTCCAGGCGTTCGAGCTGTCCAACGCGTCGATGGGTATCGAGGCCGAGACCGAGACGTTTCAGGTCGACGAGAACGCGCCGGTCGTCAAGGTCGTCAACCAGGTGCTCACCCAGGGCGTGCGCAGTCGCGCGTCCGACATCCACTTGGAGCCCGGCGAGGGCTTCCTGCGCGTGCGGTACCGCGTGGACGGCGCGATGACCGAGGCGATCCGGTTGCCGTCGATCATGGGTCCGGCCATCTCGAGCCGCATCAAGGTGATGTCCGAGCTCAACATCGTCGAGCGTCGCCGACCACAGGACGGTCAGTTCTCGGTCCGCGTCGATGGACGCCCCATCGACGTGCGCTGCTCGGTCGTGCCGACGGTGCACGGCGAGACGATCGTGCTCCGTCTGCTCGACAAGTCCAAGACGCTGCTGTCCATGAAGGAGCTGGGCATGATTCCGCAGGTGGAGGAGCCGTTCCTCCGTCTGGCGAGCTCGCCGCTCGGAATGATCCTGTGCACGGGGCCGACGGGTGCCGGCAAGACCACCACCCTGTACGCGGCGCTCAACGAGGTGAACGATCCGACCAAGAACACGATCACGGTCGAAGACCCTGTCGAGTATCAGTTCGAGGGCATCAACCAGATGCAGGTGACCGAGACGGGTTTCGACTTCGCCACCGGACTGCGCGGCATCCTCCGCCAGGACCCGGACGTGATCCTGGTCGGCGAGATCCGGGACGAGGAGACGGCCCGGATCGCCATGCAGGCCTCGCTCACCGGTCACATGGTGCTCAGCTCCATGCACGCCATCGACTCGGTCTCCGCCCTGCAGCGGTTCATGGACATGGGGATCGAGCCGTTCCTGGTGGCCTCGGCCATCAACGGCGTGGTCGGCCAGCGGCTGCTGCGCCGCCTGTGCACCACCTGCATGGAGCCGACCCAGCCCAAGCCGGCCCACGTGTCGGTGGTCGCCGAGTTCACCGGCGGCCAGCAGCCCGATACCTGGTTCAAGCCGGTCGGCTGCCACCGGTGCGAGCACACCGGCTACCGGGGCCGGATCGGGGTGTACGAGCTGCTCGTCATGAGCGAGCGGGTGCGTGAGCTGGTGGTGAACCGGGCCACCCACGCCGAGATCACCGAGACCGCCATCGAGGAGGGCATGCGGACCATGGCGGTCCAGGGGTTCCAGCTGGTGGTCGACGGCGTCACGACCGTCGAGGAGGTCTTCCGGTCCGTGTACGCCCCGAGCGGCATGGACGACGAGCCGCTGGCGCTCGGCCCGGGCCCCCGGGCGCTCGAGCCGGGGGACGAGGCGCTGCCCGCCGGCCCTCCGGGCATCCCGGCGCCGTCCGACCCGACGTCCGCAGCCGCCTTCCCGACGGGCCCCGCTCCGACGGAGCCGACGCAGGACCCGGTCCAGCCGGCGGCGGGCACGGTGCCCCCTGCGCCGGCGGCCACCGGCCCGTTCCCACAGGCGGCCGAGCCCTTCCGGCCCCCTGTGGTGTCGGGGCACGTGGTGCCGCCGCCCTTCCAGCCCGCCCAGTCGGCCGCAGCGCCGTCTGATGATCATCTCAGCGAGGACCTTGATCCGGGTGAACCCGACTCAGGTCCCACGGCTACGGTCAGTGACCTGACCGCGAGGAGGGAGGCGTCAGCATGACCGCCGTACAGCAGCCGGATCAGGTTGATCCGGACCTCGTCCCACCGCCCCTCCCCGGCGCGCCCCAGAAGAAGACGCGCAAGGACCGCGGCCGGAAGTCGGAGACGGCCCGGTTCCGTTACGAGGCCGAGAACCTCGACGGCCAGTCGGTCAAGGGTGAGATCGAGGCCGTGTCGGCCAATGCAGCCCGCAACGAGCTGGCCGTCCAGGGCCTGCGGGTCACCAAGATCAAGGAGAAGAAGGGTCTCCAGACCGACATCACCGCCGAGAAGGTCCCGCTCCCGGACATCATGCACTTCTCGCGGCAGATGGCGACGTTCCTCCGTGCGGGCGTGCCGGTCACCGAGGCGATCGACAACCTGCGTCAGGACGCCAAGAACAAGCGGTTCCGCTCGGTGCTCAACGACGTGCTGGAGCGCGTCACGGCCGGTCGGTCGCTGGCGAGCAGCCTGGCGGCGCACGCCGACGTGTTCCCGCCCTACTACATGGCGATGCTGCGTTCGGCTGAGCTGACCGGCCGCATGGACGAGGCGTTCGACCAGCTGCACACCTACATCCGGCGTGACGTGGAGCTGTCGCGTCAGGTCCGCAAGGCGCTCATCTACCCGGTGATCCTGCTCGGCCTGTCGTTCGCCGTGATCCTGGTCATCGTGGTGTTCGCCATCCCGCGCTTCGCCGACTTCTTCAAGGAGTTCGACGCCGAGCTGCCGCTGCCCACCCGCATGCTCATGGCGGTGGCCGACTTCGTGCAGTCTCCCCCAGGTCTCATCACGGGTCTGGTCCTGATCGTGGCGGCCGTCGCCGGGTTCTTCTACATCAAGACGCCGGGCGGTCGACTCAACTTCCACGCGCTGCAGCTCAAGATCCCGATGATCTCGACGGTGGTGACCTACTCCTCGACCGAGCGGTTCACCCGGGTGCTCGCGGCGCTGCTCGACGCCGGCACGCCGCTGCCCGAGGCCCTCCCCACCGCCATCGACTGCTCCAACAACATGGTCTACAAGAAGCGGCTCAACGCAGCCATGGAGGGCGTGCTGGCCGGACAGGGCTTCGCCGAGCCGCTGAGCCGGACCGAGCTGTTCCCGACGACGACCATCCAGATGGTGCGGGTGGGGGAGCGGACGGGCGAGCTGTCGACCCAGCTCAACAACGCCGCCGGCTTCTACGAGGAGGAGCTCAACTACGCGGTGGACAAGCTGACCGCCTGGTTCGAGCCCATCACGATCATCTTCATCGGCGGTGTGGTCGGGTTCGTGGCGCTGGCCATGGTGAGCGCCATGTACGGCATCTACGGTCAGGTCAACCTCGGGTAGAGGTGGAGGGCAGCGTCGTGACGTCCGGTTGGTCGGCTGGTCCGCTCCAGGACCTCTCGCGTGCCGGACGGGGCGAGACCGGGCTGACCCTGGTCGAGATCCTGGTGGTGGTGGCTCTCACGACCCTGCTGATCCTGTTCCTGGCCAACGCGCTGATCTCGTCGATCAAGATCGACACCACCAACGTCCGCGAGCAGCGCATGTCGCAGGCGCTCACGACGCTGGCGGACGGCCTGGGCACGGCGCAGTGGGTGACGTGCGTGGACCCGCAGGTGACCTGCACCTACGTGGCCCCCGGCAACGCCGGACCCAACCCGGTCCAGGTCCAGGTCACCGCCGCCGAGGCGGCGGCCCAGGCCCCGTCGGTGGACCCGGCGCAGCTCGCCTACCGGCGGTTGCTGGAGGAGTACATCGACCAGACGCCCGAGCGGGCGGACGAGCTGGGCGCCTCCGACCCGTCGTTCGAGTGGGAGGTCACGTCGGTGAGGTTCTGGGAGCCCCAGACGTTCACCGGCATCCAGCCTGCCGGCGGTGGCTTCGATGCGTCCGCTGCGTCGACCTCGGGCCTGACCGAGGTCACCCTGACCGTCGGGCTCGGCGGTCTGGAGCAGACACTGAGCGTGCTCAAGCGTGACCCGGCGGTGCGGGCGTGATGCGTCGACACCTCCCCGTCCGCAGCCAGTCTGGTATCACGCTGATCGAGGTCGTCCTGGCCACGGCGATCCTGTCGGTGATCTTCATCCCGATCCTGGCGTGGTCCACCCTGGTGGTCGACCGCCAGACCCAGCCCGACGGCACCGGTCCGGCGAGCCTCGCCCTGATCAGCATGAACCTGAAGCGGGACGTCCCGTCGGCCTCGGCGGTCCTGTCGGGCGACGAGGTGGCGGTCTACTCCTCCTGCGCGTCGGTCCCGTCGGGTTTCGACCCGACCCAGGCCCGGGTGCGTCTGGTGGTCGAGCTGCAGGAGAGCCCGCTCGCCAAGGTCGAGTACGTGGAGCGGACCAAGGACGGCGTCGTCTCGCTGTGGCGGCACAAGTGCACCGCCACGCTGGTCGGCGGGTTGGTCACCGGCTGGACCGAGGTTGCGGGCGGTGCGCTCGAGCTCGTCGGCTCGCTCGACCCGCTGAGCGACGGCAGCTTCTTCCGGGTCGACTGCGAGCCCCGGGTCGACAACACCGGGTCCACCGACGACTGCGGGTTGGTCACCGTCAACGTCCAGGGCGAGGGCGGCACGGTCTCGGTCACCCAGGAGGTCCGCTACGACAGCGGCGCCGCCGCCGAGGAGGAGCTCGAGGGCTCCGATGGCATCCCGATCGTCCGGATCACATCGACGCCGGCGACGACGACCGGGTTCCGGCCGTTCACGGTGAACTTCTCCTCCGCCGACTCCGAGAACGTCGTCGGCGCCCAGTTCTTCTGGGAGGTCGTCCCCCAGCAGGGGCTGTCGAGCAGCGACTACAACTGCACCGACCCGGCCGCTGGCGACCTGCTGTGCACGTTCACCCCGAGCGTGTTCCCGAGCAGCGAGCGGGCGCGGTACAAGGTCCGGCTGACCGTGACCAAGACGGTGCCGGGACCGCCGCAGCAGACCTACGTCCGGACGGCGAGCCGGATCGTGGAGGTCCGGAACTCCCGCCCGTCAGCGGTGATCACCTCGCCGTCGGAGTCGGACGAGATCTTCCGCCGGGTCCCTGTCTCCTTCGACGGCTCGGCGTCGTTCGACCTGGACGCGCCCAACGGCGACGTGACCGAGCTCAAGTGGGACGTCGACGGTGACGGTCAGGACGACTCCCAGTACGACAACCAGGAGACGTTCCAGCACACCTACCCGGCCGATTTCATCCCGGCCGAACAGCAGTCCCGGACCGTGAACGTGCGGCTCACCGCCCGGGACGCCGACGGTGGCGTGGACGAGGAGGTCCGCCAGATCACCGTCCGCAACGCCCCGCCGGTGCTGGCGGTGACCCCGCCCGAGGTGCTGCTGTCGAGCTTCGACGAGGAGGCGGTGCTCTCGGTGGCCCCCGCCGCCGACGGGCCCACCTGCACGGCACCCACGCCCGGGACCGACCCGCCCGGCTCCTGCGACCTCGACGGCCGCATCGTCCGCTACGAGGTGGACTTCGGGGACAACTCCGCCCCGTTGCTGGTGGAGGAGGGGCCGACCGGCTTCAGTACGGCGCAGCTGAACTCGTTGCGCAACATCCGCAAGGTGTACCCGACGGCCAACGACGCCAACGGCAACCCGATCACCACCTACGAGCTGCTGGTCCGCGCCACCGACGAACTCGGCGCCCAGACGGTGCGCACGGCGATCGTGACCATCAACCTGCGGCCCCGCATGGTGGTGGCCGCCTCGGCGGTCACGGCGCCGGCGTCGACGCCGAGCGCCACCGCGTCGCCGCTGGTCGTCAACGGCGAGCTGCGGGGTGGCACGACGGCGGTGAGTGCGACCAACACGGCCTCGGTCGTGCTCGACGCGTTCAACCCGAGCGGCGTGCAGAGCCCCTGTCCGTCCCCGCTGCCCAACCCGCTCACGACGTCGTGCGACCCGGAGACCGGGATCAACTCCCTCCGCTGGACGTGGTCGGACAACCTGGGCGGCCAGAACGGCCCGGTGGCGACCGCCAGCACGCACACCCGGCAGTTCACCGCTCCCGGGCTCTACACGGTGACGCTGACCGGCACCGACGCGGCCGGGGCGACCGGCACGACCACCCGGCAGGTCAAGATCAACAGTCCACCGACGGCCACCGGCATCCAGCCGGGTGCCCAGACGGTCCCGGCGATCGAGTCTGCGGTGAACCCGGCGCTTCCGGCCGGTCAGGTGTACCGCCGCCTCGGCCTCCCCCTGACTGCGTCCGGTGTCGCCGACACCGACGCGCCATCCGGTGCACCAGCGGTGACGTGCAGCTGGTCCGTGACCCGGGCCGGCGTGACCACGGCGCTCGGCTCGGGGGCGTGCGCCACCCCGGTCCAGTGGGTGCCCACCCAGCTCGGCACCCACACCCTCAACCTCACGCTGATCGACAGCGAGGGCGGCCGCCGGGAGCTGACCCGGTCGGTGGACGTGGTCAACCGCCGTCCGATCCTCCGGATCATCCCGGATCCCCGTCCCGCACCGCAGACGCCGTTCGTCGTCAACGACGGCTCGGTGTTCGTCATCGGCTGCGGCAACTCCACCGACCCGGACGCCGACCCGGATGCCCCGCCCATGCGGTGCCGGTGGACCTGGGGTGACGGATCGCCGGTGGAGGAACTGCCCTTCTCCGACAACGCCAGCCACGTCTACAACCGCAACAGCGCCAGTTGTCAGGGGACGACACGCCGGACGTGCTCGTTGTCGGTGACCCTGATCGACAGCGACGGTGGGACGACGACCCTGGCCAACCAGCCGGTGAAGCTCAACCTGGCACCGTCGGTGACGTCGTTCTCGGTGTCGCCTGCGGTCCAGACGACCCCCAACGCCAACGGGGAGTTCGTCTTCACGGCGACGGCGGCGCTCAACGACGTCGACGGCTTCGTGGCCGGTGTCACGTACCGGTGCGAGGAGCGACAGGGCGGCGACCCGACTGCGCCGTGGGTGCTGGTGAGCTCCTCTGAGGAGTTCAAGCAGAATCCGGCCCCGGGGACCGAACCGCCCTCTTGGACCCCGCCATCCTTCCAGTGCCGCTACACCACCGGCGGTCAGAAGCGGGTGATCGTCCGCTTCTTCGACAACGACGAGCGGGTCGCCGAGTCCAACCCCGCCCAGGGTGAGGCCCGTGCGAACCTCCGTCCGATCGCCCGGATCAGGATCGACTCGCCGACCACCCTCGACCCCGACGGCAAGCCGGTCGTGAAGCTCCCGCCGTACTCGGTCGACTACTCCGACGGCGGGTCGTTCGATCCCGAGAACTCGGGTCCGCTGACCTACTCGTGGCGTTGGCAGGACGGCGTGGCACCCCAGACCGGCGTCAACCCGCCCGCCAGGACGACGTTCTCCAATGCGGGCGAGTACACGCTCACCCTGACGGTGACCGACGCCGAGGGGCTGGCGTCGCTGCCGGTCTCCACCACGGTGCGCCTGAACCGGCCCCCGGTCGCCCAGGGCTCCTACCGGTCCACGGGCTGCGGGGCCCTGCCGGTCGAACGGGCGCTGGCACCGACGTCGCCGGAGCGGCGGGTGTGCCGGGGCATCCCGGTCACCTTCGACGCCGCCTCCGCGCTCCTCGACAGCGGCCGGTCCAGCGACCTGGACAGCCCGGTCGTGAACGGCTCCAGGATCGCCACCTACCGGTGGAACATCCAGACCTCCGTCACCAACAACAACTTCACCCTGTACGAGACGGCCGTCCCGCCCCCGATCACCTGGACACCGTCGACTGCGCAACTGTCGTCGGGCTTCACCCGGACGGTGCAGCTGAGCGTTGTCGACACCGACGGGCTCGAGACCGCGGTGCAGACGTTCCTGATCCGAGTGGTCGACGCCCCGCCGGTGGCGGTCATCAGCACCAGTCCGTCGACCAACCGCACCGACCCGGTCACCGGCGAGCAGATCGTCTACAAGCGTTGGGACGACGGCGCGGCCAACCCGACGGACAACTGGCTCAACCTGGGCCTCAGCGGCGCTGGCTCGTTCGACCCCGACGGCGCACCGCTCCCGAACGACACCACCCTGCGCTACCGATGGTCCACCGGTGACGGCGCGGCCGACAAGGTCGGGACGGTCGCCGGCGAGCTGATCGCCACGGCCCACTCCTACACCCGTGCGGGGCGCTTCACGCTGGGCCTGACCGTGACCGATCCGGCCAACGTCACGGATTCGGCGACGCGCCTGGTGGTGATCAACAAGCCGCCGACCGCAGCGATTGCGCCCGTCACCACGCCCCGCAATCCGGGCGCCATCACGCTGGACGGCACCGGCTCGGTCGACCCGGCCCAGGACAACGACGCCCCCTCGCTCACCTACGCGTGGACCTTCCGCAACCAGTCCGGCGCAGTGATCGGGACGGCTGCGACGGTCCAGCCCACGTTCACCCCGCCGTCGCCGGGCACGTACACCGTTGAGCTGGTCGTCACCGACAAGTACGGCGAGGCCTCGCCGCTCGTTTCCCGCTCGATCCGGGTCAACGCCGGCCCGACGGCCAACATCGCCGGTCAGCCGCGGATCGTCCTGAACCCCAACTACACCGTCACCTTCGACAGCGCCGGCACCACCGACGACGACGGGCCCGCCGGCCTGGTCTACCGGTGGGACTTCGGCGACGGCACCCCGGTGGTGACCGGACCGGCGGGCACCAACACGACGGCCACCAAGACCTTCGCCGCACCGCCGGCCAACTTCGTGGGCCCCTTCGTCCGGACGGTCACGCTGACCGTCACTGACTCGCTCGGCCTGACGTCGACCGACACCGTGGACGTCAAGCTCAACCGGGCGCCGGTACCGGCGATCGCACCGATCAACGGTGTGGAGCGCGGCTTCCCGGTCACGTTCTCGGGCGCAGCGACGACCGACCCCGACATCGAGTCGGGCCAGACGCTGCAGTACGCCTGGACCGTCCTGAGCGGCACGACCACCGTCGCCACGCTGACCGGCCAGACGCCCTCGTACACCTTCACCGCCACGGGCCAGTTCACCGTGCGCTTGACCGTCACCGACGGCGACGGACTGGCGGCCAGCGCCGAGCGGACCGTGGACGTGGTCAACCGGCCGCCGACGGCGGAGATCATCAACTCGGTCCCGGGCGGCAACCCCGTGTTCAAGGTGGACGACGGCCAGCCGCTACTCACCAGCTGGGGTGGCAACAACTCCACCTCGCCGTACGACGCGCCGCTCGAGTACCGGTGGGAGTTCGGCGACGGCACGGTGGTCGACTTCTCGCCCGCCTTCGGCGTGGACCACATCTACACCGGTGCGGGTCGCTACACCGCCCGGCTCGTGGTGCGTGACACCAGCACCGGCCTGACCGACGACGACACCCGACTGGTCGTCATCAACCGCCGTCCGATCGCCCAGATCACGGCGAGCGCCGACTACATCAACGAAGCGCCGGGCACGGTGTCGTTCTCGGGCCTCGGCTCCTCTGATCCGGCGCCCGACGGCGCGGACGCCAGCTGCCCGCCCAACGGCATCTGCTCGTACGCGTGGGACCTGGACGGCGACGGCCAGACCGACGACTCGATTCTGGCGGAGCCCACCTTCACCTACCTCCAGGCTGGCGCCTACCTGGTGCGCCTCAACGTGACCGACAAGTACGGCACCACCGGCACGACCACCAAGCTGATCCGGGTCAACACGCCGCCGATCGCTGTGATCGACGACCCGGACTCGCCCCCGGGCGCGTCCGACGGCCGCCGGGTGCTCAACCCGCCGTACCAGACCACGTTCAACGGCGCGTCGTCGCTCGACGACCTGGGTCCGGCCAACCTCACCTACCAGTGGGACTTCACCGACGACGGGACGTTCGACGCGACCGGCTCGACGGCCACGCACCAGTACCCGGCGTCGCTGGCCGGCACCACCGTGACGGTCCGTCTGCGGGTGCAGGACCAGTTCGGCGAGTCGGGCGAGGCGACGCAGCGGGTCAAGATCAACGCGCGCCCGAACGCGGTCATCGGTCCGGAGACGATCCGGGCCAAGCAGGGGTTCCCCACCCCGTTCACCGGCGGGTCCTCCACCGACCCGGACGGCGACCCGACGCGGCTGACCTTCGCCTGGAACTTCGGCGACCCGGGGAGCGGTACGGCCAACACCTCCACGCTGCGCAACCCGTCCAAGACGTACGCGGCGCTCGGGACCTACACCGTGACGCTGACCGTGACCGACGAGGACGGCCTGTCCAGCACGTCGGTGACCCGGGAGATCACCGTCACGGTCAACCAGCCGCCGCTGGCGCGGATCATCGTCCCGGACGGGCCCATCTACCGGAACGCCCCGGTGACCCTGCGGGCCACGCCGGCCGGGTCGACCACGACGACGTGCGTCAGCCCGCTGCCGACGCCGCTGCTCACCTCCTGCGACCCGGACGGCACGCTGGCCGGCTTCACGTGGACGCTGCCCGGTCCGACCACGCAGACCGCGCAGGTGATCACCCCGTCGTTCACCCAGCTCGGCGCCAACCAGGTGTCCCTGCAGGTCCGTGACGACAACAACGCGCTGTCCGCCGTGGAGACGGTGACGCTGCAGGTGGTCATCAAGGACCTCGACGGCGACGGCTTCGAGGACGCCGCCAACGGCGGGACCGACTGCGACGACTCGCGCAACGACGTCTTCCCGGGCGCACCGGACCCGCTCGACACCGCCCGGTTCGACTCCAGCTGCGACGACTACGACGGCGTGGTCGCCCAGCAGATCTTCGTGCGCCAGGGCGGCGTGGACGACACGACCGCCCCGGAGCTGGGCGGCTGCGGCTCGCCGAGCAACCCGTGCGGTGACCTGGCCGCAGCCGTGGAGAAGGGCAAGCTCCTGGGTCGGCCGACCATCCTGGTGGCGGCGGGCACCTACGACCGCTTCACCGTCTCGGGCGCAGGCGTGACCGTGCGGGGCGGGTACACCTCCTCCTTCGACCGTCGAGGCACCGTCCCGAGCGGGTCGCGCACGACCACCGTCCAGGGTGCCGCCGGCACGGCCACCGGTCTGGGTGTGTACGCCACCGCCGGCGTGGTCGTGACCAACCTGACGAGCCCGACCGAGATCCGGGACCTGGACGTCCGGGGCGGCAACGCCAGCGGTTCGGGCGAGGCGTCCTACGGCCTGGTCGTCCGGCAGTCGGGCAATCTGCTCACGGTGCGGGACACCGTGGTGTCCTCGGGCCGGGGCAGCGCGGGCCTGCCTGGCAACCAGGGTGCGAACGCCCCGACGACGCCGGCCGCCAGGGGTGGCGACGGCGTCAACAGCCGCGTCTACGACGTGCAGTGCAACATCCAGCGGAGCCCCGGGGGCAGCGCCGCCGACGCCTCGGCCGGTGAGGGAGGTGCCGGTGGCTCGGTCGACACGGGCTGTGGCGGCATCCCCAACTTCACGTCGACGTCGGGTCTGAGCGGCGGTGCGGGCAACCCGTCGGGCTCCTCGTGCGGCCTGGGCGGCCCGGGTGGCGGTCGGTCCGACGGCCAGCCCGGTGCGGGCGGACCGGGCCTGACCGGCTGCAACGGCCAGTCCGGCTCGGCCGGCGCCGGCGGCCAGGGCGGCGCGACCCAGGCCGGGACGATCAGCGGTGGGCTCTGGACCGCATCCATTGCGTCGACCGGCGGGACCGGCGCGGCCGGGACCCGCGGTGGTGGTGGTGGCGGCGGCGGTGGCGGCGGCGCCACCGACAACTGCGGCGGATTCCTCTGCCTGTTCCCGAACAACCCGGACAGCCGGGGTGCTGGTGGTGGTGGCGGCGGCGCCGGTGGCGCCACGGCGGTGAGCGCCGGTGCCGGCGGCCGGACCGGCGGGGCGTCGATCGCGGTGCTGCTCGACGCGGCCCAGCCCACCTTCACCGGCGTCACGGTGACGGCGGGCACCGGCGGCAACGGCGGCACCGGCGGTCGCGGCGCCCAGGGTCAGATCGGCGGCAACGGCGGCGCCGGCGGCCGCGGCAACTGCAACTCCTCGGCGCCCGACGTCGGTCCGTGCACCACGGTCTCGGGCAACGGCGGCGGCGCCGGTGGTCCGTCGGTCGGCATCTGGGCGGTCAACGGCGGCAACCAGCCCACGGCGACGGTCGTGCTGCCGTCGGCCGGTGCCGCGGGCGGCGCCGGTGGCACGGCGGCCGCAGCCCTGTACCCGGGTGCGCCGGTGGGTCTGCCCGGGGCGAACGGAGCGACGGGCCTGCTGCAGTCCCGGGTGGGCCCGTGATCGGCGGGCGTCCGCGCCGGGTCACGGCGCGGGTGCTGCACCGCTGGTCCCACGTGCGCACGCCGCTGCGGGCCCGCCGATCCGACGGCGGCTTCGCGCTCATCTCGGTCCTCGGGGTGATCCTGGTGGCCACGTTGATCGTCGGGGCACTCCTCGGGCTCACCTTCACCTCGACGAAGTTCTCTGGGCAGCAGATCCGCCGGGACGTCGAGACCAGGGCGGCGGACAGTGCGCTCGAGGCGGCGGTCAACGTGCTGCGCCGGGAGGGCACCGGCATCGGCCAGCTGGGTCAGGCCGACTGCCGGTTGTTCCCGGACGGGAACGACAACACCCCGACGATCCGGATCCCGGGCACCGAGACGACCGACGTCCGGGTGGCGTGCACCCCGCTGCCGTCGGTCAGCCCGCTCGTGGCGCCGCCCGACACCGACTCGATCGAGCAGGTCCGTCTGCTCGGCACCGACTACGGGGGTGCCGCCCGCGGCACGCTCAACCCGGCCTTGTTCGACTGGGCGGGCGCGCTGCCGGGGTTGACCACCGCGCAGCGGGACACGGTCAGCGCCGACGCCGCCAACAGCAGCTCGCTGGTCCACTCCGGACCGAGCCCGCTGCCGTTCACGTCGCCGGTCAAGGTCCGCTCGGGTGCGGCGGGGGTCGTGTCCGACGCCGCCACCGGGCTCAACGGTCCGGCGTTCACCGTCGGGGCGGACTTCCGCCAGGGTGAGACGGGTCCGTTGTACGCGGCGGCGGCGCCGGCGACCGACCCGCTGAGCGACCCGTGCGGCGTCCTGTCGACCCGCTCGAGCTTCCCCCGGGTGCAGGCCCGGGTGATCCCGCTCCCGGCGGTCTGCAACGACGTGGCGGCGGCGGCGCTCAGCCCGACCGCACCGGCGGCCCAGGTGCCGGCCCGTGGGGTGTGGCGCTGGACGACGTCCGACACCAAGGGGCCGCCCGAGGTCACCACCGCCGGTGCCAGCTGGGTGGACCTGCCGGCCACGTGCGCCGAGCTGCCCGCACCGCTCAGCGACTCCGCCCGGGTGAACGTGCAGGCCTACCGTCAGGGTGATCTGGTGGTGCTGCGGCCCGGTGCCTACACCGGGCGGACCGCCGAGCGGCTCAACCGGTGGTTGAGCAACGACTCGACCTGCCAGAACAAGGTCTTCTGGTTCAACCCGCGGCCCCGCGGCAACGACCAGGGCGGGCTCACCAAGTTCGGCCAGTTCTTCTTCGACGTGGCGGCCTGCCCGTCGGGGGACTGCAACGCGCTGGTGGTCGACGACCCGACGTCGGTCGTGGTGTTCGGCACCGAGTACTGGGGCCTGTCCCAGTTCGGTCGGACGGCGATCGGCGACGTGCGGGCTGCGTGGCCCCAGCCGTGCGACCCCAACCAGCCCGGGGTGCGTGTCGAGCTGTCCTCCCGGACGTCGATCCGGCACAAGCAGGGCCTCCTGGCCCTGTGCGACGAGTTGGTCGGCGGTGAGTTCGGCGATCGCCCGTCACCCGTGCTGTTCCAGGGGGCCCGCCGCTCCCAGAACTGGCCGTCCTCCGGCCAGAACCCGCCGACGTCACTGGTCAACACCCCGTACTCGCCGAGCCGGTTCCGGGAGGGGCAGTTCGAGACCATAGGGAACCTGTCTCGGCTCGAAATGGATTGCCCTGATAACTACTGCTCCTCTGCTGGCCGGGGGAGTGGTCCGCCCTATGACGGAACCGCTGGGGCGTTCCGGGCCGAGTCGTGGTCGGCGTCCACCGCCGATCGGCTCGACGACGAGGTGGTGGGCCTGCGGGTGCGGCTCGCCGGCGACTACAACCGGCTGGCCACCAGCTCCAAGGCCGAGGTCGTGTTGCGGCGGGGGTCGGCCACCTGCAGCGTGCCGGTGACGGGTATCGGCACCCGCACCTACGATCCCAACGTCCGGCAGCTGTTCAGCGAGGGTCAGCGCCTGTTCAACGTGGACCTGTCGGGTCAGTGCCGGGCGGTGTTCCCGGAGCTCTCGCAGAACCGGCCGGTCACCGTCCGAGAGGTGGCCGAGGTCCAGGTCGACGTCCGGGTCACGTTGCAGCCACAGTGCGAAGGTTTCGGACTGGGGTTCAATACTCAGCGGTGCCCCAACACCAAGCCGTACATCCGGTTCACCACCATCAGCCTGGAGGCCGAGGGCACCGACGCCGGGGCGCTCGGCTCGTCGTTCCTGGTGACCTCGGCGTTGCCGACGACCGACGTGGCCGTGTGGGGCCAGGTCTCCGCGCCGATGGCGGACCTGGACGTCCGCTGGCAGGGGACCGCCCCCGCGCAGCCGCTGTTCAACGGCTCCATGTGGTTCAACGGCCTGGGGAGCTCGGTGTCCCCGGGCGCCTCGACCGGGGTGGTGTGCTGCTCGCCGGGCGAGTCGGCCGAGCGGCGGGTGCGCCTGCAGGCCTTCGTCGGCCCCGACACCTCCGGGCAGTACCGGATGCTCGCCACCTCGGTGGTGACCATCCAGGACTGGCGTCCGGGCGCCCTGGGCGAGGACGGCTCGGGCGTGGAGATCGACGGCGTGCGGGCCGTGGAGGCGCTGGGGTACCGGGCCCGGGTGGAGGAGTGGCGCCTGTGTGCCAACAACCGGGCGGGTGTCTACCCGGACCTGGACGCCGTGCTGCCCTCGGAGTGCCGCTCCCCCTAGCCCTGGGCAGATCCCCCAGCAGCGGGTATTCCCGGGCGGTGGGCCGAACCTGAGAACCTGAAGGTCTTGACAGGATGGATCCGGTGGCGCATGCTTTCGTGGCTGGCGGGGGCCTCAGGGGGCGATGTCCATCTCCTCGGTGGGTCTGGTAGCAACGGCAGCGCCAACAACCAGTCGGGCCGGGGGAACCTCCACCGGTTCGGGCATCCTTGGAGGGAACAACCATGAACATCATCCAGAAGCGGATGGCCATGCGGGGACAGAGCGGCTTCACGCTCGTCGAGCTCCTCGTGGCCGTGGCCATCCTCGCCATCCTGGCCGGCGTGGCCGTCTTCGCGGTCGGCAACCTGACCGACTCCGCGGACTCGGCGGCCTGCGACACCGAGAAGTCCACCCTGATCACCGCCAACAACGCGGCGAAGGCCTCTGCCGACACGAACGACACCGCGGCAACCTTCATCGAGGGCGGTGCCTCTGGCCTGAAGTACTACGTCATCGGTGCTGGTACCCCGCCGGCCATCACGCTCACCCAGGCCGGCACCGATGCTGGCTGTGACGCTGTCACCCTCACCTGATCGACTCATCGATCTCTTCTGTGGGGGCGGGGCCGGTTCCACCGGCCCCGCCCCTGCCGTTTTGGGCCCCCATCACCTAACGTGGTGGCCGTCGCCCGCCGGAGGGGCCGGCGACGCACGCACACCGGTGCCCGAGCGTCGGGCGAGGACTGGAGCACCCCGTGGCCACAGTGATCGACACGACCGTCCTGGACCCGTTCCTGCGCTACCTGTGGGACACCCAGGCCACCGACCTGCACCTGGCGGTCGGCACCGAGCCCCGCGTCCGCATCGACGGCTCGCTCTACGCCATCCCGGACCAGCCGCCCGTCGACGAGGCCACGCTGGTCCAGGTCCTGGGCGGCCTGATCCACGGCAAGGACCGCGACACCTACGAGGACGAGCGCCAGCTGGACTTCGCCTTCACCTGGGGCGGCACCGCCCGGTTCCGGGCCAACGCGTTCTTCCAGCTGGACCGCCCGGCGCTCGCCCTGCGACTCATCCCCACCGAGATCCCCTCGCCGGAGCAGCTCGGCCTGCCCGCCAGCACCGCCGGCCT
>CAIYGQ010000180.1 GCA_903925745.1 uncultured Actinomycetes bacterium | reverse complement strand
GTCGCGAACACGAGCGCCACGCCGGTGACCAGGACGAGCGACTCGACCACGTTGAGGACCACGTAGGTGGTCCCGGAGCGGATCGGGTCGTCGCTGCCCTCCAGGGTCAGCAGCACGTAGCTGGCCATGAGGAGGATCTCGAAGCAGACGAACAGGTTGAAGAGGTCGCCGGCCAGGAACGCACCACTCACCCCGGCGATCAACGCCAGGTACGCCGGTGCGTACCACGGGGACTGCTCGTCGCGGCTGCCCTGCCCGATCGCGTAGACCAGGACCGCCAGCATCATGACGTTGCCGATCACCAGCATGAGGGCACCGAGCCGGTCGGCGACGAAGGTGATGGAGATGGCGTCGGGCCAGCCGCCCATGGACGTGGTCACCGGTCCGACCGTGTCCACGTGGACCAGCAGGGCGACCGACCCGACCGTCACACCCAGGGCGGCGGCGACCGCGACTGCTCGTTGGACGGTCTGGGACCGCGCCAGCACGAAGCACAGCGCCGTCCCCGCGAGCGGCGCGCCCACGAACAACGACAGGCCGCCGGTCACGTCTCCTCCCCGAAGTCCTCGTCCACGTCCGGCTGCGCAGCGATCCGACGGTCGCTGAGGTCGTCCTCCACGACGTCGTTGCCGTCGATCGTCCACGACCGGTAGGCCATGGACAGCAGGAAGGCCACGATCGCCAGGCCGATCACGATGGCGGTGAGGACCAGCGCCTGCGGGACCGGGTCGGTCAGGTCCGTGGCGCCCTCCCCCAGGATCGGTGCGTCACCCGGGACGCTGCCCGAGGTGAGGATAAGCAGGTTCACACCGTTGCCGAGGAGTCCGATCCCCAGGATGATGCGAGTCAGCGACCGGTGCAGCACCAGGAAGGTGCCGACCGAGAACAGCACGGCGATCAGTGCAGCCTGGGCGAGGCTCACCGGTCGACCCCCTCGGCGTCGCCGGCGGCTCCGCCGACCTCGCCCCGCCGGGCCTCGTCGTCGGCCTCGGCGAGCGCCACCAGGATCGCTGCGACGACGCCGGTGACCAGCACGAACACGCCCAGGTCGAACATCGCCGAGGACACGACCTTCACGTCGCCGACCAGGGGGAGGTCCACCTTCCAGACGGCGGACTCGAGGAACGACGAGCCGAACAGGAGGGGCACGGCGCCCGTGATCACTGCCAGCAGCAACCCCACGCCGATCACGACCACGGGATCCACCGGCAGTCGCCGGACGGCGTCGGTGCCGTCGGTCAGGTAGCGCAGGACCAGCACGATCCCCACGATCAGTCCCCCGGCGAATCCGCCGCCCGGGGCGTTGTGACCCCGGAACGTCACGAACACCGCCACGAGCAGGAGCACCGGGGTGAGCCCGGACACCGTCAGCGACAGGATCGTCGAACGGGTCGTCGCCGGCCGGGCGCTCACCGCCACACCTCCGGTGCCCGGCCCGACAGGTCCTCGACGTCGGCACCGTCGAGCAGGTGCTTGCGTCGCTGCTCCCGCCGGGCGGCCGCCACCAGGTTCACCACGCCGCCGCCCGCGATCGCGAGCACGGTGATCTCCCCGAGGGTGTCGAACCCGCGGAAGTCCACGATGATCACGTTGACGACGTTGCGCCCGCCGGCCTCCGGCTCCGAGCGCGCCACGTACTCCTCGGCGACCGACGGCTCGGTGCGGGCGGTGGACGCCTGGAGCGCGAACCCGGCGACGGTCAGGCCGACGGCGAGCGACACGGCGAGGCGGACGCCCAGCGGCGCCCAGTCCGGTGCGCTCGAGAAGCGTTGGGGGAGCCGGGCCAGCACCAGCAGGAACACGGCGACCGTGACCGTCTCCACCAGGAACTGGGTGACGGCCAGGTCGGGCGCGCCCTGCAGCAGGAACACGAGCGCCAACAGGTAGCCGGTGCCACCGAGCGCGAGCGCCGCACCGAACCGCTGCCGGGCCAGGACCACGGCGACCGCGCCCAGCGCGGTCGCCGTGCAGGCGACGAGCTCCAACGGCGAGTTGGCCAGCGGGACCACCGCCCAGTCGAACCAGTCCCGACTCACCACCATCGCCGCACCGGCTCCAGCGGCGACGGTGAGCAGCACGATCCCGAGGTACAGGGGGAGCGACCCGCTCTGGGTGACGCCGGTCATGCGTCGGGCACCCGACAGCAGCGCCTCGTAGCCGCGGTCGTACCCGACGGTCGACAGGCTGCGAGGCGCGTCGACGGCCGCGGTCGTGGCGCGGGTCGCCCACCACAGGGCCGTGCCCCCCGCCAGCGCCAGGGCCGAGAGCCCCAGCGCCGGCGTGAACCCGTGCCACAGGTACAGCGCCCCGTCGGCGGCTGCCGGGTCCAGCGAGGACGCGACCCGTGCCACCCACGATCCCACCGGTCCGGCGGCCAGTCCGCCGACGAGGCCGAGACCGGCGAGCAGCGCCGGCGGACCGACGAGCAGCGCCCCGGGTCGGTGCGGCTGCGCTCCGGTGTGCGTCACGGCGTGGTGGGCGTCGTCGCTGCCGGGTGCGTCGCCGAGCAGTCCGACGGCGAGTCGCACGGTGTAGGCGACGGTCAGGACGGAGCCGAGCACCACGCCCACGAGCGCCAGCGCGCCCGGCCAGCCGGTGCCGCCCTCGAGCAGACCCTCGAGCGCGCCCTCCTTGGTCACGAATCCGAGCGTCGGTGGCACGGCAGCCATGGACGCGGCGGCCAGCACGATCGCCGTGGCCAGCACGGCGGACCTGCGGACGCCGCGCACCCGTCGCAGGTCACGGGTGCCGGTG
>CAIYGQ010000179.1 GCA_903925745.1 uncultured Actinomycetes bacterium | reverse complement strand
TCCGCGCCGGTGGAACCGGCCCGCTCGGGGTCGGCCCAGACCGTGGCCGACGGCTCGGCGACGGTCTCGTCGATGCTGAGCACGTCGTCGGGGGGGAACGTCGTGCGCAGGTGGTCGAGGGTGGTTTCTCGGGGCGGGAGCGCGGGCGCGGCGGCGAAGATGTTCGGGTCGATGCCGCCACCGTTCCGGGCGAACAGCGTCCGGGCCAGGCCGGTGAACCGGGCGTGCTGGCCGGGCGTCCACCAGAGCACCGTCTGGTGGCGGGCCCGGGTCAGGGCGACGTAGAGGAGTCGGAGATTGACGCCGACGGCCTCCGCCTTGGCGAGTTCCTTTCTTGCTTTCTGGTCACGCCCGTTGGGCCACCGGTGGCCGGGGGCGACGTCGATGGTCCGGACGCCCGTGGCGGGGTCGAGGAAGACGGTCTCGCGGGGGCTGACGTAGGTGAACTTCCAGAGGGTGGGCACGCAGACCACGGGGTACTCGAGTCCCTTGGCTGCGTAGACGGTCAGGATCTGGACGGAATCGGCGTCCGACTCGATGCGCCGGGCGGTGAGGTCGTCGTCGGTGCCCGTGCCGGTGTCGGCACCGGACCGGGCGATCTCACGGAGGCGGTTGAGGCTGCTGAGCACCCCGGTAGCCGTCGGACGGGCGCGGTCGGTACAGGTCATGACGAGCTCGGCGACGTGGTCGAGATCGGTGAGCTCCCGGTCCCCGTCGGCGCGAGCCAGCACCCGGGCGACCACGCCGCTCTCCGCCCACAGGATCCGGCAGAACTCGAGCGCCCCGTGCGACTCGAGGACGTCGGCCCAGTGGGCGAGAGTGGTCTGGACGCCGGCGAGTTCCGCGTCGTCGGCTGCCGCAACCTGATCGGCGGACCAGCCGACGAACCACGAGGTGGCGGCGGTCCGGGCCCGGGCGGGGTCGGCCGGTCGGGTCAGCGCCGAGAGCAGCCATGTCCATTGGGTCGCCGCGGCCGAGTCGAGGACGTTGCCGCCCCGGGCGACGACGGTCGGGACGCCCCGGTCGCGCAGGGTTCCCTGCATCGTCGTCGACTCGCGGTGCTGGCCGACGAGCACTGCGATGTCGCCGGGTCGGACGGGCCGGTCGCCGCCCGCTCCGTCGGGGATACGGGCGCCCGCAAGGAGTCCGACGATGTGCTCGGCGAGGTCGACGGCGATGGCCGCCTCGGCGGACTCATTCCTCACCTCGGTCTCGTTCTTGGCCGGCGCGACGTGGCTGCCGACCGCGGTACGTAGGGCGAGGGCGGGCAACCGTGTGCCCGCAGCGTCCGTGATGCGCTGCCCGGCGTGACGATCGGCAGGTTCGACGGGCAGGAACTCGATGCGATCGTCGCCGAACGTCACGCCTGCGAGCAGCCGTTGGACCGCCTTGAGTGCAGCGCCATCGGAGCGCTGGTTGACGCCGAGGGTGGCCCGGGTCGTGCCTTCGGCATGGGCAGCGGCGAGGTAGGTGTGGATGTCAGCGCCACGGAACGCATAGATGGCCTGCTTGGGGTCGCCGACGAGGACCAGGGCGGAGTGGTCGGTGTGGCCGAACACTCGGGAGAAGATGTCCCACTGCACCGGGTCGGTGTCCTGGAACTCGTCGATGAGGGCGACGGCGAATCGCTCCCGCAAGAGCTCGACGGCGGCGTCGCCGGCCTGAAGCGCGTCGCGTAGCTCGGTGATGAGGTCGTCAAAGGCGAGGTGCCCGACCTCCCGGCGCCGTCGGTGGACGGTGGCCACGGCGTCGCGCACGAGGCGGGCGGCGTTCGCCGCCGCGTCGGGGTCGTCGTCAGGGTCTGGCGCCGGCACCGTGGCGATGCCGGGGTTCCCGAGAACGAACATCACTGTCTTCGTCAGCCGCTGTAGGGAGGGCAGGAGGTCGACGACGGCCTTGTCGGCGTCAGCGAGGGTCGCGTCGGCATCGGTCTCGGCGCGGACGGCGGCGGCGGCCAGGAGGTCGGTGCAGACCTGGCCCACGAGGACCCGGGTGTCGTCGTCGAGATCAGCGTCGAGGTCACCGACCCCTGCGGTGCCGAGCGCGATCCGGACCTGCTGGGCAAAGCCGTGGATGGTGGTGATCGTGGCGGTGTCGAAGTCGACGACCGCCTGTTCGAGCCGTCGGGCCGCCACGGCACGCCCGCCCTCGGTCCGCTCGGCGATGGAGCGGTGGAGGTCATCGTCGAGATCAGTGTCGCCCGAAAGGGCGGTGGCCGCCCCGGCGATGCGGTCCCGGATCCGATCCCGCAGCTCCGCCGCCGCAGCCCGGGTGAAGGTGACGACGAGGATCTGGTCGATGGGCACGCCACGTTCCGCGACGTAACGGGTTGCGAGCGCAGCGAGCGTGTACGTCTTGCCGGTCCCGGCACTGGCCTCGATGGCGGTGCGACCAGTCGGCAGCGGACCGAAGAGGTCGAAGGGATTCGCGGTGATCATGCATCGCTCCCCTCGCCGTCCTCGGTGTCGTCGCCGCTGGCGTCGGCGTGCAGTCCGGTGCAGGTCGACTCGACAGTTCCCCACACGAGGTTTGCGTACCAGACGGCCCGTGATGCGCCCTCCTCGGGACCGCCGGGGTCGTGCGCGGCGACGGGCAGGGCGAGGATCTCGTCCAGGGAGCACTCGCCGAAGGCAATCACTGTGGTGTCGCGAGTTCCATCGCCGAATCCGTTGAAGTTGTTCCAGTCGCTCTTGCTGGACGCTTCCCGGTGGATGCCCTTCGACGCCGAGGGGAACAGGGGGATCGGCTCGCACATGCCGACGCGATACACGGCAACGATGGTCTCGAGCGCCGCCAGCGCGGCGGCTCGCGGGTCAGGGGCGGAAGTCGGCATGAGCGTGCACACATCGGCCTCGCTCGGCTGCTTGGGCGCGCCCGCTCGCCGCTTCGGTTCCGCGCGCCGCACCACGATCGACCGCCACGGGGAGTCCGGCTCCTGGGCGACGAGGAGCATCAGGTCGATCCACGCCTCGAGCTCCTGGCGGGGCTTCGGGGTGGAGTACGTGACGCGCATCGGACCGGGATCACCCCTGCCGTCGCAGACGGTAACGGCGCCGACGATCCGGGTGCCGTCCCCCAGCGTGAGGTCGATGGTGACGTCTCGGGTGGCGCTCGGGTCGAGGCCGGTTGCGGACGCTGCGGCGACGAGGTTGTCGACCGTGGCGGACAGACACTCGATCTCGTGGTTCCCCAGAGTTCCCGGGGGGAGGGTGCCGAGGGCGCGCTCATGGTCGTTCTCAGCCTCGGGATCGGCGCCCGCAAGCCGACTCCGGACGATGCGATCGCCGACCCTCCACTCGGCGGAGGCGTGCAGGCTGAGGACGAGGTCGTCGTCGACGGCCTCGTCGTCGCGCGGTAGGTGCAGGCCGAGGCGGCTGCGTAGGAACGCGGCCACCGGCTCGCGGAAGAAGCGCTGAAGTGACGGAGGGTCGAGCGCGCGGAGGTCATCGACCTGGGCAAGGGGCTCAGCGAGGAATGGAGCGGCCTCGGAGGAGCGGTCCCGGCGGGCCTCGGCGCCTGACCGGGCCTGGGGGTCGAAGGTGAAAGGCCCTTCCACGCCGAGGGTGCCAGCGGTCAGATTCGCCTCGTCGAAGGCCTGGTGGGGGTGGACGCGCTCGACCCCGGTCCAGCCGGCGGCCTTGGCGGGGGCGTTGGCGGGGAGGTTCACCGTGTCGATGGCCTGGTGGGGGTGGTCGGTCTCGCCCCGGGCCCAGCGGACAGCGGCTCCGGCCAGGAAGGTCCCGGCGAAGAGGGCGGCGGCCCCGGCCAGGGTGGCACCGAAGGCCACGGCTCCGGCCACGGCCGCGCCGACGAAGAAGACCGTTGCGCAGGCGCCGACGAGGTGGCGGACGGTCGGTCGTGCCCGGCGTCGGGGCGGTCGTGGTGGTGGCGGCCCGCCGGTCGGCTCCGGGGCCATCGTCGCGACGACGACGTCGCGTAGCTCGGCCAGGGCGACGCCGTAGGGCTGGGTCCGGTTCGTGCGCACGTCGTGCCCGGTGCGGGTGATCACCAGGTGGTCGCCGGCGGCGAGCACGGCGTCGAGCAGGGCCTGCCGGGTCTCGGTGCGGGGGTCGCGGTCCCCGACCCGGGGG
>CAIYGQ010000178.1 GCA_903925745.1 uncultured Actinomycetes bacterium | reverse complement strand
GAACGTCCTGGGCATGATCTTCCGGAGCCCACCCATGTCGTCGACCATGTTGAAGCTGTGGTGGCAGGCGTGGCTGAGTGAGCCCGCACCCAGGAACAGGCAGGCCTTGAAGAAGGCGTGGGTGAAGAGGTGGAACATGGCGGCCGTCCAGGCGCCCACGCCCAGCGAGGTCACCATGAAGCCGAGCTGCGACACCGTCGAGTAGGCCAGCACCTTCTTGATGTCCTTCTGGACGAAGGCCAACAACGCGCCGAACAGCGCGGTGACGGCACCGACGACGGCCAGCAGGTTCACCGAGGAGCCGGCGATCGACAGGCCCTCGAAGAACACCGGGTACAGGCGGGCGACCATGAAGATGCCGGCGACGACCATGGTGGCGGCGTGGATCAGCGCCGACACGGGGGTCGGTCCGGCCATGGCGTCGGGCAGCCAGGTGTGGAGGATGAACTGGCCCGACTTCGACATGACGGCCGTGATCAGGCACACCGAGGCGACGAGCAGGACCACGTGTCGGATCAATTCCTGCTGGGCCAGAATGTTGACGTCGATGATCGAGAACGACTGGCCGGCGGCGAAGAACAACACGATCATGCCGACGAGCAGGCCGACGTCACCGACGCGGTTGGTGAGGAACGCCTTGAGTGCGGCGTCGGAGTTGGGTTTCTCCTCCCACCAGTGGCCGATCAGGGCGAACGAACAGACGCCCACCAGCTCCCAGCCGACGATCATCTGCAGGGTGCTCTGCGAGAGCACGAAGAACAGCATCGAGCCCGTGAACAGCGACAGGAACGCGAAGTAGTGGGTGTAGCGGCGGTCGCCGTGCACGTAGTCGGTCGAGAAGACGTGCACGAGCAGCGAGATGATGGTGACGACGACCAGCATCATCACCGACAGGCCGTCGATCTGGGTGCCCCAGGTGATCAGCGAGTCCGAGGAGTCGAACCAGGTGACGCAGCGGACGACGGGCCGGGTGAGCGTCTCGTCCTCCCCGGCGCCGGCGGTGACGGCTCCGGTGAGCGCCGGAGCCGCGGACTCACCACTCCCGGGCGCCGCCGGCGCGGCGCCGCCACCACTCCCGGGCGCCGCCGGCGCGGCGCCCTCGCCGGCAGGGGCCTCGGCTCCTCCGGCGCGGGCCTCCTCGGCGTCGGACTCGATGTCCCGCAACGTGGTGACGACGTTCGAGCACTGGCTGGGCACCTCGGACAGGGCGCCCACCTCGGCCGCCTCGACCTCTGCGGTGGGCGCGTCGGCCGACACGGTCGGCGAGTTGTTGCCCCAGATGAACCAGTTGGTGGCGGTCGCCAGGGCGAACAGGAGGCAGACGGCGACGGCGGTGATCCCGACCTCGGCGCCCTTGAAGCGCATCCGCTTGCCGAACAGCAGGATCACCAGGAACGAGGCCGCCATGACGGCAGGCATGATCCAGACGTGGGTGAAGAACCACATGGTGAGCGCCTCAGCCCTTCAGCTCGTCGAGCTGGTCGATGTCGACCGACCTGCGGTTCCGGTAGATGAGCAACACGATCGCCAGGCCGACACCCACCTCTGCGGCGGCCACGGCGATCACGAACAGGGCGAACACCTGGCCGCCCAGGCCCCAGTAGGTGCTGAAGGCGATCAGGTTGATGTTCACGGCGTTGAGGATCAACTCGACCGACATCAGGACGAGCACGCCGTTGCGTCGGACGATGACGCCGTAGACGCCGACCGAGAACAGCACTGCGGCGAGCAGCAGGAACTGGTTCAACAGCACGGTCTCAGTCCCTCCTCGCCAGGACGATCGCACCGATGAGCGCTCCGGTGAGCAGCACCGAGACGACCTCGAAGGGGATCAGGTAGTCGACGAAGATCGAGTTGGCGAGTGCCTGGGTCCGGCCGTTGCCGGAACCGCCGACCTCCACCGCGGCGCCGGCGGTGGCGGCGGGCAGTTCGTAGGCCACGAAGTCGAGCCGATCGTTGCCCCAGGTCCGGGTGACGGAGAAGCCGATGACGACCAGCAGCAGGACCCCGACCGCTGCGCCGAGCCACCGCTGGTTGTTGTCCAGGTCGCTCGCCTTCCCGAGCGGCGCCCGGGTCAACATGATGCCGAACAGGAACAACACGATGATGGCGCCGATGTAGACGAGCAACTGGGTCATGGCGACGAACTCGGCCTGCAGGAGCAGGTAGACGACCGCGTTGCCACCCAGCACGACGACCAGCCAGAGCGCGGCGTGCACGATGTTGCGGGTCGTCACCACCCGGATGGCGGCGACGACCATCAACACGGCCAGGACGGCGAAGGTGACGTTGGCCGGGACGTCGAAGGTCGTGGCCGACTCGGCGGCCAGCAGTCCGCTCACCGCGGCACCTTCTTCACCTTGACCTCGGAGCCCGACTCGAGGGGCTCGAAGTCGGGCACGGTCTCGAACCACTCGCCGAGCCGCTCCTTGTCGTGGAGCAGGTCGGCGATCCGCACCTCGGAGTACTCGTACTCGGGACTCCAGAACAGGGCCTCGAACGGGCAGACCTCCACACAGATCCCGCAGTACATGCACAGCGAGTAGTCGATGTCGAAACGGTCGAGCGCGTTGACCTGGCGGGGCTTGCCGCCCTCACGCCGGGGTGGGGCCAGGGTCTTGTGGGCCTCGATGTAGATGCACCAGTCGGGGCACTCGCGGGCGCAGAGCATGCAGGAGGTGCAGTTCTCCTCGTGGAGCGAGATGACGCCGCGGGCCCGGGGCGCCGGCTCCTCCTTCTCGTGCGGGTACTGCACCGTGGCCGCACCCCGGGACGGGGCCGGCGGGCGGAGCAGGCCGTCGGGGAACATGGTCTCCTTGGCCGTCCGCAGCGTGACGCCCAGTCCCTTCAGGACGCCGGGCAGCTGGGGCTTGGGGAACGAGGGCCTGTCGGGCATCAGAACGCCACCTTGAACACAGCGGTCACCAGGATGTTCGCGAGTGCGATCGGGATGAGGAACTTCCAGGCGAGGCGCTGGAGCTGGTCCTCACGGAACCGCGGGAACGAGAAGCGGGTCCAGAACACGACGCCGACCAACAGGACCGCCTTGGTGGCGACCAGGATCGGGCCGAGGACGTTCATGACGCCGTTCGAGAGTCCCCAGCTGGTCGGCAGCGCCCAGCCGCCCAGGAACAGGGTGGAGGCGACTGCGGCGAAGGCGACGGCGGTGGCGAACTCCGAGATGAAGTACACGAGGAAGCGGATGCCCGAGTACTCCACCTGGTAGCCGGCGACCAGCTCCGACTCGGCGATCGGCATGTCGAAGGGCGTCTGGGTCAACTCGGCCTGCACGGCGATCATGAACACGGCGAAGGCGACGAACTGGGTGAGGATGTAGGGGTTGCCGATGGCCGAGATGCCGAAGATCTCGCCGTTGGCCTGCGCTGCGACGATGTCCTGCAGGTTGAGCGACCCGGCCATGACGACGACGCCCAGCACGGCGAGCACCATGGGGAGCTCGTAGGCGATCAGCTGGCCACCGGCCCGGAGCGCGCCCATGAGCGCGTACTTGTTGGCCGACGCCCACCCAGCCATGAGGATGCCGAGCACCGACAGCGCCGACACGGCGAGCACGTAGTAGATGCCGGTGCCCAGGTTGGCGATCACCAGGTCGGGGCCGGCGGGGATGACCACGAACATCAGGAACGTCGAGCTGAGCACGACCGCGGGCGCGAGGCCGAAGATGAGCCGGTCGCTGTCCTCGGTGTGGATGTCCTCCTTCTGGAGCCACTTGCCGACCTCGGCCAGCAGCTGCAGCGAGCCGTAGGGGCCGGCCTCCATGGGGCCGAGCCGGCTCTGCATGAACGACACGAACTTGAACAGGTACAGGTAGACCACGCCGCCGGTCAGCAGGAGCACGGCGACCAGGCCGGCGATCACGCGGATCACTGTGGACTGCCAGAAGGCGAGCTCGAGTCCGAGCAGGACGGGGCTCATCGGTCGATGTCCCCCAGGATGAAGTAGAGCGAGGCCAGGATCGTCACGATGTCGGGAACGTAGACACCGCGGAGCAGCCACGGGGTGATCGACACGTTGTTGAAGCTCGCCGAGCGGATCTTGAGCCGGAACGGCGTCAGGTCGCCCTGGCTGACCACGTAGTAACCCATCTCGCCGAGCGGGTTCTCGGTG
>CAIYGQ010000177.1 GCA_903925745.1 uncultured Actinomycetes bacterium | reverse complement strand
GAAGCCCTTCTTCTCGGTCGTGAACTCGCCAAGCTGCAGAAGAACCTCTCGGGCATCAGCGCGATGACGCGCCGTCCCGACGCGGTGTTCGTTCTCGACACGATGAAAGAGCACATCGCCGTCACCGAGGCGAACAAGCTCGGCATCCCCGTCGTGGCGGTCGTCGACACGAACTGTGACCCCGATGTGATCCAGTTCGTGATCCCGGGCAACGACGACGCCATCCGCTCCGGTGACCTGCTCACCCGGGTGGTCGCCGACGCCGTCGTCGAGGGACGCCAGATGCGGGCGCACAAGCACCCGGAGTCGGTGCCCCGCGAGCGGTCCGCCGAGGAGGTGGCCGAGCACGAGGCGAGCCAGGCCCGGGCCCGGGCCGAGGCGGCAGCGGCCGCCCAGGAGCGCGAGGCGCGGGTGCTGGCCACCCGGAACGCCCCCGAGGACTCGGCGACCGTGACCGACGAGGCGGTGGCGGATGCCGACGTGGCCGCCGGAACCGCTGAGGCAGCCGAGGCTGCGACGACGGAGGGTGACGCCTGATGGCCGAGTTCACCGCCCAGGACGTGAAGGCGCTGCGTGACGCGACCGGCGCCGGGATGATGGACTGCAAGAAGGCCCTGACCGAGGCCGACGGAGACATGGAGCGCGCCGCCCAGGTGCTCCGGCAGAAGGGCCTGAGCAAGGTCGCCACCCTGGAGGACCGCGAGAACAACCAGGGTGCGGTGGCCATCGCCCGTTCCGGGAACACGGCGGCCCTGGTCGAGTTGAAGTCCGAGACGGACTTCTCGGCGAAGGCGGATGACTTCGTGGCGCTCACCCAGGCGCTCGCCGACGCCGTCCTGGCCGACGGGCCTGATGCAGTGGCGGGTCTCCAGTCTCAGCTCGACGACCTGCGGATCGCCAAGAAGGAGAACATCGAGCTCGGGACGGTCGCCCGATTCGAGGCGGCCGACGGCAACGTGCTCGATGCCTACCTGCACACCCAGGACGGCCGCGGCACCAACGGCGTTCTGTTGGAGGTGGCCGGCTCCGACGAGGCGACCGTGCACGAGGTCGCGCTCCACGTGGCCTTCGCCCGTCCGACGGCGTTGTCCAGGGACGAGATCGATGCGTCGTTGGTCGACCAGGCCCGCGCCTCGGCCGAGGAGCTCACCCGCAAGGAGGGCAAGCCCGAGCAGGCGATCCCGAAGATCGTCGAGGGCCGACTGAACTCCTGGTACGCCGAGCGCGTCCTGACCGAGCAGGGGATGTTCGGCGAGAAGGAGACGGTCCAACAGCACCTGGGTGACGGCACGATCGTGCGTTTCGTCCAGGCGGTGATCGGATCCTGAGTCCGCGACGTGACGGCACCGGACGTGGTCGCTGAGCTGGTCCAGCCCCGCTGGTCGAGGGTGCTCGTCCAGCTCTCCGGCGAGGCGTTCGCCGGGTCGGGCGGTCAGGGGATCGATGGCGAGGTCGTGACCGGCCTGGCCCGTGAGTTGGTCGAGGTCAAGCAGCGCTTCGACGTCGATGTCGCCGTCGTCGTCGGGGGCGGCAACATCTGGCGCGGGATGTCGGGCGAGGGTGCCGGCATGGACCGGGCGCAGGCCGACTACATGGGCATGCTGGCCACCGTCATCAACGGACTCGCGCTGCAGGAGACTCTGGAGCGACTCGGCCAGCCGACCCGGGTGCAGTCGGCGATCCACATGGCCCAGGTGGCCGAGCCCTACATCCGTCGCCGGGCGATCCGACACCTGGAGAAGGGCCGCGTCGTCATCTTCGCGGGCGGCACGGGCAACCCCTTCATGACGACCGACACGACCTCTGCGCTGCGGGCGGTGGAGATCGACGCCGGGGCCATCCTCATGGGCAAGCACGGGACCGACGGCGTCTACACCGCCGACCCGAACGTGGATCCCGATGCCGAGCTCCTCCGAGAGGTGAGCTACATCGAGGTGCTGAACCGGGGCCTCCGGGTCATGGACTCCACGGCGATCACCCTCTGCATGGACAACGACCTGCCGATCTGCGTGTTCGACCTCATGGGTCGGAACCTGGTGCCGATCCTGGCCGGTGAGCACGTCGGGACGGTGGTGTCGTGACGGCGTCTCGTCCGGGCGTGGCGGTCGGTGGTGTGCGAGGCTGGTCGGCGTGAGCAGCGAGTACATCGACGCGGCCCTCGAGGACGCCTCGGAACGCATGGCGAAGGCCGTGTCCCACACCCGGGGAGAGTTCGCAGGTGTGCGGACCGGACGCGCCACGCCGGCGCTGGTCGAGAAGCTGCCCGTCGAGTACTACGGCAGCACCGTCCCCCTGCAGCAGCTGGCGAGCTTCTCGGTGCCGGACGCCCGGATGCTCGTGATCTCGCCGTTCGACAAGGGGTCGATCGCGGCCATCGAGCGGGCCGTCCAGGACGCGAACCTCGGCCTGAACCCCTCCAACGACGGCGTTGCGATCCGACTCGCGTTCCCCCCGCTCACCGAGGAGCGGCGCAAGGAGTTCGTCCGCCTGGTGAAGCACCGCGCCGAGGACGGCCGCAACGCCGTTCGTGGCGCCCGCCGTGAGGCCCGCAAGGACCTGGAGGCGCTCGAGAAGGACGGTGAGCTCTCATCGGACGACCTGCACCGGGCCGAGGCTGAACTCGACAAGCTCACCAAGGCCCACGAGTCCGAGATCGACGCGGCGCTCGAGGCGAAGACAGCGGAGCTCCTCGAGAGCTGAGCCCGAGGCTCACCAACTGGACCACCATGACGGACCACGACGACCACCGACCCGATGAGGATCGAGCCGACGACCTGTCGACGGCCGGGACCGACTCGTCACCATCCGCGGGTGGCCACGAGGGGGTGCGGGTCCTCGGTGCCGAAGATGAACCCGTGGCCGACGAGGTGGCGCCGCGCCGTCGACCGGGCCAGCAGGGCTTCGGCGACCGCCCGGATCGACCGGCACCCCGCCCCGACCTGCCGACGGTCACGATCTCCACGTCCGACGACGACCACCCCACCCGCAGGACCCTGCCGGGGGAGCGCTTCGGGGCGGTCCCGGTGGTCCGGGTCGACGCTCCACCGCCAACAACGATCGAGAACGACCACCCGGGCCACGCCCGGTTGGTCGACGACGAACCACCCGGTCCCGCCGGGGTGCACGCATCGGAGGGTGCAGGCATGACACCAGACGACGACAGGAACGATCCGGCGGACGGCATGGGCCTGTCCGAGGCACCGGGCACCGACTTCGAACAGTCCGACGACGCCTTCGTCCTGCCCCACTGGACCGAGCCACCGACGGGCCAGGTCCCGAGGACGGTCATCCCGGAGGACCAGGTCGAGGAGCCGACCACGGGCTCCCAGCCGCGCTGGCGTGACGAGCGTGAGCGGGCCGCCGAGACGGACTTCGACGACCTCCGCGGCGACGGGGTCCAGTTGGGGGCGCTGGCCGGGCAGTCCGGCGACCCGGGCGCGGACGACTTCTTCTCGGGTGAGTCCGAGGCGGACCCCTTCCTGGCGTTCGCTCCCGACGAGGAGGCGGCCCAACCGGAGCGGGTGAGCCGGCGCCGCCGCTCCGCCGAGGAACCCGAGAAGGCCTCGGCGCTGTCGCGGGTCCGGGCGGGCTTCGGTCGTCGCGGCGGGACGGACAGCTCCGACGGTCAGGGCGGCGACCACGGCGGTGAGGGGGACATCGACCCCGGTGCGGTCGTCGAGGTGGAGGACGCGGGGATCGTCGAGGTGGAGGTCGAGGACGGCGGTCGCGGCGAGCCGGCTCCGGCCACCGCCGGGTCCGGTGGATCGGGTGGCGACCGCAACCTGGTGACCGCGGTGGCGGTCGGCGTCGCGCTCGCGGCCATCGGCCTCGTCTGTTTCCGGCTCGGCGGCCTGGCCACCACCGTCCTGGCGTGCGTGATCGTCGGCGCTGCGGCGTTCGAGTACTTCACCGCCGTCCAACAGCGCGGCTTCCGGCCGGCGACGCTCGTGGGCCTGGCGGGGATCCTGGGCCTGTTGCTGGCGACCTACTTCTCGGGCCTCGCCGCGTTCCCGATCGTGCTCCCGCTGACCGTGATGGTCGGCCTGCTCTGGTTCCTCTGGGTGGCGCCCGGTGAGCGATCGGTGCTGAACCTGGGGGTGACGCTGCTCGGGATCCTGTGGATCGGACTCCTCGGATCGTTCGCGACCCTGTTCCTCGGACTGGGGCGGCAGATGCAGGGCGCCGACCCGTCGCTCACTTCCAATCCCGGCATCGGCGTGCTCATCGCTGCGATCATCGCCTCGGTGGCCAGCGACGTCGGCGGCTACTTCGTCGGCAAGTACATGGGGCAGACACAGCTGTCGGCGGCCAGCCCGAACAAGACCCAGGAGGGCCTGATCGGCGGCTTCGTCGTCTCGCTCGTGGCGGTGGTGGTGGTGGTCGGAATCTTCGGCATCGCCCCCATCGGCGGCAGCTTCCCCCGCGTGTTCGTCTTCGCGCTGTTGTGTGCGCTCGTCGCCCCGCTCGGCGACCTGTGCGAGTCGTTCATCAAGCGCGACCTGGACATCAAGGACATGGGCTCGGTCCTGCCGGCCCACGGCGGGGTGCTCGACCGCTTCGACGGCCTCCTGTTCGTGCTGCCGGTCGCCTACTTCGCGACGATCCTGTTCGACGTCTGGTCGGTCGGCTGAGCCGGCGGACCGGGCCACGCCCCAGCCCCGGTCCGCGTCCGAGCAGGGTTCGGGCGTTCCTGAGCGTGCTCCCCGGTCGACGGGGGCCGGCCGTCGGGCGTCGGTAGAGTGATCTCCGCATGACCAGCGTCGCCGTGCTCGGCTCCACCGGATCCATCGGGACGCAGACCATCGAGGTCGTCGCGGCCGAACCGGAGCGCTTCCGCATCACCGTGCTCGGTGCCCGGTCCTCGATCCACCAGCTCGCCGAGCAGGCCCACGCCGTCCGCCCCGAGGTCGTGGCGATCACCGACGAGTCGCAGGCGGCCGAGCTCCGGGGGCTGCTCCCGGCCGGCGTCGACCTGGTGGCCGGACCCGATGCACTCGAGTCCGTCTCCGGCGCAGCCGACGTCGTGGTCAACGGCGTCGTCGGATTCGCCGGGCTCCCGGTGACCCTGACGGCCCTCCGGGCCGGCCGACGCCTGGCCCTGGCGAACAAGGAGTCGCTCATCGCCGCCGGGCCGGTCGTCGCCGAGGCGCGCCGCACCCCGGGTGCCGAGCTCGTCCCCGTCGACAGCGAGCACTGCGCCGTCCACCAGTGCCTCCGATCGGCCGATGGCGACCGCAGGCTGGCGGAGATCGTGCTCACCGCCTCGGGCGGGCCGTTCCGCGGTCGCAGTGCGGCCGAGCTGGCCGACGTGACCGTCGACGAGGCGCTGGCGCACCCCACGTGGAGCATGGGGCCGAAGATCACGGTGGACTCCTCGACGCTCGTGAACAAGGGCCTCGAGGTCATCGAGGCCCACGAGCTGTTCGGGGTCGACTACGACCGCATCGACGTCGTCGTCCACCCCCAGTCGATCGTCCACTCGATGGCGACCTTCACCGACGGGGCGACGATCGCCCAGTTGTCGCTGCCCGACATGCGGCTCCCGATCGGCTACGCGTTGGCGTACCCCGACCGCATCGGCACCCCGTTCGGACGAATGGACCTCTCCCGGTCCTTCTCGCTCGACTTCGAACCGCCCGACCGCGGGACGTTCCGTGGCCTCGACCTGGCGTACCAGGCCGGACGCAGCGGCGGAACCGCTCCCGCCTGGCTGTCGGCCGCGAACGAGGTCGCCGTCGACGCCTTCCTGTCGGGGGCCCTGGCCTGGTCGGACATCGCGGCGTTGATCGCCGCCGCCCTGGAACGCTGGGACGGCGCCCCGGCCGAGTCGCTGGCGGCGGTCCTGGAGGCCGACGCCACCGCCCGCAGGGTGACCGAGGGGCTCGTTACCGCCGAGGTGGGATCGTGACCGTCGACGACGGACCGGCGCCTCCGCAGGCGCCCGCGGACGAGGCAGGTTCCGGCGACCCCTCGGGTCCCTCCGCCGGCGACGTCGCCGCCGAGGAACGCGACGTCGCGGGCATCGTGGGCTCACCGTGGACCCGCGCCCTCCGGCTCGGGATCCTGGTGGCGCTGCTGGTGCTGCTCGGTGTCACCCGGGGGCTGCCGATCATCATCGTGATCCTGGCGGTCGTGGTGATGGTCATCCTGCACGAGGTCGGCCACTACGTCGCGGCCCGTCGTGCGGGAATGAAGGTCACCGAGTTCTTCGTCGGCTTCGGCCCTGTCGTGTGGTCCTTCCGCCGGGGCGAGACCGAGTTCGGGCTGAAGGCGATCCCGGCGGGCGCCTACGTCCGGATCATCGGGATGAACAACCTCGAGGAGGTCGATCCCGCCGACGAGCCGCGCACCTACCGCCAGGCCCCGTTCAGGTCGCGGGCCTCGGTCGCCGTGGCCGGATCCGCCATGCACTTCGCGATCGCCCTGGTCCTGCTCGTCGTCCAGTTCGCGTTCATCGGTCGGGCCGACGCAGACCGCTGGACCGTCTCCGAGGTGACGCCGGGCAGTGCGGCCGCGGCGGCCGGGATCCTGCCGGGCGACACCGTGGTGAGCATCGATGGCCGACCGATCGGTTCCTTCCAGGACTTCCGGGGCGTCGTGGCCGAGGCCGAGCCGGGTCGGCGGACCGTCGAGGTGGACCGCGGTGGCTCGGTGCGCACGCTCCCGGTCGAGCTCAGCCGACGGGTCAAGGTCATCGGGACGATCGGCGAGGACCTCGACCTGCTCCAGACCTCTCGAGGGGTCGTGGTGGGCGCGAGCCGGACCAACGGCGCCGTGGCCACCTCGGGGCTCGCAGAGGGTGATCCGGTCACATCGCTCAACGGTCGGCCGATCACGACACTGGACGACGTCGCCGGTGCTGCCGAGGCCGGCCTGGGCGGCGTGGTCGTCGTGGGGACCCCGGCGGGGGAGCGACGAGTCGACCTGGGGTCCGCGGTCGAGGTCACGCCGCCATCCGCCTTCTTCGGGGTCGGCCAGCAGGCGGTCGTGGTCACCGAGGCCCCGCACGTCGCTCTCGGTAGTGCCGTGTCCGAGTTCGGCCGGACCGTCGGCCTCAGCGTCGCCGGCGTCGGTCAGTTCCTCTGGCCACCGAACCTGCTCGAGTTCCTGACCACGCCGACGCGTTCCGATGACCGTGCGGCTGCACCCACCACCGCCGAGGCGACCGCCCCCGACACCCGACCGATCTCCATCGTCGGCGCGGTGATGTACGGGTCGGACCTCACCGCCGAGAACCTCTCCAACCTGGTCGGGTTCCTGATCGTGTTGAACATCTTCATCGGGGTGTTCAACCTGCTCCCACTGCTGCCCTTCGACGGCGGCCACCTGGTGATCGCCTGCTACGAGAAGGCCCAGGAGCTGCGGCGTCGTCAGCAGCAGCGTTACATCGCTGACATCTCGCGACTCCTGCCCGTGACCTACGGCGTGGTGATGGTGCTCGTCGTCGTGGGCCTGATGGCGATCTACCTGGACCTGACCCGCGGCGTCTCGGCCTGACGGGTCGCCCGCCGGACGACGGGTAGCCTGCGGCCATGGACGCCGGAGCCGTGACCTTCCCCCGCCGGGCGACGCGCCAGATCCACGTGGGTGGCGTCGCCGTCGGCGGCGACGCGCCGATCTCGGTCCAGTCGATGACCACCACGAAGACGGCGGACGTCGAGGGCACGCTGCAGCAGATCTACGCCCTGGCCGCCGCCGGCTGCGACATCGTCCGCTGCACCTGCAACGAGGTCGAGGCGGCCGAGGGCCTGGCCCGGATCGTGCCACGCAGCCCGATCCCGATCGTCGCCGACATCCACCACCAGTACCGCATGGCGCTCGCCGCCCTGGACGCCGGCGTGCACGGCCTGCGGCTCAACCCCGGCAACATCCGCAAGCCCGAACACATCAAGGCGGTCGCGACCGCGGCCCGGGATCGTGGCGTACCGATCCGGATCGGGGTGAACGGCGGCTCGCTCGATCCGGCGCTCTACGAGCGGCACGGCGGGAGGGTCACGCCCGAGGCGATGGTCGAGTCGGCCATGCAGGAACTCGCCTACTTCGACGAGGTCGGATTCGATGCCGTGAAGATCTCGGTCAAGGCATCGAACGTCCCGCTGATGATCGAGGCCTACCGCCAACTGTCCGAGGTCACCGACCACCCGCTCCACCTGGGGGTGACCGAGGCGGGCCCGCTCCCCGAGGGGCTCATCAAGGCCACCGCCGGGATCGCCACCCTGCTCGCCGAGGGCATCGGTGACACGATCCGCTACTCGCTCACCGCCGACCCCGTCGAGGAGGCTCGGGCCGGCCGGGCACTGCTCGAGTCATTCGGACTGCGCGAACGCACCAACGTCGACCTGATCGCCTGCCCGAGCTGTGGTCGGGCCGAGATCGACGTGATCGCCGTCGCCAGCGAGGCCCGGGACGCGCTGGCGGACGAGCAGCTCCCGCTCCAGGTGGCGGTCATGGGCTGTGTCGTCAACGGCCCGGGTGAGGCGCGCGACGCCGACCTGGGCATCGCCGCCGGACGTCGCCGTGGCCACCTGTTCGTCAAGGGACAGAACGTGGCGGTGGTCCCCGAGGACGAGATGGTGCCGACGCTCGTGGAGTGGGCCCGCTTCATCGCCGAGCACGGGACCGATGCGGCCCTCGCTCGGGTCGACACCGAGGTGGCGCGTCGGGAGGCCGAGAAGGACCGCGCGGAGCTGCTCGAGATCCAGGGTGAGGACGCAAACGACTCCGAACAGCGGGTCGAGCTCATCTCGCAGCGATTCGACTGATCGCACCCGACCCGGGCCGACGGGCCGGTGCTGTCTCAGGCCGACGGGCCGGTGCTGTCTCAGGCCGACGGGCCGGTGCTGTCTCAGGCCGACGGGCCGGTCAACTCCTCGATGATGGCGGCCAGCTCCACGGGGGCCTCCTGCATCACCTGGTGGCCGACGCCGTCCAGCACCCGCAGCTCGGCGCCCGGCACGGCGGCAACCACGCCGCGGGCATGGACCGGCGGGGTCAACAGGTCGGCGCTTCCCACCACCACGATGCTCGGCAGGTCGACGTGCGCCAGGTCGTCGCGAACGTCGTGCTCTGCGATCGCCCGCCCGGCCTCGGCGGTCGTCCGGGGGTCGACCTCGGACAGCATCCGGCGCACCTGGTCGACCGCCGCACCCGAGGCGTGCCGCCCGAACGAGGTCCGGACCGCGAGCGCCGACAGGTTCGTGTCGGGCCACGCGTAGTTCCACCGGGGTGACTCCATGCCGGCGATCGCCGCCCGCTGGACCAGCTCGACCAGCCCGACTCCGCCTCCGGCGATCGTTCCGAGCGCAACCGGTGCGGCACTGGTCGACAGGAACACCAGCCCGCGGCATCGGTGGTGGAGCATCCGGTGGTGGTCGGTGCAGAAGCGCGCCAGGGCCATGCCGCCCATGGAGTGGCCGACGACGACGGCGTCCTCGACGTCGAGCCTCCCGAGCACGGTCGCCAGGTCGTCGGCGATCGCGTCCAGGGTGACGCCGCGGGATCCCGCGCTGGAGGCGCCGTGGCCGCGCATGTCCCAGCTGAGCACCCGGTGCCGGTCGGCGAGCAGGTTGATGATCGGGGCCCAGACCCACCACTGGAGGGTGACCCCGTGGAGCAGCACGACCGGTGGACCGGTGCCGGCCTCCACGACGTGGATCGTCCCGCCGTCGTCGGAGGTGAGGTGGTGGTGGCGGACGTCGGCGGGCTCGTCGAGCAGCTCCTCGACCCGCTCGTCGTGTGCGGTCCGGACCCGTCGACCGAGGGCCCGGAGTCCGGTGCCGACCGCCAGACCGGCACCCGCGGTGATGGCCGCACCGATCAGGAGGCGTCGCAGGGTCGATGATCCGGCCACCCCTCGACGCTAACCCGCGACCTCGGACGGGCGGGGTGGTGGGCGGGGGAGTGGTCGGGGGAGTGGTCGGGGGAGTGGTCGGGTCGGAGGAGCGGACGGGGGTCGGGCGGGGCCGGGGGCGACCGGGTGGCGCTGGTAGCGTCGCCACCCATGGCACCTGGCAAGGCTCCGATCCTGACGCCGCGCGTCGACGACTTCCCCCGCTGGTACCAGGACGTCCTGAACAAGGCCGAGCTGGCGGACAACGGCCCGGTGCGCGGGACGATGGTGATCCGCCCCTACGCCTACGCCCTGTGGGAGCGGATGGTCGCCGAGGTGGACGCCCGCATCAAGGCCGCCGGTGCCGAGAACGCGTACTTCCCACTGTTCATCCCCGAGTCGTACTTCCAGCGGGAGGCCGAGCACGTCGAGGGCTTCAGCCCCGAGTTGGCGGTCGTCACGGTGGGGGGCGGAAAGGAACTCGAGGAACCCGTCGTGGTGAGGCCCACCTCCGAGACGGTGATCGGTGAGTACATGGCGAAGTGGGTCCAGTCGTACCGGGACCTGCCGCTGTTGTTGAACCAGTGGGCGAACGTTGTGCGCTGGGAGCTCCGCCCCCGGGTGTTCCTGCGAACCTCGGAGTTCCTCTGGCAGGAGGGACACACGGCGCACGCCACCGAGGAGGACGCACGCGACTACGCCGAGCACATCCTGCGGACCGTGTACCGGGACTTCATGGTCGAGGTCCTGGCGATCCCGGTCCTGGTGGGGGCGAAGATCGCCCAGGAACGCTTCGCTGGTGCGACGAACACCTTGACGTGTGAGGCCATGATGGGAGACGGCAAGGCGCTCCAGATGGGGACGAGCCACGAGCTGGGCCAGAACTTCGCCCGCGCCTTCGACGTCACCTTCCTGGACGAACACGGGGAGCAGCGGACCTGTTGGACGACCTCCTGGGGCGTGTCCACCCGGATGATGGGTGGCCTGATCATGGCGCACGGCGATGACGACGGCCTGCGCGTGCCGCCACGACTGGCGGCCACCCAGGTCGTCGTACTGGTCGTCCGGGACGACGACGGCTCGGTCACCGACGCGGCCCAGCGGTTGGTCGACGACCTGGCCCACGGCGGGGTCCGGGCGCGGCTGGACGCCCGGGTCGAGACCGGGTTCGGTCGGCGTGCGACGGAGTGGGAGCTGAAGGGCGTACCCCTGCGGGTGGAGCTCGGTCCCCGGGACCTGGCCGAGGGCCAGGCGGTCGTGGCCCGCCGCGACGACGGGACCAAGTCCCCCGTGTCCGTCGGTGACCTGGTCGGCCGGCTGCCCGGGTTGCTCGACGATGTCCAGCGGTCGCTGCTCGCCGAGGCCACTTCCCGTCGGGACGGAGCCACCGTGCTGGTCGACAGCGTCGCCGCTGCGGCCGAGGCCGCGGCCGAGGGCTTCGCCGTGGTGCCCTGGCGCCTCCTCGATGACGCCGCGATCGACGAACTCGGCCGATCGGCGGTCACGGTCCGGTGCCTCCAGACCCCGGACGGTGACCTGCCGGGCGACACGCCCGCCGACGAGTTGATCGCCGTCTGCGCCCGGTCCTACTGACCGTCCCGCCGCCCGTCCCGCCGCCCGTCCCGCCGCCCGTCCCGCCGCTCTGTGATGCGTGGGCAGGTGCGGAGCACCGCCCACGCATCACAGAGTCGTGCTGCCGGGTGTAGAGTGCAGTTTCCGGTTCTCCGGAAGGGCGTGGGCTCGGTCTCACGCCTTTTCTGTG
>CAIYGQ010000176.1 GCA_903925745.1 uncultured Actinomycetes bacterium | reverse complement strand
CGGGACAGGAAGAAGTCGCGGGTGGCGTCGTCCTGGAAGTAGACGAAGCAGCCGAGCATCCCCCGGGTGAGGAGCACCCGGTAGGTGTGCTGGACCATCCGGGTGAACCCGGCGGGATCCCTGCGGGCGCTCCTCCTGACGACGCTGTCGTGCGAGAACTCGGGCTGGCCGACCCAGCCGTCGCGCACCCGGTAGACGAGGTCGCGCCCGAAGATGACCCCTGCGTAGTCGTACTCGAAGCCCTGCGCGGTGTAGACGCAGCCGACCTGCTCGATGCCGCCGGGGTCGCTGGCCCAGAAGTTCGCCTTCGGGATGCCCGGGGCGAGGCGGCCGGCGTCGGGCTTGGCGTTCCAGGGCATGGCCCAGTCGCCGAGGGCGACGTCGGACACGAGGGTGCCGTCGGAGTTCGGATTCGACCACGGCCAGCAGTAACCGGCGGCGAGCCGGGCCGTGTACCCGTCGGCGGCCTTGCTGCGGATGAGGGCGTCGAGCTCCTCGACGGAGTCGACGACGTCGAAGTCGAACTCCTCGCCGGTGTTCCACATGACGTCGGGGGTGCGATCGAGCTCGAGCGTGTTGGCCACCCACCGGACGTAGGTGTCGGACCCGCCGCAACGGAACTGCGTCTCCAGGGTGAACTCACTCCAGTCCGCGCCGTTGTCGTCGGCGCCGGCGCGGATCAGATCGGTGGAGCCGACCTCACCCGGGCGGACGACCTGCAGGTCGTCGATGAAGAAGACGGACACCTTGGCGCTCTGGACCAGCTCGTCGATCTGGCGGCGGTCGGAGCGGTCGGCGGCCCTCGTGAACCGGTGATTGCTCGATGCGCGGATCCGGTGGGCTTCGTCGCAGACGATGACGTCGAACTCGCCCGGCTCGGCCTTCGTGAAGTTGTTGAAGTACTTGAAGAGCGCCCCGGCCCGGGTGCCGAGGCGGTTCCGCAGCGTCTCGGTGAACGCCTTCGACCCGGTGGCGTGATGGACGACGAGCCCCTGACGCGCGAGCTCGGCGATGAGGTTGACCGCGATCACCGACTTGCCGGTCCCCGGACCGCCACGCACCAGGACGACGCTCGGTTGGGCCGAGAGGTGACGGGCGCGGACCTTCGCCAGGACCGCGTTGAACGCGACCTGCTGGTCGTCGAGGAGCACGAACACGGGATCGGCGTCGATCATCGTGGCGACGTGGTCGAGGAGCCGCTTGTGCGGGCGGTAACCACCGCGAAGGACCTCGTCGAGCACCGGGTGGCCGGCTCCACCCCCGACGTTCGCGTCGAGGAAGGCGACGAGGTCGTCGACCTGGTCACCGACGAACAGCGGCGAGCGCTGGACGAGCGGACGGAACTGGTCGTCGAGCAGGTGCTGGGCGCCGGCCGCCTTCATGTTGTGGAGGTACGAGCAGGACTTCAGGCCGACCCGGTGCTCGGAGAAGGTGGAGTGGCAGTCGAGGAGGTACCGCTCGTAGTTGCCCACCTGGCGGGAGGGGTGAAGGACGTCGCGGTCGCGACCGCCCACGAAGGTCGAGACGCAGTCGTCGACCCACGACGGCCCGGCCGACTCCCACTGCTTGAGCTCGACGATCACGGCCTCCGGATCACCGGACCGATCGGTGCCGGTGATCATGCAGTCGAGGCGGCGCGACGAGAGCGGGAGCTGCAGCTCCACGATGACTCCATGGTCGAACAGGTCCCCGACCCGCACGACGTCGGCCATGGCCCGTAGGGAGTTTCGCCAGGACTGCACCTCCGATTGGCCGGGCCGGTACCGGAAGTGACGGACGAAGCCGTCCGCGACCTTGTCCGCGATGCGGTTGTGGGTGGAATCCTCGAGGAAGTCGAGCGAGGTGCCGCTGTACAGGTGCATTGCGGATCCCGGGCCTGATCGGGGACTGGCGTCGCCTGCAACCTATCGCCGCCGGGGCAGGAGGGCACCGCACCCGTGGCGGGTGCGCACCCGGGGCGGGGACCCGGCGGATCAGGCGGTCACGCCACGCCGGCCGACCGAGCTGCGCAGGCCCACGCACCCGACGCAGCCCACGCACCCGATGCAGTCGACACACCGGCAGCACCGCACGCAGGCCAGCGTCACGACCAGGCGCGGACCCGCCAGCCGAGCACCGTGAGGACCGAGCCGCCCGTCGCCACCGACCCCGCAGTCACCACCGAGACCGCGCCCTCGATGAATTCCACTGCTTCGATGACTTCGTCCGGCGCACGAAAGTAGATTGCCTCCACCCGGTCGTTCCACAGCTCGAGGATCCGTTCGCGGGCGCCGCTCGGCACTTGGATTCCTGAACTCATCAGGTTGTTCCAGGGGACTTCGGGAACCTCCCCAACAGCACCTCGATCGGGAGGCGATCGGCGGGGAGCACGATGCTCGACCACTCGACGGTCGCGTACGCTGCCGTCCGGCCGGAGTCCAAGAAGTGGGCCTCCTCGAAGATCTCCGAGACGAACTCGCCAACGGCGACGATCCCGCGGTCCGAGTTCTGGCGGACCAGGAACGCGAGGTCACCGGACCCGATGCCCTGCCTTCGGTTCCCGACGCTCCATGGGACCGTCGAGGGAGCTGCCGATGCACCGCTGCTTGGTGGGTCCAGGGTGGATCGGGGACGGGCGTCGTCCGTCCGAGCGTCGCGCTCCGGTCCGGCTCGCGGCGCGTCAGCCTACGAAACGCGGTGCCGGCGGCTCCGGGTCCGGCACCGGCGCCGGGGTGCAGGTTTCGGCCGGGCCCCCCGTCACCTCGTACACCGTCGTGGTCCCCGACCCCTCGTTGGCGACGAACAGCAGCGGGTTTCCGGTCGGGCTCTCACATCCCCCGACGAAGGTGATGCCCTCGGGGGCGAGGTCGTCGCTCCCCGGGCCGGATCCGCCGTCGAGCCCCGGGTTGACGTAGGTCACGAACTGGGGATCCGTGGGATCGCTGAGGTCGTACGCGGCGATGCCACCCATGCGCTCCATGATGACGAAGACGAACGGCGTGCCGCCGACGCCGCGGAGCCCACCGATCCGTCCCACGATCAAACCCTCGGGCTCAGGTCCCTTGTTGTCGGAACGGGTGTCCCAGGTCGCGGCGTCGTTGTCCTCGCCGTTGAAGTTCGCCGGGTAGGTGGCGGCGAAGTACTGCTCGAACTGGTCGCCGCTGTCCCAGACGAAGTTCCCGGTGGCGTCCCAGACGGTGAAGGACCGAGCGCCGTAGGAGAAGAGGGCCTCGAGCGGGGTCTGGGTCGGGAACGCAGTGGTGGTGTTCAGCCGACCGAGGATGCTGTTGGCCTGGAGACCCGGATCCAGCGACGATCCGGTGAAGTCGAGTGCGCTGATCCGCTCCTCTTCCGAGTAGCAGGAGTAGTCCCGCGCGTCGCCCTCGTTGGCGGTGACCAGGTACTCGGAGCCGCCCACCTCGAACGCCGAGATGCCGTCGGGGAGGTACATGCCGTAGACGTCGCGAGCGGTGATGTCGATGGCCTTGGAATTGGACGGACCGTCTCGATCGCTCGAGTCGATCAGGTTTCCGGGAGCGGAGTGGTCCTTGTAGCCGAACGAGCGCACGTCGATGATCGTCTGCGTGGCGAGATCGATGACGGCGAGTGCGTTGTTCTCCTGGAGCGTCACGTACGCACGCTCACCATCGGGGTTGATGGTGACGTACTCGGGCTCGATGTCCTGAGCGGCGCTCGATCCGGGGAAGTAGATCCGGACGTTCTCGAGCAGCAGCGCCGTCTTGTCGAAACCGGAGAAGTCGATCGTGGTCACGGTGGCACCGACGACGCCATCCGGAACCGTGATGATGCTCACCGATCCATCGGGGTCGGTCGCAGCCGCCGGGTCGTCGTCGCCGCTGGCGCAGATCGGCTCGGCCTCGTTGGCGACGACGACGGTCCGCCCGTCGGAGGAGAAGGTCAGGCTGTCCGGCAGGACTCCCACCTCGACGTCGTCGATGTAGACGCCGTCCACGGTGAAGAAGACCGCTACCCCGTTCTCTGCGGTCGGGGGGGTAGTGGTGAGGTCGGGATCGACACCCACCGCGGCCACGGCAACGCCCTCGTGGACGTCGACGCTCTGGACCGAGTCGCCGTAGGGCGTGATGTCGAACGACGCGACCAAGACCGGCGCGCTCGGCACGGCAAAGCTCACGATGTCGATGCGCTCCGACTCGCCATTGGTGATGAACGCGCGCTTCGAGCCGGCGTCGAAGGCAACGATCTCGGCTGCGGCCTCGCCACCGCCGTCGAAGGTGCCGAGGGGCGTGAGCGTGAGCTCGCCGGTCGGCGTCGGGGCGACGGCGGATGCAGGGCCCCCGGTAACTCCGACGACGCCGACGGTGCAGGTGGCGAAGGCGATGAGCGCAATGCGGAGCTTGGACATGGTCATCCTGTCTGCCGGAGGTCGCGAGTTGTGGGGGCGGCCGAAGGTGAGGCCTCGGATCCAAATCCTGACAGTCGGGATGCGACGAAGCAGCACCGGCACGTTGAACAGACGGTGACACCTCGATGAATGTTCCACCATCGGCAGGCCGTCCACAACCGGCGCGGATCCCGGTCCGGCCGCCGTTCAGTTCGTGATGCGGCGTCCGCGGCGACGGCTGTCAGGCCGCGACGCCGCGCACACCGACCGCACCGCGCAGGCCCACGCACCCGACGCAGCCCAGGCATCCGATGCAGTCGATGCAGTCGATGCAGCCCACGCACCCGACGCAGGCGACACACCGGCGGCACCGCACACAGGCGATCGTCGCGACCGAGGCGCGGACCCGCCAGCCGAGCACCGTGAGGACCGAGCCGAGCGTGGCGAACGACCCGACCGTCGCCACACTGGCCGCCGTTGCGACACTGCCGGCCGTCGCCACGCTGCCCGCCGTCGCCACGCTGCCCGCCGTCGCCACGCTGCCCGCCGTCGCCACCGACCCGGCCGTCGCGACGCTGCCCGCCGTCGCCACCGACCCGGGACCGGAGTCGCCGGCGACGGACCGTCCGGCCCACCCGAGCCCGGGCCGGGTGCCCACGGGAGCCGAGCGCCGACGACGGTGCACGTCCCGGACGCTACTGCGGCACGACCACGCGGCCCCTCCCCCACCGGCGTGTCCCAGCCCCCCGGCACGCTGCCGGGCGCCGGCCCTGATCGTGGGCCCGACCCCGGAGGCTCCCGTGGACGACATGCCGCTCCCGCTCCAGATCCTCGCCGTCGTGCTCGGCCTCGCCACCGCGGTCTGGATCACCTGGTGCACCGTGATCGCGTTCATCGGCGGGACGATGCCGATCATCGGCTGGGACGTGGACGGCGGCATCGGCTTCGGCCTGCTGTTCCTCTTCATCATCGAGCCGATCCTGCTGACCCTCGCCTACTGGGCGGTCCTGCTCGTGATGCTGCCGCTCATGTTCCTCTTCGGCCGCCGGCGCGACGGTTGACGCCCCGGCACCCGGTTCGCCGCCGGGCCGCCGCCCACTGACCCTCCCCGCTACCGTCGGGCGATGGACCCGGTCCTCGAGCGCCTCCACCGCGGCGACCCCCGGATCCGCGAGGCCGTGGCGGTGGCCGCCAGGGCGTTCTGGCGCGATCCCCTCTTCTCCTTCTTCGCGCGTGACCTGCTCGCCGAGTACCGCACCCACCCGGGCTGGTGGCGCTCGGCCCTCGGCGGTGCACTCTCCGCCGGCGAGGTGTGGGCCGCCACCGACGCCGACGGCGCGGTCCTGGGCGTCGCCGCCTGGCTACCGCCCGACCCCCCCGGGTCCAAGGCGGTCCGCACCGCCAGGGAGATGCTGGCCCTCGTCCCGGTGTTCGCCCGCATCCCCCACCGTCGCCTGGCCTGGCGCGTGCTGTGGGCGTGCGCCGAACGCCAGCCCAAGGCGCCCCACTTCTACCTGGCGCTGCTCGCCGTCGACCCGTCGGCCCAGGGCCGGGGGCTCGGCGGGGCGCTGGTCGCCCCGATGCTCGACCGGGCCGACGCCGTCGGGGTCCCGGCCTACCTCGAGACCCAGAAGCCGGAGAACGTCTCCTGGTACGGCCGGTTCGGCTTCGTCGAGACCGGCCGGATCGAGCTCCCCGGCTCCCCCGTCGTCTGGCTCCTTGCCCGCGACCCCCGCTGACCCGCACTCGCGGCCCCAACCTCCGACCATGTGACGCTGGACCACCAAATAGGTGGTTGACCGTCACATGCTCGGGTCAGGGCCCGGGGCAGGCCAGGCCCCGGGGTGCCCGCCCCGCAGCGGCGTCCCACCCCCTCGTCATCATCGGGGCATGGAGATCACCCTCGTCGCCGCCGTCGTCGCCCTGATCGTCGTGATCGTCGTGCTGGCCCTGCGCCGGCCCGCGGCCCCCGCCGCGCCCCCGCCCGGGGCCCTCGCCTCCACCATCGACCCCGAGGCCTTCCTCGCCCCGATCCGCGAGCAGCTGCAGTCGGTCACCCGCCAGCTCCAGGACACCCAGATGCAGGCGACCGAGCGGTTCACCTCGGTCGAGGGTGTCCTGCGCAACATCGCCGCACAGAACGCCGAGCTGCACCGCCAGGGCATGCAGCTGGGTGAGGCCACGGTGAGGATCTCCACCGCGCTGCAGGGCACCGGCGTCGCGGGCGACTGGGGCGAGATGCAGCTGCGCCGCACGGTGGAGCTGGCCGGGCTGACCGAGCACGTGTCGTTCGTCGAGCAGGAGACCGTCCGCACCGACGACGGCCAGGGCCGCCCCGACCTGATCGTACGCCTGCCCCAGGACCGCCACGTCATCGTCGACGCCAAGGCGCCCCTCGTGGACTTCGACGGCACCGCCGACGCCGCGGCCACCCAGGCGAACGCGCTGAAGCGCCACGTCACCGACCTGTCTCAGCGCAACTACAGCGCCTACCACCAGGGCGCCCTCGACTTCGTCGTGCTGTTCGTGCCGACCGAGGGGATCCTGGCCACCGCCCTCGGGCACGACCCCACGCTGTCGGAGTTCGCGAT
>CAIYGQ010000175.1 GCA_903925745.1 uncultured Actinomycetes bacterium | reverse complement strand
CGTGCCCGAGACCTCGAACACGATCGTGCGGCGGCCGGGGGTCGTCAGGCCGTCCCGCAGGCTGCCCGGGCCGGAATCGTTGAGGTTGGTGACGGCATAGACCGAGCCGCCGCGGCCGCCACTCGCGAGCCTCCCCGCACCCTCCGCTCCGGGGAACGCGACGAGTTGCGCCTGCAGGGGCGCTGCCCAGACATTCACCACCAGGATCCAGGGAAGCCGAGGGTCAAACCGCCTGCAAACGAGGGCCAAGCAGCACATCGCGGTAGCCAGCAGCGGCCACGTTCCGGCTCGGGCACGGCGGCCACGGTCGCCGGCGGCGTGTAGAGACCCGCGTCGTACAGCCCCGTCGACAAGAACCCCGCCGCGTCCAGGATGTCCGTCAGCCCGTCGTACGTGAAGTCGCCGTCCGTCCACCGCGCCGGCATGCCCGTGTCGAATCTGCCGCCCGCCAGGAAGTTCGCCGCGTCGATGATGTCCACCTGCCTGTCGAGGTTCGTGTCACCGGTCGCCGCGTACCCGAACGACACACCTCCCACCCCGTCCTCCATCCAGCCCACCGTCCGCGTCCCGCCCGACGCAGCCGCCACGCTCGACACGATCCCGCTCGAACCGCTCCAGCTCCCGTCGCCCAGCCCCGACAGGATCGACGCCACCAGCGACTCCGGAGACAGCCCCCCCTGCACCGTCACCAGACCGTCCGACACGTCCACCCTCCCCGCCACGACCAGACCCGCCACCGTCGCCTGCACTCCAGACGCCAACTCCAGCACGCTTCCGGCCTCCACCCGAACCCCCGTCGCCGGAAGCGACGCCGACGTCCCGATCACCAGCGTCCCAGACGACACCACCGTCGCGCCGGTGTACCCGTTGGAGCCCATCAGCCTCAGCCGCCCCGAGCCACGCTTCGTCAAGCCGCCGTCCACCGCCGCGTCGCCCAAAAGCGGCGAGTGTCGCAGACCCTGCGCGATCGTCGCGTCGAACACGCCCGTGTCGATCACCGCACCGCCGTTCCGAACGTTCGCCGCCGTCAGGCCGCTGATCCAGTTCCCGTTCGACGCGTTCGCCCGCAGCACTCCGCCGTTGAAGTTCAACGCCCCCGTCGCGCCAGCCCCAGAACCCTTCGTCAGCGTTCGGCCCGTCGCCAGCACGCCACCGTCGAGGTTCACCGTCCCGCCGCTGCTGCCGCTCCCCGCGTGACCCAGCCGGAACACCCCCGCCGTCACGCCCGTGTCAAACACACCGCTCCCGGACACCGTCAGCACCCCGTGCGAGTTGGCCGTCGAACCGTTCCAGCCCGAGCCCACGTACACCGGAGCCGAACTCGCCACCGTGAACGACCCACCCGAAATCGCAAGCGTCCCGGAGCCCGACGAGCCCACGAAGACGCTGCGGTAGACGCCACCCGGCGCCGTCGTGAGCGCGCCGCCCGTGACGTTCATGGTCGCCGTGCCGGCGACCGTCAGCGGCGCCGTGCCGCCGGCGATCGGCATCGGCAGGACGAGCACCGGGATACCCAGCATGGCGCACTCGGTGGAGGCATCGAGCAGCTCGCTGTGCGACGTGAGCGGCGACGCGGTGCAGCAGACGACACTCACCCGCGGGCGCCTGCGGAGGTCGCCGCCGGTCGCCTCGGCCATGCG
>CAIYGQ010000174.1 GCA_903925745.1 uncultured Actinomycetes bacterium | reverse complement strand
GATCGGCCCGCCGAGTTCGAGTTGCGGGTCCACCGGTTCGGGGTCGGCCCCGATCAGCCCGGCGAGCCGGGTCCGCACCTCGGCGGCCCACCCGAGGGCGGCGGCCGGGTCGTCGGGGACCGGCGGCGGGTCCGGTGTGCGATCCTGGAGGAGTCGCCAGTAGGCCCACGGCGAGAAGTTCCGGTCCACGCCGACAGTCTGCCCGACCCGTGGACGCCGGAACCTACGCTACGTATGCTGAAGCGTCACGACGTCGGTGACACGGCGTCGAACAGGGGGCGAGCTGGTGGCACGCGTGCCGAGGGGACAACAGACCCGGGACGAGATCCTGGCCGTCGCACTCCGGGAGTTCGCGGCCCGCGGCTACCAGGCGGTCACCGTCGAGGAGATCGCGGCCGCTGCGGGCGTCACGAAGGGGGCCGTCTACCACTGGTTCTCCGACAAGGACGACCTGGGCCGGGAGCTGCAGCACCAGCTGTACGACCGCATGCGCGCCACGACGGCGGCCACGTTCCATCCCGACGGCGACCTGCTGACGGACATGACACGCGCCTTCCAGGTCTGGCTCACGACGGTGGGCGACCTGGGCGAGGCCAGGTTCTTCCTCCGCGACGCCTGGGTGATCCCGGCGCTCGACGAGGGCGGGCGGGCGGACCACGAGGCCGCCGTCGGACTCGTCCGAGACGTCCTGTCACGCGCCGTCGACCGGGGCGAACTGGTCGAGGTCGACCCCGAGGCCGCAGCCCGGATCCTGATGGGCGCCTGGGCCGAAGCGACGCTCTACGTGCTGCGAACCGGTCGTCGCTCCGAGGCCGTGGCCGTCATCGAACGACTCGTCGGCGCGCTGCGGCCGACCGACACTCCCGTCCGGACCACCCAGGAGGCCCCAGCGTGAACCCACCAACGACCGGAACACCCGTCCAGCTCGGTGGTCTCGCCGCGCGTGACGCGGCCCACCTGATCCACCCGGTGACGGAACCGCGGGAGATGCAACGCAACGGACCGCGGATCGTGACGTCGGCCGACGGCTGGTGGGTGACCGACGACCGCGGTCGTCGCATCATCGACGGCTTCGCCGGCCTGTGGTGCGTCGCGGTCGGCCATCGACGGCCCGAGATCATCGAGGCGATCACCCGCCAGCTCGAGGAGCTCGACTACTTCACGACCTTCCACGGCCAGTCGCACCCGCGTGCGATCGAACTGGCCGAGCGTCTCGCCGGGATGTTCGATCCGGCCTACGGACTCAACCACGTGATGTTCAGCTCCGGCGGCTCGGAGTCGAACGAGACCAACTTCAAGCTGGTACGCCTCTACTGGGCGCTTCGGGGCGAGGACCGCCGCACGATCGTCGCCCGCCACCACGGCTACCACGGCCTCACGATCGCGACGATGTCCGCCACCGGGATCCTGCCGATGCACTGGAACTTCGGGCCGAACGCCGAGGGCTTCCAGCACGTCGCTGCGCCCTACTGCTACAAGTGCGAGCTCGGCCTGACCTACCCCGACTGCGGCCTGGCGTGCGCGAACTCCCTGGAGCAGCTCATCGAGCGGGTCGGCGCGGAGTCCATCGGGGCGTTCATCGCCGAGCCGGTGATCGGCGCCGGTGGGATCATCCCCCCACCGGACGACTACTTCCCCCGCATCCGTGAGATCTGCGACCGCCACGGGATCCTCCTGATCGTCGACGAGGTCGTCACCGGATTCGGCCGCACCGGGACGATGTTCGGCCACGAGCACTGGGGTGGCATCCGACCCGACCTGGTGACGCTCGCGAAGGGCCTCACGAGCGGCTACCAGCCGCTCGGCGCGTCGGTCGTCTCGGACCGGGTGTGGGATGCGATCGCCGACGGCCTGCCCGACCAGATGCCCTTCAGCCACGGGTTCACCTACAGCGGCCACCCGGCGGCGTGCGCGGCGGCGCTCGCCAACCTCGACATCATCGAACGTGACGACCTGGTCGGCAACGCCGCGCAGGTCGGCGCCTACCTCCACGAACAGCTGCACGAACGGCTCGGTGGGTTCGAGACCGTCGGCGAGATCCGCGGACTCGGGATGATGGCAGGCATCGAGTTCGTCGCCGACCGCGACACCAAGCGGGGGTTCCGGCATCCACACACCGCCTGCACCACCGTGGAACTCGAGGCGTGGGAACGCGGCCTGTACTGCCGGGCCATGGGCATCGAGACCGTCGGCCTGGCACCGCCGTTGAGCATCGACCGGGACTGCGTCGACCAGATGGTGTCGATCCTGGTCGACTCGGTCACCGAGATGGAACGCCGACTGCTCCCGGGTGAACGGTCGAGGGCCGAACGGTTCTCACACCGCCACGGATCCGCCCAGGAGGTCTTCGACCGGATGGCGAGCCGCTTCGACGCCGAGCGCGCCGGCGACGCCGACCTGGTCGTGGCGTTCGCGCTCACCGGCGACGGAGGCGGTACGTGGACCGTCACCGTGCGGGACGGCGAGTTGGACCTGTCCGGACCGGCCGAGGCCCCGGCGTCGGAGCCGACCGTCACGATCAACGCCACCGCCGAGGACTACGTGCGGATGGCCAACGGTGAACTCGACGGCGCCGAGGCGTTCTCGACCCAGCGGCTCTCCATCGAGGGCGACCTGACCGCGGCCGTGCTGCTCGGGCAGCTCGGCCTCATGTGAACGGCGCGGTCGTGCGAGCCCTCGTCTTCCTGACCGACCCCGGCGACGTCCCCCAACCGCCGCCCGATGCGCCAGCGCTCGTCCGGAACCTGGCCGCGACCCCGATGAGGGTCGAGGAGGTCCCCGATCCCACGATCCTGGGCGACGACTGGGCCGTGCTGCGCACCCGCTTGTGTGGGATCTGCGGATCCGACTCCAAGCAGGTGCTGATGGACTTCGACGACGCTGACGACAACCCGATGACCGCGTTCATCTCGTTCCCGCAGGTGCTCGGCCACGAGGTCGTCGCCGACGTGGTCGAGGCCGGCCCCGACTTCGGGATCGCCGTCGGTGAGCGCGTCGTGTTGAACCCGTGGTTGTCGTGCGCTCCCCGTGGCATCGATCCTCCGTGTCCCGAGTGCGCCGCCGGCAACTTCAGCGCGTGCTGGGGGTTCCTCGACGGGCGGCTGGCACCCGGGATCCACACCGGCAACTCCTCCGATGCCACCGGCGGGTTCGCCGACCTGCTCCCCGCCCACCGGTTGATGACGGTGCCGGTCCCCGACGACGTCGCCGACGAGGTCGCCGTGCTCGCGGACCCGTTCTCGGTGTCGCTGCACGCGATCACCCGGAACCCGCCGCCGCCCGGCGGCCGAGTGGTCGTGTACGGGGCCGGGGCGCTGGGGACGACCTCCACGGCGATCCTCCGGGCGCTCCACCCCGACGTGGAGGTCGCGACGGTCGCCCGCTGGCCCGCCCAGGCGGCGATCGCCGGGCGCCTCGGCGCCACCGTGTTCGAACCCGAGCCCAGGGCCGACCTGATCGAGGCGATCTCGGACTGGTCCGGGTCCACGCTCCGGCGGCCGTGGTCGGGCCTGCCGGTGGCGTACCCGAGCCACGTGGACTGCGTCTACGACACCGTCGGCCACCCCGAGACCGTCGAGGTCGCGCTCAGGGTCCTGGGTCACGGCGGTCGACTCGTGCAGATGGGCGTGGCCTCACCGGCGCGGTTCGAGTGGACCCCCTGGTACTTCAAGGAGCTGCAGCTGATCGGCTCCAACGCCTTCGGCATCGAAGAGGTCGACGGCGTCCGCAAGCACGCCATCGAGCACTACCTGGACCTGGTGCGATCGGGTCGCATCGACCTGGACGGGATGTTGACCCACACGTTCCGGCTCGACGACTGGCGCGACGCGTTCCGCACGATCATCGACCAGGGTGACCGGGACGCCGTCAAGGTCGCGTTCGACTTCAGGTGAGCACCACCGGGACACCCGGGACTCCCCGAGGGACCGGCGGATCCGACGGATGGGACCCGACCCGAGCGGGATCACTGACCGTGTTCCGGGGTGGGCCGATCCTGACGATGGGCCCGACCGGACCGGCCGAGGCGCTGGTCGTCCGCGACGGACGCATCGAGGCGGTCGGGGAGCGGGCGATCAGCGACGCGGCGGTCGCGCAGGGTGCCGACGTGGTCGAACTGGACGGCCGCACGCTCGTCCCCGGCTTCATCGACGCCCACTGCCACCTGTCGGTCACCGCTCTCGAGGCCGAGTGGCTGGACTGCACCGGCCTGGACGACGAGGTCGGCCTGGCCGCCGGTCTGGCGGAGCTGGCCCGGTCCCGCCCCCACGTCGAGTGGCTCCGGGCGTGCCGCTGGGACGAGGCCACCGGGCTGCAGCCGACCCGGAGCCTGCTCGACGAGGTCGGCGGCGATCGACCGGTCCTCGTCGTCCACCACACCCTCCACCAGGCGGTGGCGAACTCGGCGGCACTCGACCGACTGGGGATCGGCCACTCCTCGAGCGACGTGGACGGCGTCGAACGCTCACCCGACGGTGAGGCGACCGGGCTACTGGCCGAGCGGGCGTTCGGCCGGGCGCACTCAGCGTCGGTGGCCGCCTTCTCCGACCCGGAGCAGGTCGAGGCGTTGCTGGTCGCCCGCGGTCGGGCGCTGCATCGCCACGGGATCACCGCCGTCCACGACGCGGCGGTCGACACCGCCGCCGAGGACCGCTACCGGGCGCTCGCGTCACGGGGGGAGCTCCCCGTGTCGGTGCTGGCCATGCCGGCCGCCACGCCGTTCCTGTCCAACGACCTGGGCCGCCGACTCGACGGACCGGTGACGGGTGATGGCGACGAGTGGTTCCGCACCGGCCCGGTCAAGTGCTTCGCGGACGGTGGGGTCGAGCCCGCGGTCGACGTGCACCACCGTGGCCACCGCGTGGCCTTCGGCCGGCGCTTCGACGACCTCCGCGCCACCGTGGTCGAGGCGACCCGACGCGGGTTCCGGGTCGCCGTGCACGCCATGGGCAACGTCGGCATCGAGTCGGCGCTGGACGCCTTCACCGACGCCGCCCGCCTCCGGCCCGGCGGTGACCACCGCTTCCGACTGGAGCACGCCGGACTGGCCTCGGCCTCCCTGGCGCGCCGAGCCGCGCGGCTGGGATCCGTCGGCGTCGTCCAACCCGGCTTCGTCGAGCACGTCGGGCGCAGCACCGCCGGGTTCGACCCCGACGACGCCACCTGGCTGCCCTTCGCCACCCTGGCCGAGGCCGGTGTCCCCATCGCGGGGTCGTCGGACGATCCGTGCGGACCCGTCGACCCGCTCCAGTGCGCCTGGCTCGGCGAACGACGCCGGACGGGCACCGGCATCCCGGTCACACCGGCGGAGTCGGTCCCGGTGGCCGACTGGCTGCGCGCCTACACCGCCGGCGCGGCGTTCGCCGGTGGCCAGGAGCACGAGCGCGGCTCGTTGCGGCCGGGCCTGCGGGCAGACCTGGTGGAGCTGGCGCCGACGTCGACCGGCGCGGCGCCGTTCCGGGTCACGGCCACGTGGATCGACGGTCGGCGGGTGTTCGGGGCCGACGGCGGGAGCGCCTGATCCGCCATGGTCGCCGTCCGGATCGCCCGGTACCGTCCGGGCAGCGCCCGGGACGGCTGCAGCCGGGTCACGGCGGCACGATGGAGCGATGATGCATGGACGACGGGTGAGCGAGCCCGTCCCACGTCGAGGAGGTGGCGGCATGCACCACACACACCGACGGGTCCGGTGGTGCCCTCGGATCGCAGTCGTCCTGGTGGTGCTGGCCGCCGGCGTCACGGCCTGTGCGGCCCCCTCGGGCGGCGGCACCGTCACCCAGGGCTACCACTCCGGTGAGATCTCGATCCTGAACTCGCCGATCACGTACACCTACGACGGCGTGGCGGGCCAGGACCTGAACCTCTACCACGGCCTCGCCTCGGACTCCGACCCCGGCACGACGCTCACGCTCGTCGCGCCCGACGGGAACGCGGTCGTCCCGATCGAGCGACGCCCGGGGCCGACCGACCGGTTCATCCTGCCGACCACCGGCCGGTACACGATCCGGCTGGCCTACCCGACGGTCGACACGCAGGTCCGCCGCTACACACTCGGGGTCAGTCGGGACGAGGACCGCGGAGCGACCGGCCTCGGCCCCCTCGGCCCGACGCTGGTCGGACAGCGGGTGACCTACCACTACGCCGGCACCGCCGGTGAACGGCTCAACCGGTACCTGGTCGACCGGGTCGTCGCCCCCGACGGCACGGTGGTCGGCGACAACGGTCTCCGGTCGTCACAGGTGACGCTCACGCTCAGCGGGGACCACCGCATCGAGGTGACGAACAGCGTCGCGGTCCTGAGCCAGGACCTGCCGGCGATCGCCGCCACGCTCGGCCGGGTGGACCTCCCACCCCTGCTGCAGGGTCAACACATCGACCTCACCTACCCGGGTGCCGTCGACGAGGCGGTCGGCGTCGGGTTCGGATCCAACGTGTCGGTGGACGTTCGTCGATCCGACTGGACGCCGATCCCGGCCACGCCGTCCGCCCGGGGGAGTCGCTTCGTGATCCCCGGTGACGACACGTTCCGGGTCGTGGTCACCGGCCAACCCTTCGGGGATCCGCAGCCGTCGGCGGTGTGGCTGAGCCACGACCTGGAACTCGGCGTCGTCGGCGAGGGGTTGTTCGCCACGCCGTCCCGGCTCCCGGGACAGTCGATCCGGCTGGTGCACGACCGGCCGCTCGGCGGAGCGTTCCGACTCCGCACCTTCGATCCCCCGGGGACCAAGCCCGCCATCCGGGTGAGCGGGCCGAGCGGCCTGACGCTGACCGGGGCCGCAGCGACCGACCCGTCGCTCCCGGGTGATCCGTGGACGACCTACACGCCGGTCGAGGCCGGCAGTCACTCCATCCTGGTCGTGCCCACCCTCAGTCCGGGCACCGGCACGATCTCGGTCGAGATCGACGACCTCCCCTAGGCTCCAGCCCGGGACAGGAGGGCTCTCCCGTGCATCGTCGACTCACCGCCATCGTCATCACCGTCCTGGCCGTCGCTGCCGCCGTGCTCCCGGCCTGTGCCGCCCCGTCGGGGGGCACGACGGTCGCCCAGGGCGTCCACGTCGGTGAGTACTCGGTCCTCAACTCACCGATCACCTACACCTACGACGGCGTGGCCGGCCGACGGGTCAACATCCTGTTGTACGACAGCCGGCCGTTCTTCGCTCCGGACCAGGGGCCACCGGCGTTCGACCTGGTCGCACCGGGCGGCTCCGTCGTGCCGACCGCGGCGCAGCGACAGGCCACCCGGATCTTCGTCCTGCCGGTGACCGGTCGCTACACGATCCGGTTCCGCTACCCGGTCGCCGACCTGGGCGTCCTCACCTACACGCTCGCCATCAGCCAGGACGAGGACCGGGGCCCGACGGGACTCGGACCGATCACCCCGTTCGGATCGCTGATCCCGGGCCAGTCCGTCTCGTTCTCCTACGCCGGTGCCGCCGGTGAACGCCTGAACCGGGTCGGGGTGGATCGCGTGGTCGCCCCGGACGGGACCGAGGTCGCGAACAATGGTCTGCGGCCCGCCCAGGTCACGCTGCCGGTGACCGGCAGCTACCGGATCGAGGTCACCCAGCCGGGGGCGGTGATCAGCAACGACCTCGCCCCGATCCCGGTGACGCTCGGCGCGACGCCGGTTCCGCCGCTGCTGTCTGGCCAGAACGTCGACCTGCTCTACCCCGGTACCGCCGGTGAGACCCTGGGGCTCGGCTCCACGCTCAACGTGAGCGTGCAGCTCCGCACGCCCGACGACACTCCCGTCGACCCCGCCGAGATCGTGCCGCGAACCCGGTACACGCTGCCCGTCACCGGCACCTACCGGGTGGTCGCCCGGGGCGGGTTCAACACGACCGGCACGTCGGTCTGGCTCAGCAACGACCTGGACCTCGGCGTCATCGGGGAGGGTTCGTACCCGACACCCGGGCGCAACCCCGGACAGGCACTCTCCGCCCGGGTCACCGTGACCGCCGGCGAGCAGTTCCGAATCCGCACCTTCGATCCGCCCGGCGTGAAGCCCGGCGTCCTGGTTCGTTCCCCCGGCGGTGCGATCCTCAACGGCGTCCCCGAGACGGGGCCGACGTTCGTGAGCGACCCGTGGGTGACCTACACCGCCACCGAGAGCGGGGTCCACCACCTCCTGGTCGTGCCCACGAACGTGGGGGCCGTCCCCGGAGCGGACCTGATCACCCTCGAGTTCGACCGACTCGGCTGAGCCTCACTCGACGCCGAACCCGGCGCGGCCACGGTCGGGGTCGAGCACGGTGATCGGATCACGCAGGTCGTCGACGTAGCCCAGCGCGTAGCTGCCCATGGAGTACCCCATCAGCCGCTGCACCCGTTCGGGCAGCGCACGCGCCACCTCGAGGGGCACCGACAGGTACTGGTTCTCCTCCTGGCGCAACCAGCCGAGGGTGTAGTCGACGTTCAGGCCGACCCGGGTCGTCTCGCTGCGGTTGGCGCCGCCTCCGTGGACGGTCGATCCGGTGTAGACCACCACCGAACCCCTGGGCATCTCGGCGACGAGGGCGTCGTCGTCGGTCGCCGTCACCTCTGTCGAACGGTGGCTGCCGGGAACGACTCGGGTCGCGCCCGTGTCCTCGGTGAACTCGGTCAACGACCAGATCGTCGACACCTCCACGATCAGCTCGGGCGGGAACGGATGGAAGTCGAAGCACCACTGGTCCCGGTGGAGCGACTGCGGTTCCGATCCGGGGCCGATCGCGATCGCCTGGGTCAGGTGGAGCTGGAAGGTCGACTTGTCGGGGCCGAGGACCCGGTCAGCCACGTCGAGCACGAGGTCGTGGGCGACGAGACCGACCGCGCTCGGGGAGCGGCCCAGGATCCCCCCGACCCGACGGGTGTTGCGGCCCTCGAAGTCGTCGGCGCCGGGACGCACCGCGTCCAGGTGGGGTTGGAGCTCGGCCAGGACGGCGTCGCAGACCGTCTCGTCCACGAGTCGTTCGACGACGCACACGCCGTGCTCGGCCACCAGCCCGGCGACCTGTTCGACCGTCGCCGAGCCGCCCTCGACGCGTGGGATCGCCGGTCCGCTCACGCACCCACCACCACGGGTCGGTCGCCGGGACGGGGGTCCACGAGCGGGCAACGGGTGCCGGTGTAGATCGTCGGCATGCAGCGGTTGCAGTGGACGCAGCCCGACGACGTCACCGAACCGTCCTCCCACTTCCGGATCAGGTCGGGGTCGTGGAGCAGCGCCCGGCCCAGGGCGACCAGGTCGAAGCCCTCGTCGATCGCCGACTCGGCGGTGGGTCGTTCACTGATCCCACCGAGGAGGACCAGGGGGATGTCGAGCTCCTCCCGGAACCGTCGGGCCATCGGCAGGAAGTACGCCTCGGAGTAGGGGTAGGTGCGCAGGAACCGGGAACCGACGAGCCGGAACCCGCCGCGCAGGTACCACGGCAGGGTGCGTCGGAACTCCGGGAGCGGAGCGGCGCCCTTGAACAGGTACATGGGGTTCGCGAGCGAGCTGCCGCCCGTGAGCTCGATGGCGTCCAGGTGGCCGTCGTCCTGCAACCACCGGGCGACCTGCAGGCTGTCCTCGATCCGGAGTCCGGTGCGCACCCCGTCGACCATGTTCAGCTTCGCCGTGACCGCGACGTGCCCGGCCGCCCCGTCCCGCACGGCCCGGACCACGTTCCGGGCGAACCGGGCGCGGTTCGGCAACGATCCGCCCCACTCGTCGCTGCGTCGGTTGAGCGCCGGTGAGAGGAACGCACTGGCCAGGTAGTTGTGGCCCAGGTGCACCTCCAGCGAGTCGAACCCGGCGTCGGTGGCCCGACGCGCCGCCGCGCCGTAGTCCGACACGATCCGGTCCAGGTCGGCGGAGGTCGCGGCGCGCGTCCGGCGCAGCCCGAGCGGGTTGAACATGCGGCCGGGGGCGATCGCCGGCACGCCGTTCGACGCCGCGTTGGCGACCGGTCCGGCGTGTCCGAGTTGCGCTGCGGCCAGGGCCCCGTGGCCGTGGACGGCGTCGGTCAGGCGACGGAGCCCCGGTACCGCCCGGTCGTCGAGCACGGTGCAGCCGGAGTCGGTCCGCCCCTCGGGTGAGACGGCCAGGTAGGCCACGGTCGTCATGGCCACCCCGCCGGCGGCGACGCGCCGGTGGAACTCGACGAGTTCGTCGGTCACGATCCCGCCGGGGCTCCGCCCCTCGAACGTCGCGGCCTTGACCGTCCGGTTGCGCAGTCGCAACGGGCCCAGGGTCGTGGGCTCGAACAGGGTGGCCACGAGCCCAGTCTGGCCGATCCCAGGAGCCTCCGTCCGGGTCCGGCTCAGGCCGAGGCCCGGTCGGGCTGTGAGGCCCCGATGATCCGCCGACCGGTGACGGCGGTCGGAACCAGGCGTACGTACCGGCGCTTGTCGCCCGGTCCCCACGGCTGCAGTGGCAGTCGCTCGGCCTCCATCAGGTCGTCGAGCGCTGTGATCTCCTCGGCCCGCGCCCGGACGACGACCGACCAGCCGGTGTGGAACATGGGGTCGGCGGCGTCGATCTCGAATGCGACGGCGGTGCCCAGCAGGGTGGCGGCGAGCTTCGTCCCCTCGGCGGTCAGGAAGACGATCGTCCGGTTGTCGACGACGTAGTTCACCGGGAAGATCTCGGGCTGGTCGAGGATCGTCACCCCGAGTCGGCCGATGTGGTGCGCCTCCAGGAACCGCCAGCACTCCTCCTCGGAGAGCACCTCGAGTCCCGAGCGGTCGAACGTCCTGTCCACGTCGACACCTCCGTGTCAGCTCACCCGTCCCGGCGGGACGGTCGTGCCGCCCTGCGTCGTCGGCCGACACGCCTGCGCTCACGCTAGCGACGCAACCGTCCGTCCCCACCGCCTGTGACGGAGGTCCGGCCACGGGAAGTCGGCGGTGGAGGATCCACTGGCGCCCCGTCGAGGGTCGGCCACTACAGTGACCGCACCCGGAGAGGTGCCGGAGCCAGGTCGAACGGGCCTCCCTGCTAAGGAGGTGTGGGGGCAACCTCACCGTGGGTTCGAATCCCACCCTCTCCGCTGCGACGCGACGCGTCGAACCCGGGCGCCGGTCCACCAGGGTCGGCGCCCGGTCGCGTGCGGTTGGCGCCGCCGCGGTCCCGGGGCCCGCTGCGAGCGCCCGGATCCCTGCGATTCCCTGTGGTCACGGGCCGAACCGCTCGTCCCGGTACCCGCCGCTCCCGGACGGATCCACCCCCTGTGACGGACGCCCGCCCGGTTGTGTTGCGATTCGGTGACGAAATGTCCTAGAACTGTCACCGAACACGAGGTCCTGCCCGCCGGGCGAACCATCCGGACCGGCCGGTCCGGGGCGAGCGAGGACCCCGCCGCACGGCGGAGACACCGGAGGAACCCATGACACGACGTCGCACCACCGCAGTGCTGGCCGCCATCGGCCTGAGCGCCGCCTTCCTGTTCGGCGCCTGCACCCCCGAGCAGCAGGCCGCCTTCGTCAAGTGGTACGAGGCCGAGAAGGCCTCGGACAAGTTCCCGAACGCGATCAGCGAGGCGGGACTGGCCCGACTCCGCCAGTGCGAGTCGAACGGCCGCTACGACATCGTGAGCTCCGGTGGCACCTACCGCGGCGCCTACCAGTTCTCGCAGTCGACCTGGAACTACGTGGCCCGTGACCACTACCCCGAGCTCGTGGGCATCGATCCGGCCCGGGCGCTGCCGATCCACCAGGACAAGATGACCCGGGCCCTGTGGGCCACCGGTGGACCGCAGCACTGGCCGGTCTGCTCCCGTCGGGTCTGACCACCCGAACCGAACGCCGTCGGCCGCCCACCACCGGCCGACGACCCCCCGCCTCGGCCGGACCCCCGTGGTCCGGCCGGGTCGCGTCCGGGCCCGTTGGTCGCCGGGTGCGGGCGGCTCTAGGATCGCTGGGCCGACCAGCGCTCGTAGCTCAATTGGATAGAGCATCTGACTACGGATCAGAAGGTTGGGGGTTCGAGTCCCTCCGAGCGCGCTGAACGGGAGCTCTTGCGGTGTGACGGATCCCGTGCTGCTCCGAGGGATCGTCCACCGGCCGGCCGACGACGAGGAGATCCCGATGAGCCGATACGGCGAGGACGAGTTGATCGCGGAGGCGGAGGGCATCCTCGGTGACGGCCAGTCGGTCGTCGCCGCCGGGTACTTCGGGCTGCGCGACCTGATCTCCGCCCAGATCGCTGGCGGCACCGTCGGCAGCGTCGCCGGCGGCCTCGCATCGGACGGTCCGTTCGCCGCCGGCCTGGGCGCCGGTCTGGGCGGTGCCGCCGCCGTGAAGGCCTACGCCGAGAGTCAGGGCGTGACCGTCCAGATGGTCGTCGCCGTCACCGCCGACGCGATCCACGTCCTGAACCGGAACACCGCCGGCCGCCTGGCGGACCGGGTGGCGACCTTCGACCGTCACGCCGCCCACGTCGTCGTGACCAAGCGCGGGCTGTCACGCATCGTGGAGATCTCCGACACCTCCGGCGCCCGGATCACCCTGGAGGGTTCCGCCAGTCCGATCAGCCAGCTCGCCAAGGGCGACAAGGCGGTCCTCGCCGAACTCGTGACCTGACCGACGCCGACCATCCGGCCCCGGGACCGGAGCCCACGTGGACCCAGGAGCACCGGCCGAGCGGGCCCGACCCGGGGTTCGCAAGGTCGAGCGAACCGCTCTCTCACTCTTTTCGGCCCGGGACGACCGCTTCCGACCCGGATCCCGGTAGAGAGTCCGGTGACACCGGGCCGCTGGCGGCACCGCGCCGCCGTCACCGAACCGCCGAGCCCGACCCAGGAGGAGCACCTCAGTGCTGCGAACCGACCGCCCGCCCCGACGCCGACCCCTGGCCATCGCCGTCATCGCCGCCCTGCTCGCCGGCGGGCTGGCCTCCTGCACCACGGAGGAGGCGGCGACGCCGCCCGACGACTCCGGCCCGGCGACGTCCACGACGACCGGGTTCCAACCCGGGACACGCACCACTGCCGCCAACCGGCCACCGAACCCGGTGGTGACCAGGGCCGCCTACCGGACCGACGCCGCCGGGACCTCGGTCGTGGCCAACATCACCACCCTGCCGGCGGGTCCCCGCGATCAGGTCACCGCGACCCTGCTGGTGTTCCCCGGCCTGGAGTCCCGCCAGCGACCGCCCGTCCCGATCGTCTCCGAGTCCCGTCCCGTCGCCACGGGTGACAACCAGGAGGTCGTCCTCCCGATCCCACCCGAGGCGCTCGTCGCACTCGAGAGGGTCGAGCCCGGCGTCGCCGACCAGCTCGTGGTGGTAGGGGTGCGCCACCTGGTCGACGGCGACGGCGACAGCAACCCCGAGGGCGCGCTGCACACCCGGACCAGCTACCACGATGCCCAGGTCCGCACCGCCGGGGAGACCGTGTCGCTCACGATCAGCACCGACGTCCCCGCTGTCAACGTGGTCACCATCCCGGTGGTGTGCATGTACCAGGACAGCGGCTCGGACTTCGACGCCCTGACCACCACGCTGGTCGACGCCGGCGACTACGTCAGCAGCTCGATCGAGGCCGACGGCTCGATCTTCGACAGCCCCACCTACGGCGGGCCGCCGTGGTCGCAGATCGGAACCGACGTCACCGTTGACGCAGCCGTCGACATCGCCCGGTTGATCCTGTCGGCGTTCAACCCGGTCAGCGTGGCGATCCAGGCGATCGTCGACGTGCTGTCGCTCGGGATCGACGACTGCGACTCGCAGGCGTCGATCTTCCACGTGCTCGCCGCCGCGCAGGCCGCGGGTCCCGACGGCGGGTCGCAGACGACCTCGCAGGCCTACGTGGCCAGCGAACAGACCTCGAACGGACTCCTGGACGCGGCCACGGCCCTCGCCTGGCAGACGAACGCCCAGTCCGAGGGTGGCACCGTGTGGCAGACGAGCGTCAGCGACCAGTACCTGACCCAGGCGGCGCAGGCGAGCAGCGACCAAGGCCTCTCGATCGCCGCGACCAACCAGGGGGTGGGAACGCTCACCACCTCGAGCACGTGGACGTTCACCATCCAGCAGGGCGGCACCAGCTCGATCCCGAACGGCTGCGACGACCGGGGCTGTTGATGGGGTGCCGTCGGCCGACAGCGACGTGAGCCGAGCCCCGGCGGTGCGCTCCGTCGTCGCCACCGTCACCGTCACTGCATCCGCTGTCGCCGTACTCGCCGGCTGCGGTCCGTCACGGTCGACCGCCGCACCTCCCGTCACCGTCGCCGTGGTGGACACCGGCGCCGCGCCCGTGGGGGACCTCGCCGACCGGCTCGGCGACGGTGTCCGCTGCGCGCCGACGTGCACCCCCGGTGCCGGTGCCGACGTCGATGGACACGGGACGGCCGTGGCCGACCTGCTGGTGACTGGTGGCGATCCGGACGACGAGCCGGCCGACGTCGCCGTGCTGCCGGTCCAGGTGAGCGACGACCGGGGAGAGCTGTCGGTCCCGGGCGTCGCCGCCGGGATCCGCTGGGCCGCCGAGCGGGGTGTGCCGGTGGTCGCCCTCCCGCTCGTCCTCGGCGTCGACGACGGCGTGTCCGACAGCATCCGGTCCTCGCCGCAGAGGCTGTTCGTCGTGCCGGCGGGCAACGACGGACTCGACGTGGACGAGCAGGCCGTCCCCGTGCACCCATGCGTGGACCCGGCGCCGAACGTCCTGTGCGTCGCCGCGAGCGACGCCGCTGGTCGCCCGTACGACTCGTCCAACCGGGGCCGCACCTCGGTCGATCTGGCCGCGCCCGGGGTCGACCTCCGGACGCTCGACCCGGCCGGTCGGACGATCCGGGTCTCGGGGACGTCGTTCGCCGTGCCACTCGTGGCCCGGGCCGCCGCAGCGCTCCTGTCCGAGCGACCCGACACCGAACCGGCCGAACTCGCCCGGGCGCTCCGCTGCGGGAGCCGCCCGGCCCCCGAACCGAACGGTACGGCCGGCGGCGGGGTGCTGGACCTGCAGCGAGCCCGGCAGGTGCTCGACGACTCGGGCCGACCCGGCCCTGCTGGATCCGATCCGTCACGCCCCTGCGACGGGTCGCTAGGTTGACCGGGTCCCCACTTCCAGGAGAACCCATGCTGCTCGCCCAAGAGACCAACTACCCGCTGCTCCAGGTCTTCCTGTCGATGCTCTACTTCTTCCTGTTCGTGATCTGGATCTGGATCGCGATCATGGTGATCTTCGACATCTTCCGGAGCCGTGACCTGAGCGGGTGGGGCAAGGCCCTGTGGTTCCTGTTCGTGATCCTCCTGCCGTACCTGGGCGTGTTCATCTACCTGATCGCCCGCGGCGGCAAGATGCACGAGCGCCAGGCCAACGACGCGGCCGCCCAGAAGGCCGCGTTCGACGACTACGTGCGCCAGACCGCCGGCACCGGCGATGTCGCCTCCCAGCTGACGCAGCTCGCCGACCTGCGCGACCGGGGCGTCATCTCCTCCGACGAGTTCGACACCCAGAAGGCCAAGCTGCTCGCCTGAGGTCCGGGTCGGCTCAGCGGGCGCCGCGCAGGAGCACTCCGGGCTGTTCGCCCGTGACCTCGCCGTCGGCGACCGTCACCACACCCGACTTCACCGTCGCCACGTACCCATCCGCGCGCTGGACCAGCCGACCTGCACCCCCGGGCAGGTCCTGGACCCGCTCGGGGCGGCGCAACTGCAGGCCCTCCAGGTCGATGACGTTCAGGTCGCCCACCAGCCCGGGCACGAGCCGGCCCCGGTCACCGAGCCCGTACAGGTCGGCGGTCGCGCTCGTCATGCGCCGGACCGCATCCTCGAGGCCCAACCGATCGCCGTCACGGTCCCGCACCCAGTGGGTCAACAGGAACGTGGGAGTCGAGGCGTCGCACGTCTGGTTGGCGTGCGCGCCGCCGTCACCCAGGCCGAACACGGTCCACGGGTCGGTGAGCATGGCGTGGGCCGCGTCCAGGTTGCCGTCGCTGTAGTTCAGCACCGGTGCGTTCAACAGCTCCCGGCCGTCATCGCCCAACAACAGGTCGTAGAGGACGTCCCACCGGTCCCGGCCCTGCGCGGCCGCCAGCGCGACCACCGAGCGGTCGGGACCCGGTTCGTACTCCGGCGGATCACCCAGCAGGAACGTCCGCGCCGGATCCATGAACCCCGTGACGAACCGGTTGGCGTCCAGCTCCGCGGCGCCCGCCAGGACGGCGGCGCGGACGTCGGGATCCCGCATCCGCTCGACCTGCCCGCGACGGTCGAGCGCGCCCAGTCCGAGTCCACCCCATGCGGGCGTGAACTGCAGGGCGTGGAACGTCTCGAGTCCGAGGAGCAGCGACACCGTGCGGCCGTGGACCTGCGGACGGACGTCGGCACCGGCCCGGTTCGCCCGGCCGACCAGGTCGAGCAGGTGACGCCACTGGGTCGGCTCGGTGTTGTGCTGGGCGAGCGCGAAGCTCACCGGCCGAGCAGTCGCCGATGACAGCCGCACCATCCAGTCGACCTCGCGCTCGGGTGCTGCCAGGTCCTCGCCGAGCACCCCCGCCGGCGCCAGCTCGAAGACCCCGGTGCCGAGCTCCCCGAGCACCTCACCGATGCCGAACAACTCGGCCTCGGCGGCGAACGTCCCGGGGACCGGCTCGCCGTCGATCGCCCGGTGGGCGATCGTCCGGCTGGTCGAGAAGCCGAGCGCACCGGCCAGCAGGCCCTCCCGCACGATCCGCGCCATCTCCGCGACGTCGGCCGGGGTGGCCGGTTCGTTGGCCGCACCACGGTCGCCCATGACGTAGGCGCGCACGGCCCCGTGGGGGACCTGCGTCCCGACATCGAGGACGAGCGGCAGGTCGTCCAGGGCGTCCAGGTACTCGGGGAAGGACTCCCAGTCCCACCGGATCCCCGCCGACAGCGCAGCCCCCGGGATGTCCTCGACGCCCTCCATCAGGCCGATCAGCCACTCGTGCCGATCGGCGGCGACGGGAGCGAACCCGACCCCGCAGTTGCCGGTGACCACCGTCGTCACCCCGTGCCAGCACGACGGTGTCAGGGCTGGATCCCAGGTCACCTGCCCGTCGTAGTGGGTGTGGACGTCCACGAATCCCGGCGTGACGACCGCGCCGTCGGCGTCGAACTCCTGACGACCTCGACCCACGTCGGAGCCGACCTCGACGACCACTCCGCCGTCCACCGCCACGTCCGCGCGGCGGGCCGGGGCCCCGGTTCCGTCCACGACCAGACCACCCCTGACCACCAGATCGTGCACGTCGTCACCCCCGTCGATCACGTCGCTGTGCGCTGGACCCTACTCCCAGCCGCAGGAGCGGCGACCTCCCAGCCGCAGGAGGGGCGACCTCCGGTCGGTCGAACGCTCAGGCGTTCTTGGGGAGCTCCGAGAACGGCAGCGTCTTGTCGTTGTTCGGCTCACGCGGTAGGCCCAGCACCCGCTCGCCGATGATGTTCTTCTGGATCTGGTCGGTGCCGCCGTAGATCGGCGGGGCCTGGGCCCACAGCGCCATGCCCGTGACCATCGGCAGGAACGGATTGCCGGTCGCCTCGTCGATCGCCCCACGGTCCTCGTCCCGGTAGGCGTGCAGCATTCCGGCCGCGCCGACGATGCGCAGGCTCAGATCCCGGGACAGCCGCATCTGGTCGCTCATGCCCAGCTTGGCCAGGTTGCCCAGTCCGGGCACCTCGCCACCGATCGCCTTCAGCGCCTTGGCCCGGAGGTTCGTGAACCGGCCCAACTCGCCGAGCGTGTGGAGCCGCATCAGGTCCTGGCGGATCGTGGGATCGTCGATCGCTCCGTTGCTCCGGGCCAGGTCGATCAGGAGCTTCGCCCCGCCCAGCGACGGAACGGCCCCACCGCTGCGCCGACGGGGCTCGCTGCTGACGAAGTCCCCGGCGCGGCGCTCGAGCTGCCCGGCGATGCTGCCGGGAGCGGCGGCGCCCGCCGCGGCGCTGCCGCCGCCCGAACCCAGGCCGGCGCGCTCGAACGCCAGGGTCGTGTTCGCCACCGCCCAGCCCTGGTTCAGGCCACCGATCACCGCCGAGTCGGGCACGCGTGCGTCCGACATGAAGACCTCGTTGAACATGGCGTGACCCGTCATCTCGACGAGCGGCCGAACGTCCATGCCGGGCTGGTCCATGGCCGCGGCGAACCAGGTGATCCCCTGGTGCTTCGGCACGTCGACGTCCGTCCGGGCGATCAGCATCCCCATGTCGGCCATGTGGCCGAGCGAGGTCCAGACCTTCTGGCCGTTGACCACCCACTCGTCCCCGTCACGGACCGCCCGGGCGCCCAGGCTCGCCAGGTCCGATCCCGCGCCCGGCTCGCTGAACAACTGGCACCACGCATCCAGGCCGGTCACGATCCGCCGCACGTACAGGTCGATCTGCTCCTGGGTCCCGTGGGTGGCGATCGTCGGGGCGGCCAGGAGCAGACCCAGCCCTCCGGGGGCGGCCAGCGCGCCGTGCTCGGCGACCGCGTTCTGCACCGCCACCACGTCGTTGCGGGCCAGGCCCCGTCCGTAGGCGTGCTCGGGGAGGCCCGGTGCCGACCAGCCGGCCAGGCCGAGGCGCTCCCACCACTCACCGACGGTCAGGTCCGGGTCCCAGTTCTGCTCCAGCCAGGACCGGACCTCGGCGACCACGTCGCCCGTCGCTGCGCTCTCCACGGTGTCGGTCACGTCGGTCCCCCCGGTCGTTGGTGCGATGGCGTCGACCGACATGCTCGCCCACCCGGTGGGCCCCGTCCAACCGCTGGGGCGCAGTGCGTGACGGTCAGAGGATCGGTTCAGAGGGCCGACTCAGGGGACCGGCTCAGGCGGCGGGGCGGCCGACGGTGGGGCCGCGGCTCGGCGGTCGGCCGCGAACTGCAGCAGCTGGTCGTAGATCGTCAGGATCTTGACCCCGTACTGCCGGTTCGTGGCCCACACCCCGGCCAGCGCCATCCACGTGGCGCAGCATCCACGCACGTAGACCCGCTCGGGCGCCCGGCTGGCCGGTGGCCGGGCCAGGGTCGCGGCGGTCGCGGTCGCATCGGCGTAGGTGCGGAGCAGTTGGATCTGGGCCCGGGCGCCGAGCTGGGGGGTGGCGAAGATGAAACCCCGGGAACACGAGTCGCAGGCGCCGATGCCGGCGTAGTTGTGGTCACCCGGCTCCACCATCGATCCGGTGAAGCTGAACCACCCCGTCTCCAGGACGGACTGCACCCAGGCCAGGTCGGCCCGGACGCCCTCGGCGGCGCCCTCGTCGATGAAGTGGGCGGCGAGCGCCTCCACGTCCACGCTCGGATGCGCCCGGCCGTTGGCGCGGGCGAAGGCGGCCAGGTCCTCGGCCGTCACGAGCGAGGTCCCGAGGATCGTCGGTCCGGTCGCGTCGAACAACGACACGACGTTCGCCTCGACCTCGGCGTCCAGTGGTCGCGATCGCAGCTCGGACTCGGCGCGGCGGAGGTCCTCGACGACCCGGGTCCGGGTGCCGACGACCCCCCGGCGCTCCTCAACGGTCCGCTCGGCCGCACGCTCCTCGGCGACGGCACTGTCGCGTTCCCGCTCGGCCCGCGACAGGTCGGCCCGGGTCGCCACGACCGCGTGGTCGGCGTAGACGCGGGTCTGTTGGGCATCGACGTACCCGGGGTCGCTGCCACCGGTCGAGACGCGGAGCCGGGACAACACGTCGTCGCGGTCCGTGCCGACCCGCATGTACGCATCCGCAGCGATGCCACCGAGCTGGCGACGGTACGAGGCGACGACCCGCTCACGGTCGAGGGTGATCGATGCCGTCGTCGCCTCGAGGGCCGCCGCCGCCGCGAGGTCCGAGGACGCCGCATCGAGCGACGCCTGTGCCTCGGCGACCCGCCCCACCAGCACGGCGACCTCGGCGTCGCGGGCGACCTGCGCCCGGATCCGCGCCTGGGCGAGGAGCTGGTCGATCGAGACGCGGTCCAGCACCACCGGGGACGTGGGCCGCGGATCGCGGGCACGGTCCGCCAGACCCGAGGACGACCGGGGCGTCGTCGTGCTCGACGGTTGCGAACCAGTGGGGGTCGTGGTGGGAACGCTCGTCGGCACCGAACCCGACGGCACCGAACTGGACGGTCCCGATCCGGGTGTCTGCGGGACCGAGGTCGACGGAGCGGAACCACCGGCGCCGTCCTGGGCCCCGACGGGTCCGCTCGTCAGGCTGCCGGCCAGGAGCGCCGCGAGCACGGCCGCCACGACGACCCGGGACCGACGGGCGCGTCGCTCGCGGCCGGTGCGACCTGAGGAGTCCGGTTGGGGGGTCGGGGGCATCCTGGGCATCGATGGGGGTGTCGGGGACCCGCGGTTCTACTCGGTCACCGGGTCCATGGCTAGGGGGCCCCGGCGCCGTTGCCAACGGTTGACACCTGAATCCGCATGCCCTACGTTTTTCGAAGTGCCTTCGGAAAACATCGTCACCGACCGCCGGGAGCGGAAGCGGGCCGCCCGCCGGGACGCCCTCGTGTCGCTGGCAGGCGACCTGGTCGCAGCCGGCGGCGTGGAGTCGCTCACCATGACCTCGCTCGCGCAGGCGGCCGACTACGCGCCCGCCTCGCTGTACACGTACTTCCCGTCCCGGTCCTCGCTGATCGCCACGCTGCAGGAACAGGCCCTCGAGCGGCTGGCCGACGCCGCCCGGGATGCGGTCCGCTCCTGGGATGCCGACCTGAGTGATCTGGGCGTCGCCCCAGCCGACCGGGTGGGCCGGCTGGCCAGGCTCTGGGCGTTCGACGACCTGCTCGTCCGGGCACCCCGCGAACACCCCCGGGACTTCGCGCTGCAACAGGAGTTGCTGGTCGCCGTCGACGCCGAACAGGACGCTGATGCGGAACGGGTGGTGCCCACCGCCATGGCGGTGCTCGACGTCCCGCGCCGCCTGCTCACCGAGGCTGCGGCCGTCGGGGCCGTCTCCGAGGCACCCGATGGCCAGGTGACCCGGACGCTGTCGTGGATCGCAGCCGTCAACGGTGTCCTGCTCGCCGGGCGGGTGCGGGCCGGGCTGGTCGTCGGGGTCGACGTCCTCGCCGAATCACTCGGCCGATCCCTCCTCGTCGGCTGGGGCGGGGACCCCGACCTGGTGGACGAGGCCCGGTCGTTGTCGCTGCGATGGGACACCGCCGACCACCGGGGTTCGACGCCGTGACCGCAGCAGAGGTCGTCACCGGCGTGCTGGTCACGGCGCTGTGCATCGGGGCCGGGATGATGCTCTGGTTCCTGGCCGAGTACCTGCTCCACCGTTTCGCCATGCACCACCTCCACGGCAAGGGGATCATGAGTCGGGAGCACCTGGAGCACCACGTCCACTCGAGCTGGTCCTTCGACGTCACCCACCTGCTGTCCTGGACGGGCGTCGCGGTCGTCGGGACGGTCCTGTGGTTCCCCCTCGGGTGGTGGCTGTTCGGCACCGCCGTCGGAGTGCTGCTCGCCGTCGGCTGGGCGCTCGGCTACGCGTTCTACGAGTTCAACCACGCCCGTTGCCACCTGGCTCCGCCCCGCGGCCGGTACGGGCGGTGGGTCCGTCGGCACCACTTCCAGCACCACTTCGGGGCGCCGATGTCGAACCACGGGGTGTCGATGCCGCTGTGGGACGTGGTGTTCGGCACCCGCCGGTCACCGGAACGCATCCGGGTCCCGCGCCGGCTGGCGCTCCCGTGGATGGTGGACGAGGACGGCGACCTGCTCGAGGAGTTCACCCGGGACTACGAGTTGGTGGGCCACGACCGGCTGGACGAGCGACAGGCCGGGATCGACCGGGCCCGGGCGTTCGCCTCGCTCGCCCCCACCGACTGACGGACCCGGCTGGGCCGGGTCCGGACGGAACGGACCCGGCTGGGCCGGGTCCGGATGGAACGGACCCGGGCGCGACCGGACCGGGTCAGGGCTGACCGAAGCGCAACAGGACCTCCTGGGCCAGGGTCGCCACGTGGAGCCCGTCGGTGGTGAAGACGTGTCCGATCGCCAGGCCCCGACCTCCCACGAACGAGTGGCAGCTGACGTCGTGGAGGTGCCACTCGTCGGCCCGACACGGACGGTGGAACCACATGGTGTGGTCCAGGCTCGCGGTGAACACACTCGGTTCGTCCCCCTCGGGCCAGTCCCGTCCGTCCGGGTGGGCGCGGAACGCCGCGTCGGTCGGCAGGTCGTCGGAGATGTAGGCGAGTGCGGCCGCCTGGTCGACCGCCCGCGGCCCCGGCGACCCGACCCCGCGGAACCAACCGAGCGCCCGGCCGGTCCCGTCACGGGGTGGGAGCGCGGCCACCACGTCGGCCGGCACCATGGCCCGCTCGAACAACTCGCTCCAGGATCCACCTTCGAGTTCGTCGGGTCCGGGGACGCCGACGGGCGCCGGCACCGGCGCGACGTCCCCGGAGGACTCGGCGCGCTGGAAGCTCGCCTCCAGGTTCAGGATCGCCCCGGATCGCTGGTGGGCGACCACCCGGCGGGTGCAGAAGGACCGGCCGTCCCGGAGCGGGTCCACCTCGTAGAGCACCGGATGCTGGTGGTCGCCACGGCGGATGAAGTAGGCGCGCAGGGAGTGCACCCCGAAGGCCTCGTCCACGTCGGTGGCCGCGGCCTCGAGCGCCTGCGCCACGATCTGCCCGCCGTAGAGGCCGCCCCACGGGTAGTGGGGGCCGCGACCGATCCAGGTACCGGCCTCGCCGGGCGAGAGCTCGAGGACTCCCCGCAGGTCCACGTCAGGTCCCGGTCATCGAGCCACTGCCGTCGGGTTCGCTGCCGTGACGGTGGTCGTGGCCAGGGCCATGGTGGGAACACGGGTGCCGCATCGCCGACATGATCGCAGGCCGGGAGCCGGTTCGGGGTCACCGGTCGACGACGGGCACCGGGAACACCCGACCGATCGGCGGGGTTCCACTGGTCCGTGAGCCTGACCCACGTCCGCATGGCGGGAACCATCTCGTCGTGCGGCTTCGACTCCGGCGACCGTTTCGTGGTCGGGGCGTGGCGTCGATCGCCGATCGGACCGACGATCGACGTGATGTGGGCCCGTCCCGACGGCACCCGGGTGCTGCTCGCTCCGGACGACGAGACCGCGGACTTCGTCACCTCGGTGTACGCGTTCGACGAGGTGCGGACACTCGAACTGGTGGCGACGGCGACGGCACGTCACCTGGTGCTCCAGAGCGAACTCCTCGAGCTCCGCCTCCGCGCCGACGGTCCGTCGTTCGTCCTGCCGCCCCGCCCGCTGTGGTTCACCCGGTTCGTCGAACGACCTGCGGCCTGGGCCCTCATGGGCGTGAGGACCTGGGGCACCAGCCCGACCGGCGTCCAGGAGTGGTACCAGGCCCGACGCTGCACGTTCGTCTCGTCGGCCCGGGCGACGCTCGGGGGGGTCGACCTGGGCGGGCGGCGCCCGCTGCGGCCGGCCTGCGGCTTCGGGTTCTCCGAGTCGCCGCCGTGGCCGTCGATCGTGGAGGTCCGTCCGACACTCGGCGTCCCGGAGGGCTGGCTGGCCCAGCGCCGCGGGCGCCCCGTCGCCGCGGCCTGGTGAGCTCCCCCACGACCCCATCGGACCGGAGTGGTCTCCCCACCCCGTGACCGACAGACTGGCCTCGTGACCCACCACGTGACCGACGACGGGACCGGGGACGACGCACCCCCGGTCGACTCCCAGCTCCTGGACCAGGCCGTCGGGTGGGCCCGTCAGGCGGGTGAGCTCACACTCGAGTGGTTCAACCACCCCGAACTCGACGTGGACCACAAGCACGACGGGTCGCCCGTGACCGCGGCCGACAAGGCCGCCGAGCACCTGCTCCGTGAGTTGATCACGACCGCGTACCCCGACGACACCGTGCGCGGCGAGGAGCACGACGACCACATCGGGACGTCGGGACGCACCTGGGTCATCGACCCGATCGACGGGACGCGTCCGTTCAGCCGGGGCGTCGGGACCTTCTCGAACCTCCTGTACCTGGAGGATGCCGACGGCCCTGCCATCGGCATCGTCAACCTGCCGGCGCTCGGCGAGACGGTCGCCGCCGGACGTGGACTGGGATGCTTCGCCAACGGTGTTCCGTGCCGCGTCTCGGACACCCGGGCACTGGACGGGGCGCACCTGTCCTGCACCAGCTTCGACGGTTGGTCACCTGAGCGGTTCGCCCGGATGCGGTCCGCCGGCGTGGAGGTCCGGACGTGGGGGGACGCCTATGGCTACGCGCTCGTGGCCTCGGGCCGCATCGACGCCATGTGCGATCCGGCCCTGGCCTGGTGGGACATCGCCCCGCTCCTGGTGCTCCTGCCCGAGGCGGGGGGCACCATCACATCGCTGTCAGGGGGTCCGGCCGGTGAGCGCAGCATCGACCACCCCGAGTACGCGTACTCCGCGGTCGCGACCAACGGCGTCATCCACGACGAGGTGCTGCGGCTGCTCCACGGCTGAGCAGCGCTGGTGAGCCCGACTCAGAGCGCGGCGACGATCGCCAGGAACTGCTCGTCGGTGACGGGGTCGCCCGGGTCGGCGATGCGCTCCGGGCACGAGGCGGCACGTCCGATGGCATCGGCGTACGCCGCCCGGCGACGCTCGACGAGCGTCGCCGGTGCCGACAACTCGTCGAGGTCGACGAACTGGGCCTCGATCCCGCGGCGCATGGCGGCGAGTGCCTCGCTCCGCAGCTGGGAGACCCGGGACACCGTGACACCGAGGGTCCGGGCGATGTCCTCGGAGGAACGCTGCTGGACGAAGTAGCCGATCACGACCTCACGGTGGCGCTCGGGCAGGTGTGCGACGGCGTGGCGGACGTACGCGTGCAGCTCTCGCCGTTCCAGTTCGTCGCACGGACCGGTGGCGGAACCATCGGGCACCGTCTCGCCGATGGTGACTGGTCCGTCCTCACCCGTCAGGGGAACGTCCAGGCCCAGGAGCGCGGCGCGGACGACCCGCTCACGCACCAGGTCCACCTCCCGCTCGGGCACTCCCAGGTGGGCGGCCGTCTCCCGGGTCGTCGGGTGCCGGTGCAACCGGTCGGCGAGCTCGGACTCGGCCCGCTCGACGGCCCGGGCCCGGACCCGTACCGACCGGGGCGCCCAGTCGGCGGAGCGGACGGCATCCAGGATCGCGCCGCGGATCCGACGGGCCGCGAACCGCGGGAAGGGGATCGCTCGATCCGGGTCGTAGCGTCGGGCCGCCTCCACCAGGCCGACCGTCCCGGCCCTGGCGAGGTCCTCACGGTCGACGTGACGGGGGAACCGGGAGGCGACCTGGTTGACGACCTGGTCGACCAGGTCCAGGTGCTCGGTGACGAGTTCGGCCTGGATGTCCGCCCGCCTCCGTCGACCGTCGCGGCTCGCGCGCCGCGTCGCCTGCCGTTCGCTCAGCCAGTCGTCGACGCCGCCGCCCTCGGTGCTCACTGGTTCCCGCCCCTCGTCCGTCACGTCCGGCACCACTGGCGGTGCACCACCCGGTGCCCCGTCCCACGATGCGCTGCGTCGGGCTCGATCGCCACGACAGAGGGTCATCGGCACGAGGGGGGTCACCACTTGAGCGATTTCGCGAAGATTTTTCCGGATACGCCGAGATCCCACCCTGAGTGCCGGGAACCAGCCGAATCACCACTTCAAGCGTTCGCATCCTCCGAAGATCCGGTGTCGAGCACGCCGAACTCCCGGCTCCCCTCGAACGTGGCGGCCCGGACGCCGCGGCGGGCGAGTTCCTGCAGGAAGCCCCGGGGTGCATCGAGCCGCGCCAGCCCGTAGGCGCCCGGCGGCAGGGATCCCCGCCCTGCGGCGACGGCCACCACGGCGGCGGTCGCTCCGGCCGCGACCGACGGACGGTCGAACGCTCCGTAGACGACGTCGTGACGTTCCCCGCGCCTGGAGCCGCGGACCTCGACCCGGATCGCTCCCGGCCCACCCTCGACCGGAGGTCCGATGAGCATGGGCAGCGCCACGGTCAACCGGTCGACCCGTGAGGCCGCCAACCGGGCCGACACCCGGCGCAGGTGGGGCATCGCATCGGCGACGAGCAGCGGGTCGGCCAGGCCGGCCCGGTAGCAGTCGCTGCCCCCGGTCGGATCCGGGAACCAGACGAGTTCGCGGCCGCTGAAGCCCGGCCGCTCGACCCACTCACCGTCACGCCACTCGACCGCGGGGCCGCGCAGCGCCCGACGTCGCTGACGGGCACACGCAGGTCCACCCGCTCCAGCCCGGGCCACGTGCACCTCGTCGACCTCGTCGAGCAGGGCCGCGGCGTGGCGGACCAGCAGGCAGCTGAGACCGGGTGCCATGGCGGCACCGACGACGACGCTGCGATCGGACGCCCGGGCGCGTTCACGCAGGTCGAGCAGTCCCCGCACCTCATCCGGATCGTCGCTCGTCGTGACCACGTGCGCCCCACCGTCCAGCGCCGCCCGGGCGACGTCGAGTTGCTCGCCGGCGGCCCGGGTCACGACGACGACGTCCGCGCCGCGGACCAGGTCGGCGAGGCCACCACCGGAGTCGACCGCCACCGACGCCTCGGACCCGAAGGCTGCGGCCAGGGTGCCCCGCCGATCGGTCCGCCGGGTGACCACGGTGAGCGCGCCGACGCTCGGGCGGCCGTCCGGGCCGGATCCGAGCAGCTCGCGCGCGCACCTGACGCCGACCGTGCCGGCGCCGACGACGACGGCGGCGGGAGCCCCGGTCGAGCCGGGCGTCACCGGAGTTCCTCGCCGCGCAGCTCCCGCCAGCCGCCCTGCTCCGGCGCAGTCGGTGAGGCCCCGGCCAGGCGGACGAGGATGGCGCCGGCGACGCCGAAGCACACGGCCAGGATCGCTCGTCGGACTCCGCGCACCGCAACGCCTCCCCGGCGGTTCTGGCCGGACACGGCCCCGGAGTGGGCCGGTGGTTCCGTGGGGCTAGCTGGAATCGAACCAGCGACCTCACCCTTATCAGGGGTGCGCTCTAACCGACTGAGCTATAGCCCCGGATCGTCGCCCGGCGACGGTCGGTCAGCGTAACCGACCATCCATCGTGGGCCGAAAGCGGCCGGGTGCCCGCCCGGACCGCCCGCTCACATCGGTCGGGCGGTCTCCTCCTCGATCACCGAGATCCAGACGCCGCCGATGATGTCGCTGATCAGGTTGAACACGAGCGTCGAGACGACGATCGCTCCGGCGACGCCCAGGTACCCGAGCAGGCTCACCAACGAGAACTGCCGGAACAGGAACTCGCCGTCGAGCTTCCAGTCCTGCAACGAGAACGTGGAGTTCACGAACTCCTCGACGCTCGCCACCGTGCCGGCGTTGCGGGCCACGGTCCACAGGATGACCGACGCGATCATCGTGATGAGCCACAACGACAGGGCGATCAGCACGGCCAGCTTGAGGGCCGACCACGGGTCGATGTGGCGCACCAGGCGCCGGACCTTGCGGGCCTCGAAGCGCTGGCGGCGGTACCCCATCACCCGACGGGCGTCCACGGTCTCCACGGGAGTGGCCGCCGCCGGCGTCGGTGTGACCGCGGGCCGGGGCGTGGGCGCCGCCGTCGTCGACCCGGACGATCGCGCCGGCGCCTGACGCGTCGTCGGCGACGATCCGGCCGGGGCCGTGCCGGATCGACCACGTTCGCCGAAGCCGGGGGCATCGGCCGGTGCCGACTTCGGTGCCGACTTCGGGGCGGCCGTCGAATCGGGTTTCGGCGAGGCCTTGGGAGCCGACCTCGGCGTCGTCCCCGACGATCCGACCGAGGAGGACCCCGAGGGCGGGGGTCCGGTTCGACCACCCGTCGGCCCGGATGAACGGGACGGATCAGGGGAGGACCCGGGGGTCGAGGAGGGGCTCACCCGGTCGAGCCTAGTGAACCCCCGGCCCCGGCACGCGACCCGGGCTCGGGCGGCGGCCACGCGGGCCGGGCCGACGCGGACGCTGAGCGGGAACCCGAGTCGACGACCACCGTGACGAGACCTCCGGCCTCGGTCCTGAGGTCCACCAGGCGCACACCGTTGCGTCGGGCCACGCGGTCCGCCCCGTCGGGCCCTCCGGCGACGGCGGCCGTGGCCACCAGGTCGGCGACCGACTCCATTCGGGCCGCGGAGCGGAGCGGTCCTCCGGCCGCGGCGAGAGCCGCTCCGAACGCGGCGCAGAGCGCCACGCCCACGACGAGCGCGGCCACGCCCACCGAGCCGCGCTCACTCCGGCGTGCCGTCACCACCATCGGCACCGCCGGACGGGCCGCCGGACGGTTCCTGCCCGGCCGGGTGCCCTGCATCGGGGCCGGCATCGTCAGGGTCCCCTTCGTCGGGGTCCTCGCCGGCCGGAACCCGGGCCACCGCCGCCACCCGGCCCTCGCCCACGCTCATCACCCGGACTCCGGTGGCGTCACGACCCTGCACCGAGATCTCCGAGGCCGAGGTCCGGATGATGACACCCCCGTCGCTGATGAGCAGCAGGTGGTCGTCGTCCTCGACCAACAGCCCGGTGAGCACAGTGCCACGCTCCTCCCGGATCCGATGGACCCGCATCCCCTGACCCCCGCGGCCCTGGCGAGACAGCGCATCGACCGGGGTGCGCTTGCCGAACCCACCGTCGGTGACGGTCAGGATCGTCTGTCCCGGCGTGACGGCGTCGGCCCCGACCACCCGGTCCGCACCGACCAGCCGCATGCCCCGCACGCCGGTCGTCGCCCGGCCCATCTCCCGCACGTCGGCCTCGGCGAATCGGATCCCCTTGCCCGAGGCCGACACCAGGACGATGTCGGACGAACCCGAGGTCGGGATCACGCGCACCAACTCGTCGTCGTCACGGAGGGCGATGGCGATCAGCCCACTCCGCAGCGACGAGTCGTAGGCCGTGAAGCGTGTCTTCTTCACGGTGCCGGTCCGCGTCACGAACAACAGGTACCGGTTGGTCTCGTAGTCGCGGGTGTCGATGACCGTCTGGATCACCTCACCGGGAGCCAGCTGCAACAGGTTGACCAGCGCGATCCCCTGGGCGGTCCGGTCCTTCATGGGGATCCGGTGGGCCTTGAGCCGGTAGACGCGACCCCGGTTCGAGAAGAACAACAGGAAGGCGTGCGCCGAGGTGTGGATCAGGTCGGTGACGTAGTCCTCGTCCTTCAGGCGGGCTCCCGCCACACCGACACCGCCCCGACTCTGGGCCCGGAACGCATCGGCCGCCACGGTCTTGATGTAGCCACGCGAGGTCATGACCACGACGACCTCCTCGTCGTCGATCAGGTCCTCGATCTCCAGGTCGCCCTCGTCGATCTCCAGGGTCGAGCGCCGCTCGGTGGCGAACTCGTCCCGGACCTCCTGCAGTTCGGTCACGATCACACCGCGGAGCACGGCTTCGTCGCCGAGGATCGCCTCGAGTTCGGCGATCGTCGCCCGGAGCTGCGCCATCTCCTCCTCCAGGCGCTCCCGGCCGAGACGGGTCAGCGTCGAGAGTCGCATGTCGACGATCTCGGTGGCCTGGATCTCCGAGAAGCCGAAGGCCTCGGCCTGGAGCGCGGTGATGGCGGCCGCCCGGTCCTCGGACGCCCTGATCGCGGCGATGATCTCCTCGATCAGGTCCAGGGCCTTCAGGAAGCCCTCCACGATGTGTGCCCGTCGCTGGGCCTTGGCGAGACGGAACTCCGAGCGGCGGCGGATGACCTCGACCTGGTGCTCGACGTAGTGCGCCAACGCGTCCCGCAGCGTCAGGGTCCGGGGCACACCGTCGACCAGGGCGACCATGTTCACGGGGAACGAGGTCTGCATCGGCGTGTGCTTGTACAGGTTGTTCAGCACCACGTTGGACGGGGCGTCACGCTTCAACTCGATGATGAAGCGGGTCCGGCCGCGCGCGCTCTCGTTGCGGAGCTCCCGGATGCCGTCGAGGACCTTCGAGTTGACCAGCTCCGCGATCTTCTCCTCGATCTGCTCGACCGACGTCTGGTACGGGACCTCGGTGACGACGATGCGTTCGTTCCGGGCGCCCTCCTCGATCTCGGCGCGGGCGCGGAGCTTGATGGATCCCCGCCCGGTCCGGAACGCCGAGACCAATCCGGCTCGACCCATGATCTGGGCTCCCGTCGGGAAGTCGGGTCCCTGCACGAAGGTCATGAGGTCGTCGGTCGTCGCCTCGGGGTGCTGGATCAGGTGGATCGTCGCGTCGACGATCTCGCCCAGGTTGTGCGGCGGGATGCTGGTGGCCATGCCGACGGCGATGCCCTGTGATCCGTTGACCAACAGGTTCGGGAACCGGGCGGGCAGGACCGTCGGTTCCTCGGTCGAGCCGTCGAAGTTCGGGACGAAGTCGACGGTGTCCTCGTCGATGTCGGCCAGCATCTGCATGGCGAGCGCGGTGAGCCGGCACTCCGTGTAGCGGTAGGCGGCGGGTGGGTCCGAGGGCGAACCGAAGTTCCCGTGCGGGTCGACGAGCGGGTGACGCAGCGAGAAGTCCTGGCCCATGCGGACCAGCGCGTCGTAGACGGCGGAGTCACCGTGGGGGTGGTACTTGCCGATGACGTCGCCGACGACCGTCGCGCACTTGCGGTGGTTCCGATCGGGGCGGAGTCCGCCCTCGTGCATCGCCCACAGGATCCGCCGGTGCACCGGCTTCAGGCCGTCCCGGACATCGGGCAGGGCCCGGGCGACGATGACCGACATGGCGTAGTCCAGGAAGGACTGCTCCATCTCCTGTTGGATCTCGATCGGCTCGATCGAGCCCGCGAGCAGGTCCTCGTCCGTGGTCGCGACCGCCCCCGGTCCGTCGACGGACTCCTCGGGTTCCGGAGTGGATCCGTCGTTCTGGTCGTCGCTCATGCTGGGTCCTGTCGTGTGCTCGGAGGGCCGCCGGGTCGGTGCGGCCCTCGAAGGTGGGTCCCGGTCGCCGATCGGGACGGTCAGATGTCCAGGAAGCGGACGTCCTGGGCGTTGGTCTGGATGAACGTCTTGCGGCTCTCGACGTCGTCACCCATGAGGATCGAGAACACCTCGTCCGCGATGGCGGCCTGCTCGACCGACACCTGCAGCAGCGTCCGCGCCGTCGGGTCCATCGTCGTCTGCCACAGTTCCTCGGCGTCCATCTCGCCCAGACCCTTGAGTCGCTGGAACTCGTTCTTGTGGTTCGGGTGACGCTCCAGGAACGCCGACTTGGCCGCGTCGTCTTTCAGGTAGACCTTGTTGCGGCCGACCTCGGTCGAGTACAGGGGCGGCTGCGCGATGAAGACGTGTCCCTGCTCCACCAGCGGCCGCATCTGCCGGAAGAAGAAGGTGAGCAGCAGGGTACGGATGTGCGATCCGTCGACATCGGCGTCACACATGATGATGACCTTGCCGTAGCGGATCCGCTCGCTGTCGAAGTCGTCCCCGACTCCCCCGCCGATCGCCGACACCAACGCCTGGATCTCGGTGTTGGCCAACATCCGTTCCAGGCGTGCCCGCTCGACGTTGAGGATCTTCCCGCGGATGGGGAGGATCGCCATGGTCTCGGAGTTCCGGGCGTCCTTGGCGGACCCACCTGCCGAGTTGCCCTCGACGATGTAGAGCTCGGACTCCCGAGGGTCCTTCGACGAGCAGTCGGCCAGCTTCCCGGGCAGGCCGGCGCCATCCAGGGCCGACTTCCGTCGGGTGGCGTCACGGGCGTTGCGTGCCGCCTCACGCGCCTTGGCGGCCTGGAGCGCCTTCTGCAGGACGCGCTTGGCCTCTGAAGGGTGCTCCTCGAGCCACTCGGCCAACTTGTCGTTCGTCGCCCGCTCCACGAGCGACCGGACGGGGACGTTGCCGAGCTTGCCCTTGGTCTGGCCCTCGAACTGCGGATCGGTCAGGCGTACCGACACGATCGCCGTCAGGCCCTCCCGGATGTCCTCGCCCTGCAGGTTGTCGTCCTTGTCCTTCAACAGCTGGTGCTCGCGGGCGTACCGGTTGACGGTGTTCGTGAGGGCCTTCTTGAAGCCCTCCTCGTGCATGCCGCCCTCGATGGTGTTGATCCCGTTCGCGAACGAGTGGAGCCCGTCGGAGTGGTAGCCGGTGTTCCACTGGAAGGCGACCTCGACCTCCATGGCCCCGGAGTCCGTCTCCTCGGCCTGGGCGAAGTAACCGACGTCGCTGAAGAGGGACTCCTTGGACGCGTTGACGTGCCGCACGAAGTCCCGGATGCCGCCCTCGTAGCAGTACTCAACGGGTTCCGCTGCGCCCGGACGATCATCCCGGAACGTGATCCGCAACCCGGCATTCAGGAACGCCATCATCTGGAGTCGTTCGAGCAGCGTGGTGGAACGGAACGAGACCTCGTCGAAGACGGTCGGATCGGGCCAGAAGCGCACCGTCGTCCCGGTCCGGGCGGTGCCGTCGTCGCCGAGCGGTGATGCACCGATCACATGCAACTTCTCGAGGAGCTCGCCACCGTCACTGAAGGCCATGGCGTGACGCTCTCCGCCCCGGTCGATCTCGACCTCGACGCGACTCGACAGCGCGTTGACCACCGAGATGCCGACGCCGTGCAGACCGCCCGACACCTTGTAGCCCCCGCCCCCGAACTTGCCGCCGGCGTGCAACACGGTCAGGACGACCTCGGCCGCGCTCATGTCGGGGTACTGCAACGACGGCTCGACGGGGATTCCCCGGCCGTCGTCGCGGACCTCGCAACCGCCGTCGGCGAGCAACGTCACCTCGATCGTCGTCGCGTGACCCGCCATCGCCTCGTCGACGGAGTTGTCGACGACCTCGTAGACCATGTGGTGGAGGCCGGCCGGTCCGGTCGAACCGATGTACATGCCGGGTCGTTTCCGGACCGCTTCGAGGCCCTCGAGGACCTGGATCGCCTCGGCTCCGTACGACGTTGGGTCTGCGCTCAAGCGGTGCTCCTGCAGCCCACCCGGCTCCTGTGGACAACCTGTGGACAAATCGTAGACGGGGTGGTCCCGGCGACCCGCCACCCTAGCACCTCCAGACGGTGTTCCCGGGTCATCCCCGACGGGCCGTGAGGCCCCGGGAACCCATGAAAAATCAGGCTTCACGGCCAGTGGCGGCCTTCGGTCGAACCGGTTCCCCACCGCTTCGTCCACAGCCTGTGGGAGGACCCGCGATCAGGGGTCCGGAACGGCCCCCCGAACCCGCACCTCCACCCGTTCGACCGCGCCGGTGTCGGCGCACAGGTCGGCGATCGCGGCGACCAGGTCGCGCGACTGCCACCGGAGTCGTTCGGCCGCCGCCGGAACCTCGGTCGCCACCACCAGACGTCCGCCCCGCAGGGAGTCGGGTCGACACAGCTCGGCGAGTTGCGAACCCACCAGTTGGGTCCAGTGCTCCTCGATCGTCGCGAACGTGTCGGGCCGCGACAGACCGAGCGCCAGGCGGACCCGATCGATCGAATCAGCCACGGAGCGGACGGGTCGACGCGACGACGGCAGGGGTTCGATGGCCACGCCCGGACGCTACCGGTCGTCAGCCACGACGTGTCCGTCGGACAGTCGGACCACGTGATCCGGAATCACTCCCGGAGGGGCACCGGTCGCCGACGTGATGAACGTCTGTCCCACCGGCAGCGCATGCACCAGGGCCGCCGCCCGGTCGTCGTCGAGCTCCGAGAACACGTCGTCCAGCACGAGCACGGGCGCCTGGTCCCGAGTCTCGGTCACCAGGCGGTGGGCCGCCAGCCGGAGCGCCAGCGCCACGCACCGCTGCTCGCCCTGGGATGCGTGCGTCCTCGTGGGCAACCCGGCCAACAGGACCGAGAGGTCGTCGCGATGCGGTCCCACCGTCGTGACACCCCGACGGAGGTCGTCATCCCGGGCCCGGCGCAGGGCCTCGCCGAGTTCCGCATCGCCCGACCACCCGGGGATCAGTCCCAGTTCCACCGTGTCGCCGCTCGCCTCGCCCCGTCCCCGGGACACCTGCCCGTAGGCGGTGGCCACGTAGGGTTCCAGTCGCTCGACCAGACGGCGTCGAAGGCCGTGCACCTCGGCGCCGGCGACCGCTGCCTTCGTGTCCCACACGTCCAGGGTGAGCGTTGCGTCCCCGTCCAACCGGCCTCGGGCCTGCTTGAGGAACGAGTTCCGCTGCCGCAGGGCCCGCTCCCAGTCGGCCACAACGAGTTCGTCCGCCGGGCGCAGCTGGACGACCACCTCGTCGAGGAAGTTCCGCCGCTCCCCCGGCCCGCCCTTCACGAGTTCCAGGTCGTCCGGTCCGAAGACCGTCACCTGCAGGACCTCCAGCAGGTCCCGTCGCCTCGAGACCCGCTGGCGGTTCACCTGAGTGCGGGTCCGGCCCCGCACCGGGAGATCGATCTCGACCAGCTGGCGCCGCTCGCCGTGGTCGACCTCGGCCCGGACCGTCGAACCCTCCGATCCGACGGTCGTGAGCGCGTCGACGGGAGCGCCCCGGAAGGACCGACCGGTCGACAGGAACGCGATCGCCTCGACCAGGTTGGTCTTCCCCGACCCGTTCGGACCCACGATCAGGTTGACACCGGGGTCCCAGGTCAGGTCGGCGGACCCGTGTGAACGGAAGTTCCGGAGCCAGGTTCGGTGGACGTGCACCCCGCTGGGTCGGCCGGACTCAGGACACCCGGACCGGCATGAGCAGGTAGAGGTAGTCCTGGGAGTCGGTGGGGCGGAGCACCGCCGGCTTCTGCGGGTCCCTCGTCTGGAGCACCACCTCGTCGGCCGCGATCACCTCGAGGCCGTCCATCAGGTACTCGGGGTTGAACGCCACGGTGAGGGACTCCCCGTCGTACTTGGCGTCGACTTCCTCGGACGCCTCGCCGTCCTCGGGGTTCTGGGCGCTCAACCGGAGACCCGTCTCGGACATCTCCAGCCGGATCGGGCTGTTGTTCCTGGCCATCAGACGTACCCGTCGGATGGCGTCCTGCAGCACCTGTCGATCCACGCGCAGCTGGTTCGGCATGTCACCGGGGATCAGCTTCGCGTAGTCAGGGAAGTCCTCCTTGATCAACCAGGACGACAGGTGGAATCCGCCGACACGGAACGAGACCATGTTGTCGGACAGCACGACCTCCACCTGGTCACCCGACTCGAGTGACCGGGTGAGTTCCTGCAGGGCACGTGACGGGACGTTCACGCGCTGGCCGGCCTGGAGCACGGTTGTCCCGGGGAACTCCCGAAAGGCCAGCCGGTAGGAGTCCGTCGACACCATCCGCAGGCCGTCGGTCTCCGCCGCCAGCAGGACACCGGTCAGCACCCGCCGCGACTCGTCGTTCGACGCCGCCCCGACGACCTGTCGCAGGCCGTCAGCGAGCTGTTCCGTGGCGAGGGTGACCACCTCACCGTCCAACTCGGGTGGATTCGGGAATTCGTCGTGGGGAATGGCGTTCAGCGAGAACTCCGAGCGGCCGCCGCTGATCCGGGACCGCTCGGGCCCGGTCTCGACCTCGACCGCACCGGGCTCCAGGTTCCTCACGATGTCGGTGACCAACTTGGCCGGCAGCACGGCGATGCCGTCCCCTCCACCTGCGACCTCCACCTCCACGCTGATCGTGATCTCCAGGTCCGAACCCGTCACCCGGAGACGGTCGCCGACCAGGTCCAGACGCAATCCGGACAGCACACGGAGCTGTGCCTTCGAACTCGATGCGCGACTCGCTGCGGTCAGCGCCTCGACGAGGACGTCACGTTCGCAGCGGAACTTCACCTTGTCTCGCTTTCCCCACGACTGCTGTTGATGTGGTCTGACACCGGTGGTCGTAGAAGTAGTGGTTGTGGATTGTGGGAAACCTAGCGCAGCCCTGTCCTGGCCCGGTCTGGCCGTCCACAACCATCCCGGTGGATCCACAGCCGGGCCCGTCGCCACGGTTGGCCCTGTGGATCCGGTCCCGCGAATGGTCGGTGGATCCACTGCGCGCCCTGATCGCGATCACGCTCTCCGGATGTCGCGATTCCCCTCCCGCCGTGTCGCGACCCCACTCCCCTTCCAGCGCGATCCATCTCCCGGGCTCCAGGCTCGGGGCCGGCGTCGTGATCACCCGCTCGAGAGGATCTGTTGGATCAGGCTGGTGACGTCCTCGTAGGTCTTGTGCTTGTCCTTCATCCGGGTCGACACCTTCTCGTAGGCGTGGATGACCGTCGTGTGGTCCCGCCCGCCGAACTCCTTGGCGATCTGCGGGTACGAGAGGTCCGTCAGTTCCCGACAGACGTACATGCCGATCTGTCGGGCGTGGACCAGGTCCCGGGTGCGGCTCTTCGACGTGAGTTGCTCCACCGTGAGGCCGAACATCTCGGCGGTCTGGTCCAGGATCAAGGTCGGTGTGATCAGGCGTGGCTTCGTCGAGGCGATCGTGTCGGCGAGGATCTCGTTCGCCAGATCGACCGTCAACTCGGTGTCGTTGAGGGTGGCGTAGGCGTTGACCCGGATGAGGGCACCCTCGAGTTCCCGGATGTTGTAGGTGATGTTCGTGGCGATGAAGTCCAGTACGTCCGGCGGCGCGGTCGATCCGGACTGCTCCCCCTTCTTCTGGAGGATGGCGAGCCGGGTCTCGAAATCGGGCGGTTGGATGTCGGTGATCAGGCCCCACTTGAACCGGCTGCGGAGGCGGTCCTCCAGGGTGGCGATGGCATCGGGTGGGCGGTCCGATGACAGGACGATCTGCCGCTGGTCGCCGTGCAGCGTGTTGAAGGTGTGGAAGAACTCCTCCTGGAGCTGCTCCTTGCCCTCGATGAACTGGATGTCGTCGACCAGGAGCACGTCGATCTCGCGGTACCGCTGCTTGAACTCCTGTTGGGTGTTCCGACGGATCGCGACCAGGAATTCGTTCAACAGGGTCTCGGTCGAGATGTAGCGGATCACGTACCCGGGGTAGTTCTGGCGGATGTAGTGGGCGATGGCCTGGAGCAGATGGGTCTTGCCCAGTCCGGCCTGGCCGTAGATGAACAGCGGGTTGTAACTGCGGGCAGGTGTCTCGGCGACCGACAGCGCGGCGGCATGGGCGAAGCGGTTCGACGGTCCCGTCACGAACGTGTCGAAGGTCAGCTGGCTGCTCGGGATGCTGTTGGTCGGCGACCGGTCCGGCGGTGAGTCGTCCCCGTCGGCGGGCGAGACGGGTTCGGTGACAGGAACACCAGCCCCGCCGGCCGCCTCGAGTCCGCTGAGGTCGTCGGGATCCCGGTCCTCCACCTCGACCTCGACGACGACCTGGATGTCACCGTGGCCCTGGTCCTCCAGGGCGTCCTCGATCAGCCCGGCGAACTTCCGCTCGATCCGGCTGCGGGCGACCTGGCTCGGCACGGTGATGGTGAGGGTGTCGTCGACCAGGTCGTCGACGCGGACGTCCTCGAAGAGGGACCGCCACGTCCCCGGCTGCAACTGGGCGCTGAGCACGCTCGACACCGCGCCCCAGATCTCGTCGGCCTCGGTGTTCGACACCACGTCCCTCTCATCTCGCGCTCATCTCGCGCGTCTCGCCGGTCTCGCCCGTCTCGTGTCCACAGGGCGTTCCACACCTGTGGACACCGGATCCACCGGCGCCAGCTTGTGGAAAACCCGGAACTCCCCTGTCGTGGTGCGGGTTTCGGCGGAACCTACCCGGACGATGATGCGCTCGCAAACGCGATCGTTACACACGTCACATCACTCTTCGTGGTGTGCAGTTCACTCGAAGTACGAGGGTGGTCGAACTGTCCACAGGTCCTCGCTTCGCTGGCGGCGCGGCGACACCCGGTCCGGCCGGAGTGGCGGTGGTGCGGGTGAGGCCCTAACATCGGCCTGCTCCGGCCGACCACCCCGATCCTGCTGAGCGGGTCGGACCGGGGCAACCGGACCGGTGGCCAGGTTCCACGCCCGTGGGGTCCGGTAGGAACGGAGCGGAGACCGACGTGAAGCGCACCTACCAGCCGAACAAGCGTCGCCGAGCCCGCAAGCACGGGTTCCGGCACCGTATGTCAACTCGCGCCGGGCGAGCGATCCTCAAGAACCGGCGCCGGAAGGGCCGGCACCGTCTCTCGGCTTGATCCATCGGATCACGTCTCGTGCGACGTTTCGTTCGTTCCGCCGATCCGGTGACCGGGCCGGCTGCCGATGGTTCACCGTGGTTCGCTCCGGCGGTCCACCGGTTCCTCCCGCCGACGGCATCGGTCTCGCCTTCGCGTCCTCGCGCCGTGTCGGCTCGGCGGTGCGGCGCAACCGTGTCCGTCGCCGACTCCGGGCGGCCCTCACCGAGTTGCTCGTCGAACGGGGGTGCCCACCGGGTTGGTACCTGGTGGTCGTGCGTCCTGCAGCGACGGACGCGACGTACGACGAACTCCGGACCGCCGTGTTCGCGGCCTTCGGTCGATTCGGAACGGGCGATGAGTGATGGGTGATCAATCGGCGACGAAGATCGGGGCGCGGGTGCTCGTCGGACCGATCCGCGCCTACCAGTACGTGGCCGCCGGCCGTCCTTCGCCCTGTCGTCACGACCCGAGTTGTTCGGCGTACGCGATCGAGGCGCTCCAGTCACACGGGGCGATCCGTGGTTCCTGGTTGGCGATCAGGCGCATTGGACGTTGTCACCCCTGGGGAACGCAGGGCTACGACCCGGTCCCTGCGCCAACAGTCACCGCCGGTCGGGACGAGGCTCCCGCGGCCGGGTCGGATGATCGCACGACCGAACGAGAGCAGGTGTCTTGATGTTCGAGGGGTTCTTCGACCTGATCGGATCGGTCCTCAACTTCTTCTACACGTTGATCCCCAGCTACGGCGTCTCGATCATGCTCCTGACCGTGCTGGTCATGGTCCTGATCACTCCGCTGACGGTGAAGAGCACGAAGTCCATGCTGCAGATGCAGCGGCTCCAGCCTGAGATGAAGCGGCTGCAGGCCAAGTACAAGGACGACCGGGAGAAGCTCAACGAGGAGCTGATGAAGTTCTACCGGGAGAACCAGATCAACCCCCTGGGGGGCTGCCTCCCGATCCTCGCCCAGATGCCCGTGTTCATCATCATGTACCAGTTGCTCAGCGGACTCACGAACCGGGTCGGTGGGAATGGTAGCGGAGTTGGCGAGATCGCCGGTCAGGTCCAACGGAACCTCACGCTCACTCCGTGGGTCTACGAGAACCAGAACTTCCGGCCGTTGCACCTGAACCCGGGGACCCAACTGTACGAGTCGCTCTCCCAGACGAACGACATGAACTTCTTGGGGATGGACCTGTCGTTGTCGGCGAGTCAGGCGTTGCGAGCCAGCCTGGTCATTGCCATCCCGTACTTGCTTCTGTTGCTCGTCATGTTGGTGACGGGGGTGTACCAGAACCGGCAGCTGCAGGCCCGGAACAAGAACGCCGCCGCCAACCCGCAGCAGCAGATGATCATGAAGATCATGCCGTTCTTCCTGCCGATCTTCTCCTTCGGGTTCCCGGCGGGTCTGGCCCTCTACTGGTGCACCCAGAACTTCTGTCGCATCGGGACGAACGCCTACATCACTCGATCTGTCTACAAGGACGACGACGAGCCCTCCTCGGACCGGACCTCGAAGAAGTCCGCGGACCGGTCGGCCGGGGACGGTGAGGACCAGGAGGGCGGCAAGGTTGCGGGCTCCAAGAAGTCCTCGGCCAAGGGCTCCGGTAACGGTCCCGGGAAGGACCGGTCAGGCAGGGGCGGAACGGACCGGAACGGATCGTCGACGTCGTCCAACGGGAAGTCCGCCGGCGGGGGTTCCAAGGCGGGCGGTGGATCCGGCGGTTCGAAGCGGACCCAGAACGGCGCGGGTCGGACTGCGGGCCGCAAGTCCGGATCGGGGAGCACGCGCCGGTCGGGCCAGCCGAGGCGGAGTGGAGAGTGACCGACACGAGCGTGGCCGAGGCGAACGAGTGCCGACGGCCGGGCCCGTCGCCACGAGGCGACGGACGAGACGAGGAGTGACGTAGGACGTGGAGTGGATCGAGGTGACGGCGAAGTCCGTCGAGGAGGCACGGGAACTGGCTCTGGACGAACTCGGGATCGATGAGGTCGACGCCGAGTTCGAGGTGCTGGAGACACCGAAGCAGGGCCTGTTCGGCCGGACCCGGGGCGAGGCCCGTGTGCGGGCCCGGATCGCCCCGAAGGCGCCGCCCCCGAAGCAGGACCGAGCCCGCCGCAAGCAGGATGGCGGGCGATCCAAGGGTCGGAGCGGAGTTGCCCAGAAGGGCGGGGAACGACAGGAGCGGCAGGGGGACCGACCGCCTCGACGGAAGTCGACCGGGTCGGCGGCCACCGGTGCTGGTTCTGATTCGGGTCGCTCCCCGACGACCGATGACCGACCAGATCGTGATCAGGACAGGCGACCGACGAAGGAGCGAACGATGATGGAAGCCAGTGAACAGGAGGCGGTGGCCGAGCGGTTCTTCGCCGGTCTCTCCGAGGCGATCGGCCTCGAGACGACGGTGTCGGCGGAGTTGACCGAGGACAACGTCCTCCGGATCGACGTCGACGGGAGCGAGGTTGGCCTCCTCATCGGTCCCGGACTGCACACGCTCGACGCCCTGCAGGAGATCGCTCGCCACGTCGTGCAACGCGAGGCCCACGACCGCGAGTACGGCAAGGTCCAGGTCGACGTGGCCGGCGTCCGGGCCACTCGGCGGGCGGCGCTCGAGTCGTTCGTCGTCACCACGGCGGAACGGGCTCGGGAAGAGGGCGTGACGATTCCGTTCGAGGTGATGTCGAGCAACGACCGCAAGATCGTGCACGACACCATCGCCGGGCTGGACGGGGTGGAGTCGGCCTCCGAGGGCGAGGAGCCCCGCCGTCGGGTCGTCGTCCGACCGGCCTGAACCCGGGTTCACCGACACCGCGCGAGTCTCGACCATGGGTCGAGATCCGGCTGGGGATCCGCCGGGAACACCTCGGGGTCGAGACGACCCGGCCCCGGATCGGCGCACGGCCGGCGGGTTGGTCCCGGATGAGACCCCGGCCGTGCTCGAGGCGTACTTCGAGGCCGCGGGCCGTGCCGACCTGATCGGCGGTCCTGACCCACTGGACCACGTCCGGAGCGCGTGGACGTTCAGTCGCCTCATCGATCGGGCTGCCGGCGTCGATGCTCGGGCCGTGCTTGATCTGGGGTCCGGTGGTGGCCTCCCGGGCCTGCTGGTCGCCCACTTCCGGCCTGACCTCAACGTCACCCTGTTGGACTCGAGCGCTCGCCGATGTGCGTTCCTCGAGCGGTGGGCCACCGATCTGGTGCCGGGGACCCGAGTGGTCCATGGCCGGGCCGAGGAGGTCGCTCGCGACCCCGAACATCGCCGCCGCTACTCGACGGTGACCGCTCGACTCTTCGGGCCACCTGCGGTCACGGCCGAGTGTGCAGTCGGGTTCATCGAACCCGGCGGGCTGCTGCTCGTGAGCGAGCCACCGGGCGATCTGACGGACCGGTGGCCCGGTCCGGGCCTTGCTGAACTCGGGTTCCTGGACGAGGGAGCGGTCCCCGGCCAGCCAGGTCGGATTCGTCGTCTCCGACTGGTCAGGCCTGATGATCGGTTCCCGCGGCGGGTGGGCCGACCTACGAAACAACCATTGTTCTGATCTGATCGAGGCCGAGCACGGATTCGGGGTGTTCCACGTGGAACACCCCGAATCCCACCGCCGGCGGTGCGGCCGATGTTCCACGTGGAACATTCCAGGCTGACGGATCCAGCGTCCGGTCGTGTTCCACGTGGAACACGACCGGCACCGCCGGAAACCCTTGACCTGGCCAGGTCCAGCGGCGAGGATGACGCCCCCCGCCCGGTGGACCCGGGCCCCTTCTCCCCAGGAGCGATGATGAGCGACCTGCCGGTTCCGTCCCCGGACGCCGAAGCGCCGTCGCCGAGTCCGCCCGGCACTGGTGTCCACCAGGCTGCGGACGCACCCCGGGTGATCCCGGACCTGCCCAGGGTCATCGCGATCGCGAACCAGAAGGGCGGAGTGGGCAAGACGACGACGGCCGTCAACCTGGGGGCGGCGTTGGCCGAGTTGGGCTTCCGGACGCTGGTCGTCGACCTGGACCCTCAGGGCAACGCCACAACCGGCCTGGGCATCGATCCGTCCTCTCTCGAACACACAACCTACGACGTCCTCATCCACGGTCTCCCCATGGAGGATTGCGTCGAGCCGACCGAGGTCCGCAACCTCTTCGTGGCCCCGGCGAGCCGGGACCTCTCGGGGGCCGAGGTCGAACTGGTGTCGATGATGAGCCGGGAGACCCGCCTGAAGCGGGCCATCGACGGCGTGCTGGACGACTACGACTACGTGCTCGTGGACTGCCCTCCGTCGCTGGGGCTACTCACGGTGAACGGACTGTCGGCCGTCCGGGAGGTGATCGTCCCGATCCAGTGCGAGTACTACGCGTTGGAGGGGCTGGCGCTGCTCACCAACAACGTCGAGCTGGTGCGGGCCCACCTCAATCCGGAACTGGAGATCACCGGTCTGGTCCTGGTGATGTACGACGGGCGGACGAAGCTCGCCGAGCAGGTCAAGGACGAAGTGAGGGGGCACTTCGGCTCGAAGGTGTTCCGGAACACGATTCCCCGGAACGTCCGCCTCTCCGAAGCCCCCTCGTTCGGCCAGCCGATCACGGTGTTCGATTCGAGTTCCCGGGGGGCCGTGGCGTACCGGGAGCTCGCCAGGGAGGTGTCAGGTGGCTCGTAAGGGAGGACTGGGACGGGGGATCACCTCGCTGATTCCCGCCGCCTCAGAGGCGGGGGGCGAACCGGGCATCGCCGGGTACCAACTGGTTCCGATCGAGCAGGTGCGGGCCAATCCGCTCCAACCGAGGAAGTCCTTCGACGAGGAGACCCTCGTCGGTCTGGCCGACTCCATCCGTGAGCTGGGCGTGCTCCAACCCCTCCTGGTCCGTCCGGTGGACGATGGGTTCGAACTCATCGCCGGCGAACGTCGGCTCCGGGCTGCGAAGCGGGCGAACCTGACCGAGGTGCCGGTGGTGGTGCGCTCCGTCGAGGACGTCTCCTCGTTGGAGCAGGCGCTCGTGGAGAACCTGCACCGTCAGGACCTGAACCCGCTGGAGGAGGCCGCTGCCTACCAGCAGTTGATCGAGGACTTCGGCTACACCCAGGAGCAGGTCGCGCAGCGGGTCGGCCGGAGTCGGGCGTCGGTGGCCAATCTGCTCCGGCTCTTCCAGTTGACGCCGGCCGTGCAGAAGTTGGTGGGGGAGCAACTCCTGAGCGCAGGGCACGCCAAGGCCCTGCTCGGCCACCCGGATCGGGCCTACCAAGAGGCGCTGGCCCGGCGTGCGGTCGCCGAGGGCCTGTCGGTCCGGGACCTGGAGCAACTGGTGCGGGAGCGACTCGAACTGGAGCAGGGCCTCGGCGCAGGAGCGGGAGCGGGCGCTCAAGCTGAATCCGGGGCCGGGTCGACCGACCCGGGGGACGACGGGCCCCGCCCTCGACTCCGCCCCCCCGGACTGCTGGAGCTCGAGGAGCTGCTGGCGGAGCGTCTGGACACCAAGGTGTCGATCTCGATGTCCGCCCGGCGGGGCAAGGTCGTCGTGGACTTCGCGAACCTCGAGGACCTGGAGCGGATCTACCGGCTCATCATCGCTGAGTGATCGCACCCCTGCTGGTGGGGTCGATCTCGGCTGGAGGGTTTATCCCCACGTGTGGACAACCCTGTGGTTAGCCGCACGCGGCACTTCAGGTCGAGGGTTCAGGTCGATGGAGCTGCGACCAGCTCCGGCCACTGCTGCACCGCTCGGACCACGGCGGTGGCGATCATGCCGTGCTGCTGGTCGACCACCTCCGGGGCTCCGATCCGGAGGAGCACCGCGGGGGAGCGCGTCTCTCGGAGGATCGGCGATCGGCGACCGGAGACGGTTCCGCTCCCCCACCCGGGTACCGCCGGGAGCTCCTCGATGATCGCCTCGGCGAGCCTCCGACCGCCCAGTGACTCGAAGCCCTCCACGCCGAAGTGGGCGGCGTCGACGCGGACGTCGGGCAGGATCTCGAGGCCGACGTAGAGGTCGGCGCGGAGGTCGTTGCAGTAGGTCGCCTGGGCGGACCAGTCGCCGTCGAGGACCGATACCTGGGCCGCCACCTCGTGGAGGATCGACCGCACCTCGTCGGCCAGCGCCCCGGCCAGTTCGCTCCCGTCGGTCCCGAGGGCGACGATGAGGTGTTCCAGCCGGCGGGTGCTGGTCCGGAGCCGCTCTGCCTCGCGGACCACGGTCACCGAGGTCAGCTCGCCTCCCCGCCCGAGTTGGTCGAGGGCCTCGACGGTGTCGTCGCCGCAGACCCGGTCGCACACCAGCCCCGTGTTCCGCTGGAACGCACTCACCGCCTGCTCGGTCTGCGGCCCGAAGATGCCGTCGATCCGCCCCGGGTCGAACCCCAGATGGCTCAACCTCAACTGGAGGTCGGCCACGTCGTCGCCGCGGAGCATCGGCCGCTGCAGGCAGAGGAGTCGGTGGCCCAGGGAGTACCCGGCCTCCACGAGCATCGACCACGTGGTCACGTCGCAGACCCCGGTGACGGGCAGGGACCGACGCTCCTGGAACCGTCGGACCGCGTCGGACGTTCCCGGTCCGTAGTGGCCGGCCCGGTCACCACTGTGGGCCCCGTGGGCGGCGAGGCGCCGTTGGAGGTCGGCGACATCGTCGCCCGTGTCACCAGGCTGGAGTGGGAGGGACGAGAGGGTGATGGTGGTGCTCCCGCGTCAACCGAAAGGCCCACCGCTCGGAGAGCGGACAGGTGCCCCGGAGCGAGTGTCGGTCAGATGAACGGGGACAGTTCGTCGAGCAGGGCCGCCTTGGCCTTGGCCCCGACGATCCGGGCCGCCTCCTCCCCATCACGAAAAACGATCATGGTGGGGATACTCATCACGTTGAACTCTCGTGCGATATCGGGTGAGATGTCGACGTTCACCTTGGCGATCCGCAGCGACTCCTGGTGCTCCACCGAGATCTCCTCCAGCGTGGGGGCGATCATCTTGCACGGACCACACCACTCGGCCCAGAAGTCCACCAGGACCGGCAGGTCCGAGGAGCCGATCTCCTCGTGGAAGGTGGCGTCGTCGAGGACGAAGGTTGACATGTCGAGGCCTTTCCGGGTCGGGGTCGTCGACCGATCGACCCATTCTCGCGCCACCCGGAACTCCGGGGTGCCAGCGACACAACCCCGCGGACGGCGGTTGCATTTCCGACCGGTTGCGGGACCGAGGGAACGCTCAGTGTCCCATGCGCTCCAGCCAGCGCTCGGCGTCGATCGCGGCCATGCACCCGCTGCCCGCCGCCGTGATCGCCTGTCGGTACCAGTCGTCCTGGACGTCGCCACAGGCGAAGACTCCGTCCACGCTGGTGTGGGACCGGTCGTCGAAGGTCCGCAGGTAGCCGTTGTCCTTCAGTGACAACTGGCCGACGAACAGGTCGGTGTTCGGCCGGTGGCCGATCGCGACGAACGCGCCGGTGAACGGATGCGTCGTCACCTCCCCGCTCTCCACGTCGCGGGTGACCACGCCCTCGAGTTGTTCCTCGCCGATCAGGTCGTCAACCACGGTGTTCCACAGGAAGCTGAGCTTGGGGTTGGCGAAGGCCCGCTCCTGCATGATCTTCGAGGCCCGGAGCGTGTCGCGTCGGTGGATCACCGTGACCGAGCTGGCGAAGCGGGTGAGGAACAGGGCCTCCTCGATCGCCGAGTCGCCGCCACCGACGACGCAGATGTCCTGGTCGCGGAAGAAGAACCCGTCGCAGGTCGCACACGTCGAGAGGCCGTGGCCGATCAGGCGTCGTTCCGCCTCGAGGCCGAGCATCAGCGAGGACGCCCCGGTGGCGATGATGATCGACCGGGCCCGGTGGGTGGGTTCGCCGTCCGTGCCGCCCACCCACACCCCGAACGGGGAGGTCTTCAGGTCGAGGCGGGTGACCTTGGCCGTGACGATCTCGGCGCCGAACCGCTCGGCCTGGTCCCGGAACGACTGCATGAGCTCCGGACCCATGATTCCCTCTGGGAACCCCGGGAAGTTCTCGACCTCGGTGGTGAGCATCAGCTGGCCACCCGGCTGGTCGCTCGTCGAGGACGGTTCCCCCTCGATGACGAGCGGATCCAGGGATGCGCGGGCGGTGTAGATGGCGGCGGTCAGGCCCGCTGGGCCGGAGCCGACCACGATGACGTTTCGGACGTCGTCGGTCACAGGTGGAACTCCTCGTCAGGACTGGGGGGACGGATGGGAACGTGGTCGGTGTGGCCGGGCGCCGGGACCCGACCGGTCAGTCGCGTCGTCGACTCCAGAGGAACGCCCCGAGCAGCACGAACAGGAGGCCCATCACGGTGTAGGACACCCAGATCCCGCCGGGCAGCAGCCAGTGCAGGAAGCGGGTCAGCCCGACGGTGACGATGATGATCACCGGGACCAGGACGATCACGGCGACGAGGGCCAGGACCCCGGCCCGGCTGAGGTCGAGGAGCGGTCCGGTGGTGCGGGCGCGGACCTTGTCGACGGAGTCGACGATCAGGTCCGTGACCTGGTCGGTCCAGTCGGACCCACCCGCGGGCGGGCCTCCGTTCGGGTGCTCGTTGCCCGGGATGTTCGACATCGGCCGGAGCCTAGAGGGCCCGGTCACCCCCCGGCGGCGATTCCGGTTCGTCCCCGGTTCGTCGTTTGGGTCCTCATCGGGTCACCCCCGGGCGGGTCGGCCGCGGGCCGACATCTCGTCGATCCGCACGCTGTGCCGCCCGTCGGTCGGATCGCCGAGCTGGGTGATCCACAACAGGACCAGGCGTCCGGGCGCTCCGCGGGTGTCGACCTCCAGGGTGCCGCGCACGTCGTCCACCTGGGCGGCCGGGACCAGGTTGCCCAGGTCGATCGCATCGGTCGACTCGGCGTCGATCACGTAGATCGACCCGCTCCACCCGTCATCGCTCGACTGGATCCGCACCCGGTCGACGAGCGACCTGGACTCGAGGACGAGGGCGACACCGACTCCGGTCTTGGACCCGAAGAACCCGCGCTCGTCGTAGAGCTCGGTCCGCCACCCGGTCCCCGGCTCGCCGTCAGCGACGTTGGGGGCGTCACCGTCGTTCTCGCCCCTGGTGCCGCTGCCCTGAGGGTCGAACGTGCCGACCCGCGCGATGGCCAGCGGTTCGAGCTCGACGCTCGGGAGGCTGGATCCGGGGGCGGCCACCGGTTCCTCCACGCGTGACTCCCGGACGAGTAGTCCGGCGACCGTGAGGGCGGCGCCGACGAGCACGATCAGCATCGCCGGGAGGAGCCAGCCGCGCTCGGACGACGTGAACGACTCCAGGTCGTCGTCGTGGAGGTCCACCAGGGCGTCGGACTCGAAGCCCGTCGGAGGACCGGGGATGTGCACGCTCCCGCCGAGCAGCGCCGCCCGGAAGTCGGCCGCCGAGGCGAAGCGGTGGTCCGGGTCGACCGACAGTGCCACCATCAGGACCTCCGCCAGGTGGGCCGGCACGTCGACGCGGAGCTGCCGGGGGTCGAGAGGTGGAGTGTGGAGACGGGCGAGGGCGACGGCCGCCGCGGTGTCGCCCTCGAACGGGCTGCGTCCCGTGAGGCACTCGTAGAGCACGACGCCGAGTGAGTAGAGGTCCGCCCGCCCGTCGAGGTCCTGGTGCTGGAGCTGCTCCGGGGCCAGGTAGGTGGCCGTACCGACCAGCGAACCCTCCTGGGTGAGCTGGGTCTGTCCGTCGGCGACGGCGATCCCGAAGTCGGCGAGCTTCACTCGGCCGTCACGGCACAGGAGGATGTTCGAGGGCTTGATGTCGCGGTGCACCAGGTCGGCCCGGTGGGCCGCCTCCAGGGCGTCGAGCACCCGGAGCCCGATCCGCTCGGTGGTGGCGGCGTCGAGCGAGCCCCGCTCGTCGATCAGGTCCCGCAGCGTCGTGGCCTCCAGGAGCTCCATCACGATCGCCTCGTGGCCCTGGTCGCTGCAGGTGTCGAACACGCCGACCACACCCGGGTCGTTGATCCGTGCGGCTGCCTTCGCCTCCTGCCGGAACCGCTGGACGAACTGCGGGTCGGCCGCCAGGTGCGGGTGGAGCAGCTTGACCGCGACCCGGCGCGCCAGGACGGTGTCGGTGGCCTCCCAGACCTGGGCCATGCCACCGGAGCCGATCAGTCGGTCCAGCCGGTAGCGGCTGGCCAGGACCAGCCCGGACAGCCCCGCGCTGGCCGACGTGATCGGGGCGCCGGGGTTCGTGCCGGCTCGGGTCTCATCCACCTTCTGCGACGCTACCGTCGCCGACCCGTTGCGGTGGTGGCGGCTCGTCCCGGTCGTCCCCGGATCCGGCGGTGCTCGGATGGGTGCCTCCCTCGAGGACACCCTGGCGGCGTCGCCGTCGCGCCGTCACCAGCCACCACCACGCCAGGACGACGAGGGACGCGATCGACAGGGCGGCGCCGACACCGGAGATCGTCGATGCCTGGACCGGGACGCGCACCGAGTCGATCCCGACCGAGTCGTCGGGTGAGGTCACGTCGACCCTGACGACCGACTCGCCCGGCGCCCGGACGGTGACCCGCAGGTCGACCAGGTTGTCACCGGGCACGAGTCGGACGACGCGTCGCTCACCGTCCGGCAGCTCGAGTCGGCTGCTCCTGACGCGCAGGCCGACGTCGACCGGATAGTCGAGCCCGTTGCGGAACCGGAGCGGGATGGTGGCGTCCCGGCTGGTCAGCACCACCTTGCGCTCCGGTGGCGCCTCGATCTGGTCGAGCAGCGTTCGTGACCCGACCTCGATCGCGTCGTGGGAGGCCCGCCGGAGTCCCGGGTCCAGCCCCCGGGTCATCGTCTGGGCGTTCACCAGGTCCCACGTCCGGACCTGTCCCTCGACGGGTCCCACCACGCTGCGGACGCCGACGACCGTGGTGCGGGAGGCCCGGTACTCGGCGATCGCCGCGGCCTGGTCCTGGGGGGTGCGCGGGGCCAGCGACGCGGTCAGGTAGTCGCCCTCGACGGGACCGGCCGGTGGAGGCGGGGCCTCGGCGTCGGCGAACAGGGGACCGGCGCCGGTGAGCGCCGGGATGAGCGCGAGCAGCACCGCCGGGTCGAGTTGCGGTGGGACGAAGAGCACCGACTGCGGGCCCGGGAAGGAATCGGGACCCTCGCCGACCGCAGTGAACCAGTCCGCACTCAGCTCGGTGCTGACCCGGTTGGCGACCGTGCCCGGATCGGCATCCGGATCCAGCGTGGCGAGCCCCAGGATGGGGTCGTCGGCCACGACGGTCAGCAGTCCGTCCGACGGGTTCTCCGACGTGTCGGGACCATCGCCCCCCAGGACCATCGTCCGGCTCCGAGCCGTGGCGGGGTCCGTGCCCTCGGGGAGGACGAGCCGATCCGCCGGCAGCACGACCCGGCGGGTGCCGAGTGCCGCCAGTGCGGGCAGCGACTCGCGCGTGACCGTGTCGTCGAGTAGCCAGGTGTGGTCGATGGGGGGGCGGAGCGTCTCGGTCTCGACCACCCTGCTGCCGATGGTGAGCTCGTCCTGGATCACGTCGAGTCCGTTGGCGTTGATGATCCCACCGACGTCGAGGGGGACGTCGGTGCGTCGGAGCGTCCGGGCGGCGAGCCCGGGTCGTTGCAGCGCCGAGGTCAGGTCGGTCGCGGTGACGGTGCCCGATCGGCTGGAGCCCGAGAGGAGGTTCGGGCTGATGGCGAGCGACAGGGGTGCCTCGGGGACCGCCTCCAGCAGGCCCGCCACGTCACCGAGGGTCGACAGGAGGTCGTCGCCGATCACCGCCTCACCTTCGGGACCGAGGGCCGGCGGCCCGTCGAGGCCGAGTGCCATGGTGACCGTGGTCCGAGCCGGCGCGCCCGTCCGGTCGACCGGTGGGTTCTCCGGTGGCCGAACCATGAACACGGTCCGTTCCCAGATGGTCGACCCGCGGCCGTCGATCAGGTCGACCGTGACGGGGTGGATGCCGTCGTCGGGGACGAACACCGCCGGCGCGGGGGTGTTCGTCGAGTTCGACACCTCCAGGCGCACCGTCCACCCGGCGGCGGGGTTGCCGAGCAGCGCCGGGGGGATGCGGATGGGGCCCGCCAGCACCGATCCCGGTGATCCACCCTCGGCGACGCGGGCGACGGCGGCGCGCAGGCCGGAGCCGCTGCTCAGTCGACGATGGATCCGGACCTCCATCGTCGCGTCGGTCGGCACGGCGATGGTGGGGGCGAACCGCAGCTCGAAGGCGCCCTGCGGGGAGACGAAGGGACTGACGAAGGAGAGGTCGAGCGGCACCCGGGCCGGGCCGTCCTCGTCGCCACCCTGGGCCGTCGTGGTCGCCGGGGACGGGGAGGCCCCGACGTGGTCCGAGACCGTCCCCGCTGCGACCAGGGACGTGACGGCGACCATCACGGCGACGGCCGTCGCCCACCACCGGGGTGACGGGGTCACCGCAGCCGTCTCGTCAGGACGACCAGGTCGCTGGGGGTGAGCTCGAAGCCCAGGTGCCGGTAGAGCCGCAGCGCCCGCTCGTTGTCGACCTGCGTGTTGACGAGCAGTCGACGGCACCGGTGGCGTGACGCCCACCTGACCGCGTCGTGGACGAGCGCGGTCGCCAGGCCCCGGCCGGCGACGGATGGATCCGTCGCCAGTCGCTGCAGGAAGCCCTGGGGTCCACTCCGTCCGGTGATCGCATAGGCCACGATCCGCCCGCCGGCGTCGGCCACCCGGAACCGGACCGCCGGGGTCGCGGACTCCGCGTCCCGCATGGACTCGGCGTCGAGTCGCCAGAACTCGGGGAAGGCGGCGTGGTCGACGGTGAGGGCGGCGACGCGGTCGCGCCGGTGGGCCCGTCGGAGCCGCACCCCCTGGGGAATCGCCGGTCGCGTCGGTCGGATCCGGTCCAGGTCGACGGCCAGGACGCGCAGCCGGTCGAACTCCTCGAATCCGAGCCGGGCGAACGGACCGGTCTCGTCCGGATGGAGCGCCGAGGTGATCACCGACGTGTACCCGGCGGCGACGAGCCGGTCCACACAGGAGCGCAGGCTGTCATCGCTGACGCGGACGGTGTCGGGCGTGAGCGCCAGGTACGCGATCGAAGCGTCGGCGTGCCACGGACCGATCCGGTATCGGTCGCGGCCCACCGACAGGGTGGCTCGGGAGGTGGCGGCTCTGGAGGTCATGGTGTCTCGCGTGGCGCCGGGGGCGGCGTCGACCCCAGAGCGTACGGGCCGGTGGACGCTCCGTCGTGGCCCCGGGTGCCGCGGGCCGCGCCCGGCACCACGGTCGCTGGAGTCCGCTGCGCCCGCCCGCCGGTACGCTGCGGCCGTGGGTCCCGAGCGCGTGCGACGTCTGATCGAGCAGGTCGCACCGCTGACCGAGGTCGTCGGCGCCGCCGGCCACCGTCTGTACCTGGTCGGCGGGAGCGTCCGCGACCTGTTCGCCGACGACGGGACCGGCGGGGTCGCCGGGGCGGATTCCCCGGAACCAACGGTCGTGGACGCCGGGCCGGGTTCCCCCGAGTCCGTCGCGGCGGGCTGGCACGACGTCGACCTGACCACCGACGCCCGACCCGAACGGATCAAGGAGCTGGTCGGCCCCGTCGTCGACGCCCTGTGGACCACCGGCGAGCGGTTCGGGACCATCGGGGTCCGGCTCGGGGACCGCCACATCGAGATCACGACCCACCGCGCCGAGGCCTACCGTCCGGACAGCCGCAAGCCCGAGGTCGCGTTCAGCACCGACGTGCTCGACGACCTGAGCCGCCGCGACTTCACCGTCAACGCCATGGCGCTGGAGGTGACCAGCCCCGATCCGACACTGATCGACCCCTACGACGGGTTGGCCGACCTGCACGCAGGGGTCCTGCGCACGCCGCTGTCGCCGGAGGAGTCCTTCGCCGACGATCCGCTGCGGATGCTTCGGGCCGCCCGGTTCATCGCCCGGTTCGGGCTGCGGCCCACCGAGGACCTGGTCGAGGCGGTGCGCGCCGGCCTGGACCGCATGGAGATCGTGTCGGCCGAACGGATCCGGGACGAGCTCTGCAAGCTGGTGGTCGTCCCCGATCCCACCGCAGGCCTGTGGTTCGTCGGCGACACGGGCCTGGCGGCGACGTTCCTGCCGGAGCTGCCCGACATGCGGCTCGAACAGGACCCGATCCACCGTCACAAGGACGTGCTCACCCACACGATCGCCGTGGTGGCCCAGTCCGAGCGTCGGCTCCGGGTGCGGTTGGCGGCCCTGTTCCACGACCTCGGCAAGCCGAAGACCCGGTCGGTCGGACCGAAGGGGGTGTCGTTCCACCACCACGAGGTCGTTGGTGCCCGCATGACCCGCGACCGGATGAAGGCGCTGCGCTTCTCCCGCCAGATGGTCGACGACGTGACGCAGCTCGTGTACCTCCACCTGCGGTTCCACACGTACCAGATGGGGTGGAGCGACTCCGCGGTCCGGCGCTTCGTGCGTGATGCCGGCCCGCTGCTCGACGACCTGATCGCCCTCACTCGTGCGGACTGCACGACCCGCAACCAGCGCAAGGCGGCGGCGCTCGGGCGCCGGATCGACGAACTCGAACAGCGGATCGCCGACCTCCAGGAGGCCGAGGCCGTGCGTTCGATCCGTCCGGACCTGGACGGCGCCGACGTGATGGAGCACCTGGGCATCGGCCCGGGACCGGTCGTCGGGCGGGCGCTCGCGCACCTGCTCGAACTCCGACTCGAGCGGGGACCGGTCGACCGGGACACGGCACTCGCCGACCTGGACGAGTGGTACGGGGCCCACGGGGCCGAGGACACGGACAGGAGGACCTGATGGCCGGGATCGTGGTGGGAGTGGACGGCTCGGAGCACTCACTCGAGGCGCTGCGGTGGGCGGCGGCGGAGGCGCGACTGCGGGGCGCGTCGATCCGGGTCGTCGGCGCCTTCACGACGCCGCTGATGAGCACCGGCTACGAGGTCGCCGCACCCGACCCCGACGACCTCAGGGCGGCCTCCGAGACGATGCTCGGAGCGGCGGTCGACGCCACGTCCTCGGCTGGGCTGTTGGACGGGCTCGACGTGTCGGTCGAGTCGCTCGAGGGGCATCCGGGGGAACGGCTGATCGCGCTGTCCGAGGACGCCGACCTGCTCGTCGTCGGTTCCCGCGGCCACGGCGGGTTCGTCGGGTTGCTGCTCGGCTCGGTCACGACCTACTGCGTGAACCACGCCCACTGCCCGGTCGTCGTGGTCCGCGGTCGGGACTGACGCCGCAGGTCAGATGCCGAGCTTGCGGGCGCGCACGACGAGTGTCTCGGGGACCCACTCGCTGAGCGAGGACCGGTGGAGGCTGGATCCTCCGGGCTCGGCCGGTGGTTCCAGGACGGTGTCGACCCGGAAGCTCGCCCTGGTCAGGGTGGTGAACAACTCGCTGAACGAGTGCGGGTGCACGACCCCTTCGTCGGCGCCCGCCCTCCACGCGACGGGCGCAGCACTCCAGGCCGTCCGGGTCAGTGTCGGGGGCTGCTGTTCGGTGTCGTCGTCCTCGAGCATCGTGGCGAACGGGTGGGGGAGCGAGAGCAGCAGGGGCGACTCGGGCGTGAGCACCCGGTGGACCTGCCGGACCACACGACTCAGGTCCTGCACCCCGGCCAGCGCGTAGACCGACACCACCAGGTCCACGGCGTCGGCCCGGAGGAACGCCAGGTCGGCGAGGTCGCTGTGGTGGAACTCGATGCGGACCTCCGCTCGTTCCGCCGCCGCCCGGGCCTGAGCCAGTCGGGCCGTCGAGGACTCCACTGCGATCACCCGGGCACCCCGCCGCGCCAGTGCGATCGCGGCCGCGCCGGTACCGCACCCCAGGTCGAGCACCCGACGACCCTCGACGGAGCCGATCAGCCGGTTGAGTTGCTCGTGGTCCAGGTCCGGGCCGAACTGCACCAGGTCGCCGCTGAGCTCGGTGCCGTGGGGGAAGCTGATCGGGGGGAGGGGCTCCGGCGTCGCGTCCTGGGCGACGAGCGCGGGGCGGCTGTCGAGGTTCCCCGCCGACGGGTGCCGGCGGACGGTGGTGGTGGGGGGAGCCATCGACTCCATTGTCTCCCGTGGGCGGCCGCTCGTCGCGGACCGCCAGCCCCGACCCTCGACCCGGACGGCCCGCCGCGGGTCCGGCGCCCCGTCCCTCGACCCGGGCGGCCCGCCGCGGGTCCGGCGCCCCGTCGCGTCGGCGGCGGGGGCAGTACCGTGTGGCCGTGCCGTTCACCCAGCCCGACACCGACGGTCGACCGGGTCGCGAGCCGGGCAGCGTCGACTACCGCTTCGCCCGTCGACAGGTTCTGCGCCGGGTGCGGGCCGGGGAGCTCCCGCTCGCCGAGGTGTGTGACGCCCAGCGGGAGCTGCTGCGGGTGGCCGAGCACTACTCACAGCGGGCGACCACGCCGTGCCCCGTCTGCTCGGCGTCGGAGCTCCGGATCGTCCGGTACGTCTTCGGCCCGCGACTCCCGGCGGGCGGGCGGGCCGTGGCGAGCCGGGCGGAGCTCCGCAAGCTGGTGTCCGGACGCTCCGGCCTGCGCTGCTACACCGTGGAGGTCTGCCTGGCGTGCCGCTGGAACCACCTGGTGGAGGTGGTGCCACTCTCGGATCCGTCGGCGGCGGGTTCCCGCAGTCCGGCGGCCGGCGGGAGCTGAACTCCCTCGCAGCGCCGGCGGCGCCGACCCGGCGGCCTGATGGGACACGACCGGGCCGCTCGGGCAGACTCTCCCCATCGGGATCGGGCGGTCCAGCCGCCGGTCCCCGCCAACGACCGCTCCGGGCGATGCACCGGGTGCTGCGGACATCCACTCGTCGAACCTGACCTCCGTGACCTCACCGACCGCCGCCCCTGAGACCGATCCCGTCGACGGCCCCGGACGCCGGAGCATCCTCTGGCGACTCCGGTTCGTGTTCTTCGGGGCGCTCGTGCTCGGGGTGGCCGCCATCGGCGGCCTCTGGACCGCACTCAACACCCTGAAGCTGCCCCCAGAGCGGCGGCCGGTCGAGACCTCGTTCGTGTGCGACACCACGGTGGCCGCGGGCCAGTGCGGCTTCGACACGGCGATGGCCCGGCTGCGGACCGAGGAGGAACGGGTGCTCGTCGACTACGAGCAGCTCCCGCCCGTGCTGGTCCAGGCCGTCCTGTCGGCCGAGGATCGCAAGTTCTTCGACCACAACGGGGTCGACCCGCTCGGCATCGGCCGGGCGATCTACATGGACCTGATCGGCGGGAGCGAGTCGCTGCAGGGCGGGTCGACCATCACCCAGCAGTACGTGAAGAACGTCTACCTGACATCCGACCGGACGATCGACCGGAAGCTCCGCGAGGCGGTCCTGGCGATCAAGCTCGAGCGCGAGTTCGACAAGCGCGAGATCCTGACCCGGTACCTGAACGAGGTGTACTTCGGCCGGGGCGCCTACGGCGTGGAGGCCGCCGCCCGGGCCTACTTCGGCGTGAACGCCGAGGATCTCGACCTGGCCCAGTCGAGCTACCTGGCCGGGCTGATCCGATCCCCGGAGACGGCGGACGCGACCCAGGCGCCCGACGTCGCCACCCAGCGGCGGGACACCGTGCTGGTGGCCATGGTCGAGGAGGGCTACATCACCCAGGCCGAGGCGGACGCCGTGGCGTCGTTGCCCTGGACGACCCAGCCCCTGATCCGCCAGGACGGATCCGTCCAGCCCGCCACGATCCTCCCCCGGGAGGAGGACACCACCGACTTCGGTCCGGTCCGCTACGAGGACATCGGTTCGGAGTACTGGGTGGACCTGGTGCGGACCCAGCTCCGGGAACGGTTCGGGCCGGGGGCCGAGACCCGGGGCTTCCGGGTGTACACCACCTTCGATCCCGACATCCAGGAGGCGGCGGTCGAGTCGGTCAACGGCACCGTCAACCAGCCCGACGGCCCGCTCGGGTCCCTCGTGTCGGTCGATGCGGACGGTCGGGTCGTCGCCATGGTGGCGGGCCGGGACTACCAGTCCCAGCAGGTGAACCTGGCGCTCGGGGCCGAGGGAGGGGGCGCTGGACGTTCACCCGGATCGACGTTCAAGCCCATTGCGCTCGCGGCGTTCATCGAGGACGGCTTCTCGGTCGACTCCCGCTACGAGGCGCCACCCACGACCCAGTTCCCCGGTGTCACCGAACAGGACGGATCCCCGTGGCTGCCGGCGAACTACGACCGGGCCGACCGCGGCGTCGAGACCGTCGAGCAGGCCACCTGGCAGTCCACGAACACCGTCTACGCCGGGATGGTCGACCAGATCGGCCCCGAGCGGCTGGCGAGCATGGCCAACCGGCTCGGGGTCACTGCCGAACTCGACCCGGTCTACTCGCTCGTCCTCGGTGCCGTCGGGGTGTCGGTGCTCGACATGACCTCGGCGTACTCCACCTTCTCCCGGCACGGCGTCCGGATCGACCCCTACATCATCGAGCGCATCGAGGACTCCGACGGCAACGTCGTGTTCGATGCGGCCGTCGACGTCCCGCGCCAGCAGGTGATCGCCCCCGACGTCGCCGACACGGTCACCTCGGTGCTGACCGGGGTCATCTCCCGGGGCACTGGCCGGAACGCCTCGTTCGGATCACCGGCCGCCGGGAAGACGGGAACCACCGACAATGCCGAGGACGCCTGGTTCGCCGGGTACACCTGCGACCTGACCGCCGTCGTCTGGATGGGCTACGAACAACCCAGGGAGATGACGACCTCGAGCGGGGGCCAGATGTCCGGCGGAGCCACGCCGGCCCGGATGTGGCGGTCGTTCATGTCGCAGGCCACCTCCGACGAGGACGACTGCGAATTCGCCCAGGTCGACTACGGCGACAAGGTCCTGAACTCGGAGTACTCGCCCAGTCGCTCGACGCGCCGGTCGTCCTCGCAGGGGTCGTCCGGCTCCTCGGCGAGCTCCACGACCTCACCGTCGGCCTCGTCGACCTCGGTCCCCCGCTCGTCGACGACCGTGCCCCGGTCCTCCACGACGGCGCCCCGTCCGACGACTCCGTCGACGTCCGCGCCCCCCTCCAGCGGGCCGTCTCCCGGCGGCTGAGGACCTGCTCCGGATCGGCCTGAAGGCCGGTCGGATCAGTGCTTGGCACGGGGACCCCCCAGGGCGTACCGTGCAGTTGTCGGCCGGCAGCCACAGGGCGCTGGACCAACTGAGGAGGTGGGCCAGTGGCACCATCTGCAGCCATCCCCGCGACGCGCCGGACGGTCCCGGCGGTCCGATCCACCAAGGTCCGGAGGGGGGACGCCCCGCTGGTCATGGTGACCGCCTACGACGCCCCGGGGGCCCGGATCGCCTCCGAGGCCGGGGTCGACATGATCCTGGTCGGCGACTCGGTGGCCATGGTCGTGCTCGGGTACGACGACACCCTGCAGGTGACGGTCGATGACCTGGCGCACCACACCGCGGCGGTCGCCCGGGCCCGTCCCGACTGCCTGATCGTCGGGGACCTCCCGTGGATGAGCTACCACGTGTCGACCCAGGAGACCGTCCACAACGCGGCCGCCCTGATCCGCGCCGGCGCCCAGTGCGTCAAGCTCGAGGGCGGGAGGAAGCGGGTGCCGATGATCGAGGCGCTCGTGGACGCGGAGATCCCCGTCGTCGGCCACCTGGGGCTCACCCCGCAGTCGGTCCACGCCATGGGCGGGTTCCGGGTGCAGGCCAAGGAGTCCGAGGCGGCCCTCCAGCTGGTGGCCGATGCCAAGGCGCTCCAGCACGCCGGTTGCTTCGCCATCGTGCTGGAGGGCGTGCCGGACGAGGTGGCCCGCATGGTCACCGACGCCGTCGACGTGCCGACCATCGGCATCGGCGCCGGTCGCCACTGCGACGGCCAGGTCCTGGTGTTCCACGACCTGCTCGGCATCGAGGACCGGGTCGCCCCCAAGTTCGTCCGACGGTACGCGTCGCTGAAGGACGAGGCGGTTTCGGCGGTGGCGGCCTTCGCCTCGGACGTCCGCAGCGGGAGCTTCCCCGACGACTCCGAGTCGTACCACCTCTCGGTCGACGAGGCCGAGGCGCTGGCGCTCTACGGCGGCGCGCACTGACCCGGGACCGGCACCCGGTGGAACCGGACCGGCCGGCTCCGTCGGGTCCCGGTGTCACACCCCTCCGCCACAGTGGTCGGCGTGACGATCGAAACGCCATCGGTGCCAGTCGTCCCGGGTCGCCCCGGGTCCGGGTGTTCTGAACCCCTGTCGCCCGGGTCCGACTGGACCGGGTCCGGGTCCCGGGGCCTACACTCGGCGTCGCACATCGCCCGGGTCCGCCCCGGGTCCCTGTCCTGCAGGTCGCAGGACCCTGCAGCGCCCGTCGCTCAGGTCCGGAGGGAGGAGTCAGCGTGGCCGTTCGCGCCTACGAGCTCATGATCATCGTCGACCGTGACGTCGACGACGCAGCCAACACGGCCGTCCTGCAGCGGGTCCAGGAGCTGGTGGAGGCCGACGGTGGCACCGTGCCCACGGTCGACAAGTGGGGACGACGTCGGTTCGCCTACCCCATCGACCACAAGGACGAGGGCGTCTACTCGGTGCTCGAGATCGTCACGGAGGCACCCAACCTCGACGAGGTCGACCGGTACCTCCGGCTCGCGGACGACGTCGTCCGCCACAAGCTCATCCGGCTCCCCGACGCCGAGGCCGCTCGTCGTGGCCTCCTCGCTGGGGCCGGCAAAGGAAAGGACTGACCATGGCAGGCAACTACGTGGAGCTGATCGGCAACCTGACGCGTGACCCGGAGCTCCGGTTCATCCCGTCGGGGGCGGCCGTCGCCAACTTCGGGCTGGCCGTCAACCGCCGCTGGCGGAACGCCCAGACGAACGAGTGGGACGAGGAGGTCTCGTTCTTCGACGTCGTCTGCTGGCGCGACCTGGCCGAGAACGTCACCGAGTCGCTCAGCAAGGGCAACCGGGTGATGGTCAGCGGCCGACTGCAGGTGCGGTCCTGGGAGACCGACAACGGCGAGAAGCGTTCCAAGGTGGAGATCCTCGCCGACGAGATCGGCCCGAGCCTCCGCTGGGCGACCGCCCAGGTGACCAGGACCGAGCGCCGGGATGGCGGCGGTGGCGGCGGATACGACGCCCCGGCCCCCACCGAGGCCCCGAGCTACAGCCAGGATGAGGAGCCGTTCTGATGGCCAAGCCCCAGCCGCGTCGCGGCAAGCCCAAGGACACCGGTCGCAAGCTCAAGAAGAAGGTGTCGGTCCTCGACTCCGAGGGCGTCGAGTACGTCGACTGGAAGGACGTCAACCTGCTCCGCCGGTTCATGTCCGACCGGGCCAAGATCCGGGCCCGCCGGGTGAGCGGCAACGACACCCAGCAGCAGCGGGAGGTGGCGAAGGCCATCAAGAACGCCCGGGAGATGGCCCTCCTGCCCTACACCAGCAGGGTCACCACCCAGCGAGGTCGCCGTTCCGACCGTGATGGTGACGATCGACGTGGCCCGCGCCCGGACCGGGATCGACCCGAGCGGTCCGAGGCCGCGCCGGCCGACGCCGCTGCGGTCGAGGAGTTCGAGGCGGTCGAGGAGCTCGAGGCGACCGCCTCCGGCACCGGTTCCGAGGAGGCCGCATCGTGAGCGCGGTCAAGGTGATCCTCCGGGCCGACGTGGCCGGCCTCGGCAAGCGGGGCGATGTGGTCGAGGTCTCCAAGGGCTACGCCCGCAACTTCCTGGAGCCGAGGGACCTGGCGTTCCCGGCGACGGTCGGGGCGGAGCGGCAGGCCGAGTCCATGCGGCGGGTCCGTTCGATCCGCGACGCCAAGGACCGCGAGGCCGCCGAGGAGGTCGCGACGCGTCTGGTGTCGACCACCATCGCCATCGCGGCCCGTGCCGGTGAGGGCGGGAAGCTCTTCGGGTCGGTGACCGCCGCCGACGTCGCCCAGGCCGTTGCGGACCAGGCCGGCATCGAGATCGACCGGCGACTGCTGGTCCTCGACGAGCCGATCAAGGACGTCGGGACCCACCTGGTGCAGGCCCGGCTCCACGCCGATGTCGAGTTCCCCATCACCGTCGAGGTGACCGCCGGCTGAGCCCGGACTCGTCCGCAGGGCGGCCCGTCGTCCACAGCTGGACCCACAGCCCATCCCCCGGCCATCCCGAGGAAATCCAGAGGGTCATCCTCTGGATGGCCACAGGGTGAACAACAGAGGATGGTGGGCGATGCCGCCCGAACCGCCCGTCACACCGCCTGCGCCCGGCGCCGGGGCGGCCCGAGTCCCCCCGAGCAACCTGGATGCCGAGCAGTCGCTGCTCGGGGCCATGCTCCTGTCGGAGCACGCCGTGTCGGCGTCGGCGACGATCGTCCAGTCGGACGACTTCTACAAGCCGGCGCACCGGCACATCTTCGAGGCCATCCAGTCCCTGTACGCCTCGGGTCGAGGCGTCGACCCGCTCACGGTCGCCGAGGAACTCGACCGGGCCGGAGTGCTCGACGCCGTCGGTGGTGCGGCGACCCTCGTGTCGTTGCAGGCCAACACCCCGGCGATCACCAACGCCGAGCACTACGCGCGGATCGTCGAGGAGAAGGCGCTCCTGCGCAAGCTGATCGGCGCCGCGAACGACGTCGCCGAACTCGGGTACTCCCCGCTGGACGACATCGAGAAGACCATCGACACCGCCGAGAGCATGATCTTCGCGGTGGCGCAGCGGCGCACCTCCGACACCCTCGCCGAACTCGCGCCCCTGCTGGACCAGGCACTCGAACAGCTCGAGGAGCTCTACGAGCGGGGCGACGCCGTCACCGGCACGCCCACCGGGTACACGGACCTGGACGGGCTCCTGTCCGGGCTGCAGCCCGGGGCGTTGGTCGTCGTCGGCGCCCGGCCGGCCATGGGCAAGAGTGCGTTCGCCCTCGGGCTGGCCTCGCACGCCTCGGTACGCGAGCAGCTCCCGGTGATGTTCTTCTCCCTCGAGATGAGCCACCTGGAGCTGACCCAGCGGCTCCTGGCCGCCGAGGCCCGGGTCGACGCGACCAAGTTGCGGACTGGACGCCTGACCGACGCGGACTGGACGAAGCTCACGAAGGCCATGGGCCGCCTGGGTGAGGCGCCGCTGTGGATCGACGACAACCCGGCGCTCACGGTCATGGAGATCCGGGCCAAGGCCCGTCGTCTCCAGGACAAGCTCGGCACGCCGCTCGGGTTGATCGTCGTCGACTACCTCCAGTTGATGCAGGGGAGGACGAACGCCGAGAGCCGGCAGGTGGAGGTGGCCGAGATCAGCCGCGGCCTCAAGGTGCTGGCCCGCGAACTCGAGGTCCCGGTCGTCGCCCTGTCCCAGTTGTCGCGTCAGCTCGAGCTCCGGGCGGACAAGCGCCCGATGCTCGCCGACCTGCGCGAGTCCGGCTGCCTCACGGCTGCGACCACCGTGCTCCGCGCCGACACGAACGAGTCGGTCACCCTGGGCGAACTGCTGGCATCGGGGGCCGCCGACGTGCCCGTGTGGAGCCTGGATGACGACTGGAAGCTGGTTCCGGCCACCATGACGCACGTCTTCGCCAGCGGCACCAAGGACGTCTTCCGGTTGACGCTGGCCTCCGGTCGGTCGGTGGAGGCCTCCGCCAACCACCCGTTCCGCCGCGTCGACGGCTGGGTCCGGCTCGATGAACTGGCCGTCGGGGACCGGTTGGCCGTCCCACGCCGCGTCGGTCCGCCCGAGCGTCCCGTGACCCTCGAGGGCCTCCTCGCCGGGACCGAGGCCACCAGGGGCGATGGGACCGGTGCTCCGACGGTTGACGGTCCGTCGAGGACCGAGGCCGCCCTCGCCGAGCTGGTCGACCGGGCCGCGCGGACGGGGGAACTCCCCGTCGGGGTCGACGCCCTCGTGGACGATGACCTGGCGCGTGTCGTGGCCCACCTCTGCACCCGACTGGGATCGACGAGTGTCGGCACGTTGCGCGGCCGACCGCTCGTGCGGGTGTTCTGCACGAGCCGGCACCGGACGTTGCTCGGTCGTCTGCAGCTGCTCCTGTTGCGATTCGAGGTCCACGCCCGGGTCGTTCGGGTGAGCGGCCGTTCCAGCTCGTGGCGGTTGTGGGTCCACGGGGTCCAGGACCAGCGACGGTTCCTGCGGTCGGTCGGCCGGGCGGGTCCCGAGGCCGAGTCCGCCCGCCGGGCGCTCGCCGCGCTGGAGGACGTCTCGGCCAACTCCAACGTCGACACCATCCCCCCCGCGGCCCGCGACGTCGTCGTCGCCGAGCTCGAGCGGCTCGGGATGACCCACCGCCAGCTGGCTGCCGAGCTCGGCGAGCCGTACTGCGGGAGCTACCTGCTCGGCACCCCGGCGCGACCCCGTGCGACGAGTCGTGAGCGTCTGGGCCGCATCGCAGGTGTGTGCGACAGCAAGGAACTCACGGCGCTCGCCGAGTCCGACGTGTTCTGGGACGAGGTGGTGTCGGTGGAACCGCTCGGATCCCAGGCCGTGTTCGACGCGACCGTGTTGGGGACCCACAACTTCGTGGCCGACGGAATCATCGTGCACAACTCGATCGAGCAGGACGCCGACGTCGTGATGTTCCTGTACCGGGACGAGGTGTACCACCCTGACTCACCGGACAAGGACACCGCCGAGGTGGTCGTGGCCAAGCACCGCGCCGGTCGCACCGGGGTCGCCCGGCTCGTGTTCCTCGACTACTGCACCCTCTTCGCCAACATGGCGAAGGGAGAGTGACGTCGTCCGCTCGGCTCAGGCGGTCACCCAGTCCGGTTGCAGCGACGCATCGGCGGGGAAGTGCTGGATGCCCGAGGGTGGATCCTCCAGCTCCGGCCGCTCGGCGGCCAGGTCCCGCAGCGCGGCGGCGCGGTCCTCGTCGTTCAGCTCCCGCAGGTCGCAGCACCACTCGACGAGCGTGCCATTGGGATCGTGGGTGTAGACGGAACGGCAGAACCCGTGGTCGACGTCCAGCACCTCCAGCCCGAGGTCCAGCCAACGCTTGCGCCGCGCCTCCAGGTCCGCGGGGTCGGTCGCGTGGAACGCCAGGTGGTTCACCCACTCGGGGAGCCCGACCGCCCGGGACATGGCACCGTCGACCGGCGGGTAGTCCCCGTGCAGGTCCCAGAAGGCGATCATCCCCGGGGCGCCCTCGGTCACGTCGGGGTTCCGGTAGAAGACGTGCCGGGCCCACCCGCCCTCGGGCGTGGGGGCGGTGATGCACTTCACCAGCTCGAAGCCCATCGCCTCGGTGTAGAAGCGGTCGGTGGCGTCCAGCTTGGCGGTGGCGAGCGCCACGTGGTGGTAGCCCATGGGATCTCCTCGTCGCCGGGAGCGGTCACCGGACGGCGACCGGTCGGGAGTGCATCGTAGGTCGGCCGGGCGTTCGGGGCCGTGGCGTAGTGTTCGCCCGTGGCCGACCCTGCCGAGCCCAGCGACGGGAGCATCGCCGACGAGTCGGCCACCGCCGTGCCCGACACCCCCTCCGGGCCGGCCACCCCCGCCGTCGGCGGCGGCAGCCTCGACCGACGCAAGCAGCTCATCGCCGGCCTGATCACCGTGGTGGTCCTGGTCGTGGTGTTCGTCGGGATCTTCCCGAAGTTCGCCAACTACGGCGCCGCGTGGGACTCGATCGAGAAGATGTCGATCGGCTCGCTCGTCGCGCTGGGCGCCGTGACCGTCCTCAACATCATCATCTACGTCTTCCCCTACATGGCGGCCCTGCCGGGAATCCGATTCCGGGACGCGTTCGTGGTCCGCCAGACGTCGTTCATGATCTCGAACGCGGTACCGGCCGGCGGTGCCTTCGGCCTCGCGGTCCAGTACGCCATGTTGAGCGGGTACGGGTTCGGTCCGGCCCAGGCGTCATCGGCGATCGCCGTGACGAGCATCTGGAACCTGCTCGTGACCCTGGCGCTGCCCGCCCTCGGCCTGTCGGTCCTGGTGGTCGAGGGTGGTGCCACGCAGAACCAGGTCGTCGGTGCCGTCGGCGGGCTCGTCGGCGTGGCGCTCATCGTCGGGGCCATGGTCGTGGTGCTCCGCAGTGAGCGGTGGGCCCGACGGATCGGCGGGTGGGGCGACGCCGTGGTCCACCGGTTCCGGCCGTCGACACCGGCGGAGACGGTGACCTCTGGTGTCGTCCGCTTCCGTGACCAGACCTACGACGTCGTCGCCCAACGCTGGGGCCGGCTCACGGTCACGAACTTCGCCCAGCAGTTCAGCCAGTTCTTCGTGCTCCTCGTGGCCATCTACGGCTTGGGCGGGACCAGCACCGGGGTGAATCCCGCCGAGGTGTTCGCAGCCTTCGCCGTCGCCCGCCTGGCCGGATTCATCCCCGTCACCCCGGGTGGCCTCGGGACGGTGGACGCGGCCCTGGTCGCGCTCCTCGCGGCGTTCGGCATGGACCAGGACCAGGCGCTCGCCGCCGATCTGTTGTGGCGGGCCGCCACGTTCATCCCCCAGATCGTGATCGGGATCATCACCTTCCTGGTGTGGCGGGTCCAGGCCTCGCGGCGGCACACCAGGCCGACGCCCGAGGCGGTCGCCTGAGGCGCCGCCCGGTCAGTCGCGCAGTCGGACCGGGCGGTCCCAGTCGGGTCCGGGGGCGGTGCAGGCGACGCCGAGCAGGTCCAGGTACCGACGCCGGGGCACCTCGACCACGCCCAGGGATGCCAGGTGGGGCGTCTGCCACTGGACGTCGAACAGCGTCCCGGTCGCACTGGAGACGATCCGGTCCGCGGCCACGACGGCGACCTTGGACGCATCCCGCACGTGGTGGAACATCGACTCGGCGGCGAACAGCCCCCCGATCGCCACGCCGTACAGGCCGCCGGCGAGCTCGCCGTCACGCCAGACCTCCACGCTGTGCGCCCAGCCGAGTTCGTGCAGCCGCACGTAGGCCTCCACGATGCGCCCGTCGATCCAGCCGTGGGGTCGGGCCGGGTCACCGCAGGCGCGCACCACGTCCTCGAACCGGCGGTCGGTGGTGACATCGAAGCGGCCCAGGACCCGTCGGAGCGAGCGGGACACGTGGACGCCCCGGGCGGGCAGGACCGCCCGGGGGTCGGGCGAGAACCAGGCCAGGTCCCGACGGCCGACCGGCATCGGGAACAGCCCGGTCCGGTAGGCGGCGAGCAGGGTTCCCGCCTCCAGGTCCCCGCCGAGCACCACGGGGCCGTCGCCCGGCCCGTCGAGCGGATCCGGGAACGCCCAGCGACTCGGCGGCGGCTCGACCGGCGAGGGGGTGGACCTCAGCGCGAGTAGTCGTAGAAGCCGGCGCCCGACTTCCGACCGAGCTGGCCGGCCGCGACCATGCGCCGCAGCACCGGCATGGCGGCGTAGTTCGGGTCGCGGAACTCGTCGTAGAGCGCGTCCAGGATCGCCACCGACGTGTCCAGACCCACCAGGTCGAGCAGGGCGAGTGGTCCCATGGGGAACCCGCACCCACCCTTCATGGCGGCGTCGATGTCCTCGGCGCTCGCCGTGCCGTTCTCGAGCATGCGGACGGCGTTGTTCAGGTACGGGAACAACAGGGCGTTGACGATGAAGCCGGCCCGGTCCTTCACCTCGACCGGCGACTTGCCGCAGGCCTCGGCGAAGGCCCGGCAGGCGGCGATGGTCTCGTCCGAGGCCGTCAGGGGTCGGACGATCTCGACGAGGGCCATGGCGGGTGCGGGGTTGAAGAAGTGCACGCCGCAGACGTTCTGCGGGCGGTTCGTCGCGACCGCCATCTCCACCACCGGCAGCGTCGAGGTGTTGGTGGCGAGGATCGTCGACTCGCCACAGATCCCGTCGAGTTCGGCGAACAGCGCCCGCTTCACATCCAGGTCCTCGACGACCGACTCGATGACCAGGTCGCAGTCGGCGACGGCGGACAGGTCGTCGGTCGCAGAGACGCGCGCCCGCACCTCGTCGGCGGCCGACTGCTCGAGCTTGCCCCGCTCGACCTGCTTGGCCAGGGACTTCTCGAGCGAGGCCAGCATTGCGTCGGCGGTCGCCTGCTGTCGGGACCGCAGGACCACGGAGTGGCCCGACTTGGCGGCCACCTCCGCGATGCCCGAACCCATGATGCCGCTGCCGAGGATGCCCACACGTTGGATCGTCATGGCGGCGATGCTAGCGAGCGAGCCGATCCACGCCCCAAGCCGGGGTTCGGACGACCGCGCGTCGCACGGCGCAACGGTGCGTGACGGGATGGCCCGGTCGTCGGGCCGCGTGACAGGCTGTCGCCCGCACCGCCGAACTCCCCCGGGTGGCGGTGCCGCACGGAGGAGCACGACGAGCATGAGCGGCACGCTGGCCCTGGTGGGTGGTGGAGAGTGGACCGACGCGTGCACCTTCGACGCCGACCTGCTCGCAGGTCTCGGTGACGTCCTGGTCGTCCCGGCGGCACTCGCCTACGAGCGACCCGAGCTCGCCATCGACCGGGCCCGCTCCCACCTGGATCCGCTCGGCGTGCAGGTGCGCGTGCTGGACGTCTACCGACGGGCCCAGGCGATGCTGCCCGAGGCCGCGGCCGCCGTCGCCGGTGCGTCCGCCGTCTACGTCTCGAGCGGTTCCCCGATGCACCTCCGGTCGGTGCTGAAGGACACGCCGCTGCTCGACGCGCTCGTCGCGGCCTGGGACAACGGTGCCGTGGTCGCCGTGGCCGGTGAGGCCACGTCGGTGGTGTGCACCCACATGGTCGACAGCCGTGGGGGCGCCTTCACCGTCGGGCTCGAGCTCGTCACGACGGCGACGTTCGTGCCCCGGCGGAACCGCTGGTCACCCGACAAGTGGCACCGCACCGTGGAGTTGGCACCGCCGGACCTGCCGGTCGTCGGCATCGACGAGGCGACGGCGCTGGTGCACGGCGGTCCGGGTGAGTGGACCGTGGTCGGCGACGGTGAGGTACAGGTGTTCCTGGCCGGTCGCCGTGTCGACCTGGACGCCCTCCCCCGGGTGCTCAACGCCGCGCTCGAGCGCTGAGCCCGGCGACCGCGCCCGGGTCGCCGCCGGTTCCGCCTCAGGCGGCCGGGGTCTCGGTGATCCTGACCGACTCGATCACGACCGGTTCCGTCGGCTCCTGGTTCTCGTTGCCGAGCGCTCCGATCGCGTCGATGACCTCGCGGCCCGAGATGACCTCGCCGAAGCGGCTGTAGTTGGCCGGGTTGAGCTGTTGGCCTCCGCCCGGCAGGACCACGAAGAACTGGCTGCCGTTGGTCGCCGGACCGGCGTTGGCCATCGCGAGTGAGTAGTCGGTGTAGGCCTCGGGTCCGCTCGGGAGCTCGTCGCCGAAGGTGTAGCCCAGGTCGTTGTTGCCCCAGGGCTCGCCATCGCCGTCACCGCCCTGGATGACGAAGCCGGGAACGATGCGGTGGAAGGCGACGCCGTCGAAGAACCGGTACCGGCTGAGCACCACGAAGTTGTTGCTGGCGACGGGTGCCGCGGCCGGGTCGAGCTGCATCGTGAACGTGCCCTTGTTGGTGGTGACCTCGGCGGTGTAGGTCGCCGCCGGGTCGATGCACGTCGGCGGCGGTCCGGCGAACTTCTGGACCCGCTTCTGGGATCCTTCGGCGGGCGGGCACGGTGTCGCCTGCGTGAGCGTGATCCCCTCGGGCGGCGCCGGGAGCGCAGCTCCCGTGTCGACGGTCGTGGTGGTCTGCTCCGGGGTCGTCGTCGTGGTCGTCGTGGTCGTCGATCCGTCCGACGGGGTCGGGCTGGAGTCCTGGACGAGCATGGCGGCGACGCTCAGCAGCAGGGCGGCGGCGAGCACGATGCCGACCACGGTCACGACCCGCTGCTTGCGCTGCTGGCGGGTGAGCTGCTTGCGGGCCTGCTGGACGCGGGCGGTCCGACCCTGCTTCTGGCGTGCGTGCTTCTCGGCGCTGGTCCCCACGGCCGGTGAGCGTAGCGTCGGTCGCCACCGCCCCGGCCGCGAGCTCGGCCGTGACGTCGGCCGCTGCGGACGAGGCCCTGCGGTCGTCCCGGGGCCGCCGTGTAGCGTTCGGGCCGTGGCGTTGTTGGTCCAGAAGTTCGGCGGGACGTCGGTCGCGGACGCGGAGCGGATCCGGACGGTGGCCGACCAGGTCGCGCGTTCGCACCGGCGAGGCGACCAGGTCGTGCTGGTCGTCTCGGCCATGGGCAAGGAGACCGACGACCTGCTGCGCCTGGCCGCCGAGGTGTCCGAGGACCTTCCGGGCCGGGAGATGGACATGCTCGTGACAGCCGGGGAGCGCAAGGCGATCGCCCTGGTCGCCATGGCCCTGGAGGCGATCGGCGTGCCGTCCGGCAGCTACACGGGGAGTCAGGCCGGGTTCGTCACCGACACCAACCATCGGAACGCCCGGATCCTGGAGGTCGGCGCCGAGCGCATACGCGCCGCTCTGGACCAGGGCCGGGTCCCGGTCGTGGCCGGGTCCCAGGGTGTGTCGACCGACCACGACGTCACCTTCCTCGGTCGCGGCGGCTCGGACACGACGGCCGTCGCGCTGGCCAAGGCGCTCGGTGCCGACGCCTGTGAGCTCTACACGGACGTGTCGGGGGTGTTCACCACCGACCCGCGGGTCGTCAGTGCCGCCCGACGCATGCAGAGCATCACCTTCGACGAGATGCTCGAGATGACCGCCGCCGGTTGCCCCAAGCCCGCCATGCGTTCCGTCGAGTACGCGCACCGTCACGGTGTGCCGCTGCACGTCCGGTCGGCGTTCACGTGGGAACCGGGCACCTGGATCGTCGAGGAGGACCCTGAGATGGAAGCAGCGTTGATCCGGTCGGTCGTGGCCGACTCGTCCGAGGCCAAGGTCACCGTCGCCGGGGTCCCGGACCGGCCCGGCGTGGCGGCCCGGTTGTTCCGCGAGCTCGCCGACGCCGAGGTGAACGTGGACATGATCGTCCAGAACGTCTCGGCGGCCGGGGTCACCGACATCTCGTTCACGGTGCCGCACACCGACCTGGACCGCGCCGTGCAGGTCTGCGAGGAGCAGCGCGGCGACACGGGGTCGACGACGGTGCTGTCGGACCACCACATCGCGAAGGTCTCGGTGATCGGGGCCGGGATGAAGTCCAACCCGGGAGTCGCTGCGACGATGTTCGAGGTGCTCGCCGCCAACGACATCAACATCGAGATGATCTCGACCTCGGCGATCCGGATCTCGTGCGTGATCGCCGAGGATGCCGCCGACCGTGCGGTCCAGGTGCTCCACGACGCCTTCGAGCTGGACCGCGCCACGTTCTGATCCCGGTCGTCGCGGACCCGGTCGACGTGAGCCGGGTCAGCCCAGGTCGCCTGCGGTCGGCGTCACACCTCGAGGAGCCGACGGACCACGAGGTCCCCCAGCAGTCGTCCACGGTCGCTCAGTCGGATCCGGTCCGCGCTGTGCTCGAGCAGTCCGTCGTCGACCAGACCGGCGAGCACCGCCCGGTCCACGTCGACCGAATCGTGCCGCTGCGCGACGTCCGTGCCGGCATCGCGTGGACGGACCGGCAGCCCCTCGGCCAGGCGGATCCCCAGCATGATGCGCTCCGCCCGGCGCTGCCCCCTCCCCAGGTGCTCGCCGCCGGAGGCCGGCAGTCCGCCGTCCGTCGCCGCGCCCGCCCAGGTGGCCAGGTCCGTGTGGTTCCACCACCGGACGTCGCCGACGTGTGAGTGCGCTCCCGGGCCGACGCCCCACCAGTTCTGGTCCCGCCAGGTCAACAGGTTGTGCCGGCTCCGGGCCCCGGGGGAGCGGGCCCAGTTCGACAGCTCGTACCACTCGAATCCGGCTGCCCGGCACATCCGGTCGAGCTGCTCGTAGCGGTCGGCGGCCTCGTCCGGGTCCGGAGGCGGCAGGGCGCCGCGTCGCACCCGCGCGGCGAGCCGGGTGCCGGGCTCGATTCCGAGGGCGTACGCCGAGAGGTGGTCGATGTCGCAGCCGAGGGCCAGTTCGATGCTGGCGGCCCAGTCCTCGGGCGTCTCCCCGGGCGTGCCGTGGATGAGGTCCAGCCCGACGTGCGCTGCGCCGGCCCGTCGGGCCGCCTCGACCGCTGCCACGGCGAGTTCCGGAGGGTGGGTGCGGTCCAGGAGTTCGAGCACGCGGGGCACGGCACTCTGCAGGCCGAAGCTGCACCGAGTCACGCCGGCCCCGACGAGTCGGTCGAGCTGTCCGTCCCGCAGCCCATCGGGGTTCGCCTCGACGGTGACCTCCAGGTCTGGTCGCACCTCGAAGTGGTCTCGGATCGACCGGAGCACGTCGGCCAACAGTCCGGGGTCGACCGCCGTGGGCGTCCCACCGCCGAAGTAGACGGACGTGAGCGACGGGCGGTCGTCGCCCAGGAGCCGGTCGGCGGTCGCCACCTCGGCTGTGGCCGCGCGGGCCCAACGGCGGTGGGTCCGGTCCCAGTCCTCAGCGGCGACCCCGTCACCCGGGGCGGTCGTCACGAAGGCGCAGTAGCCGCAGCGTCGCGCGCAGAACGGCACGTGGACGTAGATCCCCAGCGGCACCGCCCGTGGCGCCGCCGGCACGTCGATCGCATCCGGGACCACGCCGCAGTCTCGCCGCTCGGCGGCCCGCGGTGGAACCCGCTGGGAGCCCGACGGGGCCGACCGGTAGCCTCGCCGACCGTGAGTGAACCCGTGCACGTCGGCGTGTTCGGCGCCACCGGCCAGGTCGGTGGTGTGATGCGCCGGCTCCTCGCCGAACGAGACGTCCCCGTGGCCTCGGTGCGGTTCTTCGCGTCGGCCCGTTCGGCCGGGACGACGCTGCCGTGGGGTGACCGGGAGGTCGTCGTCGAGGACACGGCGACGGCCGACGTGGACGGGTTGGACGTCGCGCTCTTCTCCGCCGGCGGTGCGACCTCGCGGGAGCACGCCCAGCGTGTTGCGGCCGCCGGCGCGACGGTCGTCGACAACTCCTCGGCGTGGCGCATGCACCCGCAGGTGCCGCTCGTCGTGGCCGAGGTCAACCCCGACGAGCTGGACGACATCCCCCTCGGCATCGTCGCCAACCCGAACTGCACGACCATGGCGGCCATGCCCGTGCTGGCTCCCCTCTCGGCCGAGGCCGGCCTGGTCCGGCTGGTCGTCAGCACCTACCAGGCCGTGTCGGGTGCCGGCCTGTCGGGGGTCGACGAGCTGGCCGCCCAGGTCGCCGCCGTGGGCGGGCGCGGTCCCGAGCTGACCTTCGACGGCGACGCCGTCGACCTGCCGGAGCCGACGGTGTTCGCCCGGCCGATCGCGTTCGACGTGCTGCCCTTCGCCGGGGCGATCGTCGACGACGGCTCGGGCGAGACCGACGAGGAGCAGAAGCTCCGCAACGAGAGCCGGAAGATCCTGGGGCTCCCGGACCTGCGTGTCTCGGGAACCTGCGTCCGGGTGCCCGTCTTCACCGGGCACTCCCTGTCGATCAACGCCGAGTTCGAACGACCCATCTCCCTCGAGCGGGCCACCGAGCTGCTGGCGGCGGCGCCCGGTGTCGTCCTGAGCGACATCCCGACTCCGCTGCAGGCCGCCGGGCAGGACCCGGCCTACGTGGGACGGATCCGACGGGACCCCGGCGTGGAGCACGGACTGGCACTGTTCGTCTCGAACGACAACCTGCGCAAGGGCGCGGCCCTCAACGCCGTGCAGATCCTGGAGGAACTCCTCGCCCGTCGGTGACCTCGGGCGGGGTTCATCGGGACCCCCCGGAACGGCCGGGCCCGCGGATCAGGCCGGCGGATCGTCGACGTAGCGCTGGGCCGCGTCCTGCAACGAGAGCCCCAGCTGGTTGGCGAGCGACGCCAACCAGGCCAGCACGTCTCCGAGCTCGTGGAGCTGGTCCTCCACCGACCCCTTGCGGACCGCCTGGGCCAGCTCCCCGGTCTCCTCGCAGAGCCAGGCCACCGTCGAGGGGATCCCGCGCTCCCGGTCACCCGGGCCGTAGAGATCCTCCATCAACTGCTGGAAGTCGGCGATCTCCACGGGCGCAGCCTCGCACACGGCCCGCCCGGCAGGATCACTTCATGAACTCCTGGACCGTGAACACGGTGCGGTAGCCCCCGCAGTTGCCCCACACCGCAGCGGTCCCGACCTGGGTGAAGGACCCGTCGAGGATGTTGGCCCGGTGCGACGGCGAGCGCAGGTAGGCCTCGTGGATCTGCGGGATGGTGCCGCCCTTGCCGACGTTCTCGCCGAGCTTCCGCCAACCCGGGGGGGCGCCGTCCGCGAGCCTCGAGTGCTTGAGCGCGCAGATCCCCCGCAGGTACTGCGCCCACATGTCGGCCTTGAGGTCCAGGATCGGGTTGGGAGCCAGGAGTCCGAGCCGGTTCTGGGCCCGGCTCGCGTTGATCAGATCCCGCACCGCTGTCCGATCGGCCGCCGTGCTCTCGAGCGTGGCGGCCGGCCTGACCGCCGGCGTCACACAGGACGTCAGCGCGCCGCTGAGCACCCCGATGCCGAGCAACGTGGCGATGACGACCACCCACCGCCGGACGCGCCCGAGCACCGAGGGCTCCGGGTTTCGGGGGGGAGAGTCACTGGTCACGGTTCGGTATCGGGCGCGTCGGGGTTTGTCTTGACAACTGTGGCCCGGAACCCGGCGTGGCGCTCGTCACCCGGTGCCGGGTCGCCGACGTCGGCACCCGGCCCGCTGCGGACCGGGTGCCTGACGATGGTCGGGTGGGGGAGATTTGAACTCCCGGCCTCCTCGTCCCGAACGAGGCGCGCTGCCAAACTGCGCCACCACCCGTGGGGCGGTCATCGTAACCGCAGGCGGCAGCAGGGAACAGCGGAGCGCTCAGGCCCCGACCGATCGACGGTCGGCGAGGACCTCGGCCACGGTGTCCTGGAGTCGGAGGGCGTCGAGGGGCTTCACCAGGTGGGCGTCCGCGCCACTCTGGTGGGCCAGGAGGGCGTCGGCGGCCCGGTCGAGCAGGAGGATGATCCGCTGGTCCGGGATCCGGCCGGCCCCCGACTCCAGCCGCAGGTGGCGGCACGCGGCCATGCCGCCCATGTTGCCGATCTGCAGGTCGAGCACCACCAGGTCGCAGCCGACCTCCACGACTGCGTCGGCCACGTCCCGTCCGGCCTTCACCACGGCGAGGCGGGTGTCGTCGTCGACGAGCGCGGCGTCGACCTCGGCCACCAGGGCGTCGTCGTCGCTGGCCAGCAGGATCGTCCGCACGGTGGCGAGGCTAGCTGCGCCCGGTCCTGCCGCCGCCATCGGGTCCACCGTTGGCGAACATCAGGTCGGCCAGTCCGTGCAGCGCGCCCAGGTCGGTGACCTCGACCGGTTGGATCGGCACCCGCACGACGGGCGCTGGAGCGACCCGTTCCGCCAGCCCCCGCAGGTGCTGATCCTCGGCGGCGGCGAGCTGGCGGGCGTCGGCCAGGCACGCGTACAGGTCGCCCAGGTCGGTGCCCGTCAGCGTCGATGCCCGCGCCCGGACGGCGGTCCCGGTCAGCTCCGGTCGGTCCGTGCGGAACTCGAAGGCCGGCTGCATGCGGTTGACGATCAGTCCGCGGACGTCGATGCCCAGGTCCGACAGCCGGTCGGCGAAGTAGCCGGCCTCGGCGACGGTGTCGGCCTTGGGTGAGGCGACGAGCAGGAACGCCGTCGTGGGCTCGCGGAGCAGGTGGTCCACCCGCTCGGCCCGTCGCGCGAATCCCTCCTCCATGCCCTCGAACGCCTGGAAGAAGGCGATGGCGTCGCTGATGACGTCGGCTCCGACCACCTTGGCGAGCGATCGCGTGACGGCCGCCGCCGCCAGGTTCACGGCCCGGATCGGTCCCCGTGACGGGCTCACCAGGATCTTGTAGATGCGGTGGTCCAGGAACCGGGCCAGGCGCTGGGGTGCGTCGATGAAGTCCAGGGCGTTCCGGGTCGGAGGGGTGTCGACGACCACCAGGTCGTAGTCGGACTCCACCGCAAGCTCGTAGAGCTTCTCCGAGGCCATGTACTCCTGGGTGCCCGACAGCGAGCCCGAGATGTTCTCGTAGAACGTGTTGGTCAGGATGGCCCGGGCCTGGTCGTCGTCGGCGGCGTAACGCCTGACGAGCCCGTCGAAGGTCGACTTCGTGTCGAGCATCAGCGCCTGCATCTCACCGGCCCAGTCGCCCGGGATCGTCGACGCGGTGTCGCTCAGACCCTCCAGGCCCAGCGCGTTCGCCAGCCGTCGGGCGGGGTCGATCGTCACCACGACCGACCGCCGGCCGCGGCGGGCCGCCTCCAGCGCCACCACCGCCGCCGTCGTCGTCTTGCCCACGCCGCCCGAGCCGCAGCACACAACAACGTGGCTGCGGTCGATGACGTCGGTCAGGTCGTCGCCGGTCACGGTGTGCCCGTCTCCGGCAACGCGACCACTTGTTCGATGAGCGCCGCGGCCAGCGTGTCGAGCTCCTGTCGACCGAGGTCGGAGGTGAACAGGTCGGGGAGGCGCAGCTGGGGGAGCGGCAACAGGTCCGCCATGCGGTCGAGCTGCTCGATCTGGAGCCGGGTGCGGGCTCGACGGAAGGCCGCTGCCTCCCGGAGCGCCTCGGCCTCGCCCTCGACGAGCGCCACGCCGGCGTCGCGGGCCGCCTCCTCGGGGTCGGTGTCCAGCCCGGCGAGCTCCGGGTGGATCCCGTTCACCACCACCGGTCCGAGCGCCACGCCCACCTGGTCCTCCAGGTTGTAGGCGGTCTCGACGAGTTCGTTCACGGGGGTCTCCTCCGGCACGGTGACCAGCACGACGCGGCACCGGGCCGGGTCGCTCAGTAGCTCCTGGACGTCACGGGCCTGGGCGTTGATCGGGCCGACCCCGACGGCATCCAGGATGCCGCTCGCCGATCGGAGGAACGTGATCGCGTGGCCGGCGGCGGGAGCGTCGACGAGGACCAGGTCGAAGGTGCCGGATCGCTCGAGCTGCTTGACCTTCCCGAGCACGAGGATGTCGCGGATCCCGGGGATCGCCGTCGAGATCACGTCCAGCAGGCCGGTGCTCACGAGCCGCTTCGAGAGCCGCTGCAGGCCCCGCTCGTTCAGGTAGTCGAGGAGTGCGTCGTCCGGGGTCACCGTCCTGGCGTGGACGCCGGCGTGGTCGCGGGCGGCGTCGACGAGCACCTGCTCGTCGTAGGTCAGCGTCCCCGTCTCGAACGCCGAGGCCATGGACTCCTTGCCCTCAACCTCCACGACCAGCACCCTCAGGCCCACCGACGATGCCGCCACCGCCAGTGCGGCCGTCACCGTCGTCTTGCCCACGCCGCCCTTCCCGGCGACGATGAGCACGCCGGAGCTGGTGAGAAACTGCGCTGGTTCCACAGAGTCCCTTCGGTCGTGGATCGACGGAGACGGATCGACGGAGGCACGCCGGTGAGGCGACGAGCGATGGCGGACGTGAGGCTACCGGGGCGTCCGCGTCGGATCGTGCTCGCCCTCGTGGCGCTGCTGGCAGTCGGGCTGCCCGCGGCGGCGTCGCTGGCGGATCCCGCCGGGGCGCAGGGTGACGATCCCGCCCCGACGGGCGCCCCCGAGGGCGGCGCCGACCGGCCCGCCACCTGCCAGGAGGTTGGCTGCGTCGACGTCGTGGCCGTCGACGGGCTCATCGACGAGATCGAGGCGGACTTCGTGGTCGACACGCTCGCCGGTGCCCGCGCCGCCGACGGGGTGGTGGCCGTCGTGTTGCAGCTCGATTCGGCGGGAGCGGCCGTCGACGACGCCCGGCTGGCACAGGTCGCCACCGCCATCGCGAGCGCGGACGTCCCCGTGTCGATCTGGGTCGGGCCGTCGGGCTCGACCGCCCGGGGCGCCGTGGTCGACCTGGTGCAGGTCGCCGACTCGTCCGGCATCTCGCCGGGTTCGACCATCGGGGACGCCGGACCGCAGTCCCTCGACGCCGACGAGTTCGGTGAGCTGCTCACCGGCGCTGCGGCGGTCGCCCGCACCCAGGTGCTCGGTGCGCAGGAGGCGGTCGACGCCGGGGTTGTCGACCGGTTCTCCCCGACCGTGCTCGAGCACGTGGTGGCGCTGGAGGGTGTGCGGACCGAGACCGTCACCGAGGACGGCCAGCGTCGCCAGGTCCCGGTGACGGTGGTGCGCTTCTCGAAGCTGCCGCTGTTCGTGCAGTTGTTCCACACGGCGGCCAGTCCATCGGTGGCGTACCTGCTGCTGGCGGCCGGCCTGGGGTTGTTGCTCTTCGAGTTCTTCACCGCCGGCGTCGGCATCGCCGGGGTGGTCGGGGCCGTCTGCGTGATCCTCGGCGGCTACGGCGTCGCCGAGCTCCCCCGGAACGGCTGGGCGCTCGCCCTGCTGGTTGGTGGGGTGGTCGCAGCGGCGATCGACGTTCAGACGGGGATCCCGCGGGCGTGGTCGGTGATCGGCACGACGATGTTCACGATCGGTTCGGTGTTCCTGTTCAGCGAGTTCCGCCCGACGTGGATCGCGTTGGTCGTCGGGATCGTCGGGATGGCGGTGGTGGTGTTCTCGGGCATGCCCGCCATGGTGCGGACCCGGTTCGCGACGCCGACGATCGGCCGGGAACAGCTCGTCGGTGAATTGGGTCGGGCGGTGGAGGGCGTGGATCCCGAGGGGACCGTCGAGGTGCTCGGCGGACTGTGGCGGGCCCGGACCAACCGGGCGACGCCGATCCCATCAGGCGGGTCGGTGCGGGTGGTGTCGATCGACGGGCTCGTGCTCGAGGTCGAACCCGAGGTGGGCGGCGCGATCGACTACCGCGAGATGCGCAAGCGGCGCTGAACCGCCACCTCCCGTTCCTGCCGCCCTGTTTCGTGGCTCCAGCGCGCGACACGTGTGCCGCGCGCGACCCCTATGTCGCTGGCACGTTGCCGCTGGCAGGTTGTCGCTGGCAGGTGCTTGCGGAAGTGAGCGGAGTGCTCGCGAATTCATCATTGTCGGGGATCTGTACCCCTGCCTAGGGTCGAGCAACGCCGTGACTGGGGGGTCGTTCGGTGAGTGCACAACCATCCAGAGTGACGTGGCAGGACCGGGCGGCCTGTCGTGGGCCGCAGGCCGTCGTCTTCTTCCCGCCGCCCAGCTTCGAGCGCAAGGCCGACCGGCTCGAGCGGGAACGCCGCGCCAAGGCGATCTGCGCCGAGTGCGCGGCCCGGGACGAATGCCTCAACTACGCCCTCGAGATCCGTGAACCACACGGGGTCTGGGGCGGCCTCAACGAGGCCGAGCGCACCCAACTGCTCGAGGCCAGCTGACCGGGTCCCGGGTCCGGCCCGGGTCCCGTCGTCCCTTCGACGCAGCGCGGTCCACGGGCTGAGCCCGCGCTCACGTCCGACCGGTGGGTCCCCCGTGGACCACCTAGCCTGAAGGTCGTGACCGTCCTCCTCGTCCTGGTGGCCCTGGCTCTGGTGGGCCTCGCCCAGCTGTGGTCGATCGTCGCGGTCGCGGGGGTCGTCGGCATCCTGTGGACCGCCGTGCTCATGGTCGGTTGCGTCATGGTCGGGCTCTGGCTGGTGGCCCGCCAGGGCGCCTCGGTGGCCCGTCGCGCCCAACAGGACCTGGCCCAGGGGCGCAGCCCGAACCGTGCCGCCACCGACGGCCTGCTGGTCCTGCTCGCCGGGTTGTTCCTGCTGGTCCCGGGGTTCGTGACCGCGGCGATCGGTTTCGTGCTCGTGCTGCCGCCGACGCGGGCGCTGGTCCGGCCGCTCGTGGAGCGGTGGTGGGCCCGTCGGATCGAGCGTGGCGCCGCAGTTTTCCGCTCCGGGGCCGTGGGCGGCGCACCGTTCGGCGGGACGACGGCGTTCCGGACGGTCATCATCGGCGACGTCCGGCCACCGGGTGGGTTCGCCGGGCCGGGAGGGTTCGGTGGACCCGTCGGGAACGCCACCCGCGGGCCGGTCGACGGTGAGCCCGGGATCGTCGAGGCCGAGATCGTCGACGTCCAGGTGGACCGGCCCCGCGAACTTCCTCCCGGCACGTGAGCAGCGTCCTCAGCGCGCGTTCCGACGTCCCCGACTCCGTGCCGGTGCGACCGGCGGCGACGGTGATGTTGCTCCGTGACGGCGGTGCTGCCGGCGGGTTCGAGGTGTGCCTCATGCAGCGCAACCTGCGGTCGGACTTCGTGGGTGGCGCCTACGTGTTCCCGGGCGGCGGGCTCGACGCCGAGGACCACGACCCGGGGCTCGCGGCACGTTGCCGCGGCCTCGACGACTCCGAGGCCTCCCGACGACTGGACGTCCCCGCCGGAGGACTGGCGTTCTGGATGGCGACGGTGCGGGAGACCTTCGAGGAGGCCGGGATCCTGCTCGCTGTGCGCCCCGACGGTGCGCCCGTGGCGTTCGACGACGCGCAGGTCGTCGAACGCTTCGCCCGCCATCGGCGCAGCGTCGACCGCTCGGACCGGACGCTCCTCGACGTCCTCGACGAGGAGGGCCTCCTGGTCGACGCCTCCTCGTTGCACTACTTCGCCCGGTGGATCACCCCCCTCGGCGCGCTCCGTCGCTACGACACCCGCTTCTTCGTGGCGGCGCTTCCCGACCAGCAGGAGGCCGTCCACGATGAGCGCGAGCTCATCGGGACCCACTGGATGCGACCGGACGAGGCGCTCGAGCGCCACCGGGCGGGTGAGTTCACGATGATCCTGCCGACCATCCGGTCGCTCGACGCGCTGCGCCGCTTCGACACCGCCCGCGACGTGCTGGACCACGCGGCGTCGATCGCCAGCGTGCCCGCCGTGCTGCCGACGCTCGTCGAGTCACCCCACGGACTGCGGATCCGCCTGCCGGACGACCCCGACGGTCCGGGCGCCTCGTTCGACGCCCGCTCGGGCCTGCCCGTCGTCGACGTCGACTGATCGGCCCGGAGCGCAGTCGGCCCGCGGGCGCCGTCAGCCGGCGGCGTCGGCGGCGGCCAGCGCGGCGTCGACCGCTGCGAGCATCCGGGCCGAACACCCCGTCAGGTCCGTCGGTGGGACGGCGTCCTCGACCAGCACCCGCGCCAGTTCGCGGAACGCGTCAGCGGCCGGGCCGTCCCCGAGTGCGACGGGGTTGCCGGCATCACCCCCCTCGGACACGGCCGGCTCGATGGGGATCGATCCGAGCAGCGGGACCCCGACGGCGTCGGCGAGTGCCTGACCGCCCCCGGAGCCGAAGATGGGGTGCTCCCGGCCGTCCTCGTCGACGTAGACCGACATGTTCTCGACCACGCCGACGATCCGCAGGAAGTTCTTCCGCCCCATGTCGACCACGCGGACGGCGACCTTCTGGGCGGCCTCGGCCGGGGTGGTCACCACGACCATCTCCGCTCGCGGCAGCATCCGCGCCAGTCCCATCTGGACGTCGCCGGTGCCGGGCGGCATGTCGATCAGCAGGTAGTCGAGGTCGCCCCAGTCGACGTCCTCCAGGAAGTGCTGGACGGCCCGGTTGAGGATCAGGCCCCGCCACATCAGCGCCGCCTCCTCGTCCTCGACCAGGAACCCCATGGAGACGACCTGCAGCATCCCGTCGCCGATGCGACGTTCCTGGGGGCGGATGCGCTTGCGTTCGCCGTCGGCCTCCAGCCGACCGTCCAGACCGAGCATCCGTGGCACCGAGAAGCCCCAGATGTCGGCGTCGAGCACGCCCACGGTGTGCCCGCGGTGCGCGAGTGCTGCCGCCAGGTTCACGGTGACCGACGACTTGCCGACACCGCCCTTGCCGGAGGCCACCATGACCACCTTGGCCCGCGCCGGGACGTTCGTGGCGTCCTCCCGCTCGGCGATGTTTCGCCGCGCCCGCTCCATGGCGGTGGCCTTCTCCTCCTGGGTCAGCTCGCTCCAGTCCATCCGGACCCGCGTGACGCCCGGCAGCGATCCGATCCGCGCCCGGACGTCGCGTTGGATCTGCGCCCGCAGCGGACAGCCCGATGTGGTCAGGGCGACGGTGACGTGGACGACGCCGTCGGGATCGATCCGAACCCCCTTGGCCATGCCGAGCTCGACGATGTCGGAGCCGAGCTCCGGGTCGACGACGCCACGCAGCAGTTCCGTGATCGACTCGGGGGAGGGCAGCTCGACCGGGGGCACGACGGCATTTTACCGGCGGCGGCCGGGGAATCACGGTCGGCGGTAGGATGCCGTCGTGAGCGACCGGCGCAGCGACCCCGACCCGCCCGGTCGACTCGACCTGTTGAAGGCGCTGGGCGACAACACGCGGTACGCCATCTACCTGGAGCTGGCCCGGTCACCCCGGCCGCTCGCGACCGCTGACGTGGCCGGTTCGCTCGGACTGCACCCCAACACGGTGCGCCCCCACCTGGAGCGGATGCGCGAGGTCGGCCTGCTCGACGTGCGGCCCGACACCAGCGGCGGCGTGGGCCGCCCGCAGAAGCTCTACGAGCTGAGCCCGCACTCGCCGTCGCTCGGCCTGGAGCCCCCGGTGTTCCCGATGCTGGCCCGCATGCTGCTCGAGGTGGTCGTCGACGCCGGCGTCGATGCCGAACCGGCCGCCGAGGCGGGTCGGCGTCAGGGTCGGGTGCTGGCGCACGGTCCGGTCGCGGTCCGCGGGACCTGCGTCGACGCGGCGATCTGCATGCTCGACGACCTGGGCTTCGACCCCGCGTCGGTGGAGGAGGACGGCGTCACGACGGTGGCCTTCGGCCACTGTCCGTTCGCCGATCTGGCCGAGCACCAGCCCGAGGTGGTGTGCTCCCTCCACCGGGGCGTGCTGGAGGGCTTCGTCGACGAGCTCGGCGGCGCCGAGGTGACCGAGTTCCACGACCTGTCACACCGGACGCCGTGCTGCGCCGGGATCCGCACCTCGGACTGACCGGCCCGCCTGTCTTTCCACGGCCGCAGCCGGTACAATCAGGCGGTCCGAGCGTCCCTCGCACCGTGACGGAGGTAGCCATGATCACCCTGACCGAGTCCGCGACCACCAAGGTCTCCCAGCTCATCGAGGCCGAGGGCGACGAGGGTCTGGCGCTGCGGGTCGCCGTCCGTCCCGGCGGCTGCTCCGGTTTCGCCTACGAGATGTTCTTCGACACCGACGTGGCCGATGACGACCTGACCCAGGAGTTCGGCGAGGTCCGTGTCGTCGTCGACCAGTCGAGCGCGCAGCTCCTCCACGGGGCGACGCTCGACTACAAGGACGGCCTGGACCAGTCGGGGTTCGCGATCACGAACCCCAACGCGCAGCGCACCTGCGGCTGCGGCCAGTCCTTCAGCTGAGGCACCCGGCGCCCCAGCCCCCGCCGGGGCCGAGCACCTCCCGTTGACCTTGGCCGTCCGCTCGGTCGCCCCGGTCAGGCGATCCGGGCGAAGAGCCCCCGGAGCTCCTCCTCGCCCGCCACGGCATCGGCCCGCGCCGCGATGAGGCCATCCCGGCCCACGAAGAAGATGGCCGGCTCCCAGGAGATGGCGAGCCGCTCCACCAGCTCGGTCGGATCGGCCTCGATGAGCGTCGGGACTGCCTTCGGGTTGCGGTAGGGCTCGGCGTGGATCGACCGCACGGTCGGGAACGCCGAAGCGGTCCGGACGAACGTCGCGAGCGTCGGTCCGCACCTCAGGTCCAGGCAGTACTCCGCGCTCCCGACCACCAGAGCCACCGGGCCGCCCGCGCCGAGGGCGACATCGAGCGACGTCTCGTGCAGGGGACAGGTCGGCGTGAGCGTGCAGATGGGGTCGACCGTCAGGGGTTGTTCGGTCGTGGGTGTCGCCGCCGCCGGCATGGCCGCGCCCACCTGTGGGGTCACGACGGCCGCGGCCTCGTACACGGCCACCGGAGCCGACAGGTCCCGGTCGTCGAGCCGCATTCGCACCTCGTGGAGGACCGGCAGGTCGAAGGTGGTCTCGAGCGCCAGGTAGGGGGCGTCCGCACCGTCGGGTTGCGGACGCAACCGCAACGGTTCACCGACCTGGCGTCCGTCCCGCCAGACGGTCGCGGTCACCTCGGCCGGCAGGTCGTCGAGCAGGGTTCCGTCGGCCAGCGCCACCTGGAACGGCAACCGGCTCGGGGCGCCGGCCGCCACGTACGGCACGCCGGTGGGGAAGGCGCCGACGACCTGTAGCGGGACGGTCGCAGCGTCGCCCGCCTCCACGGTGGGTGACGCCGGCGATCTGCACGACGACCCCAGCACGCCGAGGCCCAGGCACGCCGCTCCGAGGCGGAGCGCCCGCCGGCGGTCCGGGAGTGTCGGGTCGGTCACGTCGGCGACGGTACCGGGCCCAGCGCCGCGGTCCAGCTCAGGGGGCCGTGGTGCACCGTTGGTGCTCAGCGGCCCGGAGCACCGGTCGGCCCCCGGGTGCAGCATGCTGGGGCCGGTCCGGTGTCCGACCGGACCGGACGACAGGAGGTCCGAATGCGGGTGGACGGCCGGGATGTGGAACCGCCCGAGGGCGCCGAGACGCTGCTCGATGCGCTCCGGGTGCTCGGTGTCCGGTCCGTCAAGGACGGCTGCGCCCCGCAGGGCCAGTGCGGCTGTTGCACCGTGCTCGTCGACGGCGCGCCGCGGGTGGCGTGCGTGACGCCGCTCCGCCGGGTCGCCGACCGGGAGGTGACGACGCTCGACGGTCTGTCCCCGGATGTCCTCGATCTGTGGGAACGCGCCTTCAGCGCGACCGGGGCCTCGCAGTGCGGGTTCTGCACGCCCGGGATCATCGTCCGCCTGGAGGGCCTGCGCGTCCGGAGCGATGCGCTCGCCGACCGCGGCGCGGTGGACCGGGCGCTCGCCGCCCACCTGTGTCGCTGCACCGGCTGGCAGACGATCGTCGAGGCCGCCGCACTGGTGGCGGCGGGCTCGGTGCCGCCGGTCGACCGGGACGCCGGGGCCGCCAGCGCGCGGGCCACGCTGGAGCTCGGCGCCCCGCAGCGGGTGGGCCCCGATGTCGTGCTGGGCCGGGCCGGCTTCGCGTCCGACACCGTGCCCGATGGCACGCCGGTGGGCGTGGTGCCCGATGGCACGCCGGTGGGCGTGGTGCCCCCCGACCCGGAGGACCACTGGGTCGTGGCCGCCGACGCCGCTGCGGCCCGGGCGGCCGCCGGCACGGTCCAGGGACGTCGTACGACGCTGGAGTCGCGGCCCCCGTTGGACCTGCCCGACGGATCGTGGTCCGGGGTCCTGCGCACCTCCTGGGTTGATCCCGCCTACCTGGAGACCGACTGTTCGTGGTGTGAACCCGGCGGCGCGCCGGCGCCCGCAGCGGCGAACGGCGGCGCCTTCGGCGGCAAGCGCACCAGCCCGCTTCCGGCTGCGGCGCGCCGCATCGCCGACGAGCGCGGCGAACGGGTCCTGCTGCGCTGGTCCCGGGAGGACTGCGCGCGACGTAGCGCGAAGCGGCCCCCGGTCGCCGGCGGGATGCTCGCGGACGGGACCGGAGTCCTGCGGGTGGTGCGCACCCCCGGTGTCGCCGACGCGGTCGCGGCTGCGGCCCCGGGTCTGGTCGTCGAGCAGGTCGACCTCGCCGGACCGCCGACCTCGGTGCACCTCCGGGCGGCCGGGTGGGCCGAGGCGGTGCTGTTGAGTGCGGCGGCGGGTGCGGCGTCACCGTTGCTGCGGCTGGACGGTGACGCCGTGTCCGTCACGCAGCCGGGTGGTGGTCGCGCGACCGTCACCCTGGACGGTCCGAGGGTCCTGGTGCGGGTCGCTCCGGGTGATCCGCTCGACGCCGCGGTCCTGCGCTCCTACTGCATCGGCGCGGTGCACGCCGCACTGGGCTGGGTGTGCTCGGAGTCGATCGCCGTGTCGGACGACGGACAGGTCCACGACCTGACCGTCCGCTCCTTCGGCGTGCTGCGCTCCGCCCAGACTCCCGACGTGGAGGTGGAGGTCGACGGGCCGACCGGTCCACCGCTCGCCGTGTCGGACGCCGTGTTCGTCGCGACGGCCGTCGCCGAGTGGAGACGGCAGGGCTGGCCGGAGTCACTGCCGACCGGCGTGCTCCCCGAGGTTGAGCGGAGCGGCGCCTAGGGTGGCGACGTGAGCGATCCGCCCTACACCCCCGTGGTCCGGGCCGGCGACTGGGTCGTCGTGTCGGGCCAGATCGGACTCGGGCCGGACGGGATGGCCGACGACCTGGCCGGTCAGCTGCGCCAGGCGCTGGCCAACCTGGTGGACCGGCTCGCCGACGGGGGCGCAACGGTCGACGACGTGGTCAAGACGACCGTGTTCCTGACCACGATGGACGACTACGCCGAGATGAACCGGGTGTACCTGGAGACCTTCACCGGGACGCCACCCGCCCGGTCCGCCGTCGCCGTCGCCGAGCTGCCACTCGGGGCGCTGGTGGAGGTGGAGGCCTGGGCCTTCCGTGGGGCAGACTGAGTTCATGATCCCCGCCCTCATCATGGCCGTGGCGTTGCTGGTCGTCCTGCCGGTCGTCTTCATCATCTCCGGCGGTGTGATCGCCGTGATCCTCGGACAGACCCTGAGCAAGGACGTGGAGTACCTGCACGAGGACAGCGAGCTCGTCGAGCTCAACGTCTGATCCTCCCCGGCGTCGCGGGCTCAGCCCCAGCGGGCCTCGCCGAAGCGGTAGCCGACCGAGCGGACCGTCTGGATCAACCCGGCGTGCACCTCGCCGAGCTTGGCACGCAACCGGCGGACGTGGACGTCCACCGTCCGGGCACCGCCGTAGTACTCATAGCCCCACACCCGGGACAACAGCACCTCGCGGGTGAAGACCCGGCCGGGGCTGGCGGCCAGGAACTTCAACAGCTCGTACTCCATGTAGGTCAGGTCGAGCGGTTGGCCGTCGATCGACGCCTGGTAGGTCTCCAGGTTCAACACCAGCGTGTCGTACTGCACGACCTCGGGCGCGTGTCCGACCGTCGGGTCGCCGGCGAGCAGGTGCCGGACCCGCGCCTCGAGCTCGGCGGGGTGCGCCGGCGTCACGCAGAAGTCGTCGAAGTGGCCGTGGCGACCGTCCAGGTCGGTGAGCGACGTGCCCCGCACCAGCAACAGCACCGGCGCCGGGGACAGGTCACCCCGGCGCAGCGCCCGGGCCATGGCGAACCCGCCCTCGGGGTCCTCGTCGGCGGCCACCACGGCGGCCGGGTAGGTCAGGTCGCGTGCGTCGGCCTCTCCGGTGACCGCGGTCCACGGCAGCCCGGCCAGGTCCAGCACGCGGACCAGGTCCGGTGGCGGCGGATCGGGCCAGATCAGGATCGGGTCCATCACCAGGTCCGCAGGTACCGCTGGAGCTCGAAGCTGGACACGTGGGTGCGGTAGCCGCTCCACTCGGCCCGCTTGTTGCGCAGGAACCACTCGAAGATGTGCTCGCCGAGCGCCTCGCGCACCAGGGTCGACCCCTCCATCCGGTCCAGCGCGGTGGCCAGGTTGTTGGGGAGCAGGTCGGCGTCGTCCGCGCGGCGGTCGGCCTCGGTCAGGTCGGCGGCGACGGACTCGGGGCCGAGCTCGTAGTTCCCGTGGATGCCGGCCAGGCCGGCGGCCAGCAGCACCGAGAAGGCCAGGTACGGGTTACACGCCGGGTCGATCGCCCGGTACTCGATGCGTGTGCCCTGCGCCTGTTTGTTGCGCTTCGGGATCGGCACCCGCACCAGGGCGGACCGGTCGTTGCGGGCCCACGAGATGTGGACCGGTGCCTCGAAGCCCGCCACGAGCCGCTTGTAGGAGTTCACGAGCTGGTTGGTGACCGCAGTGATCTCGCCGGCGTGCGCGAGCACACCGGCGATGAAGGCACGCGCCACCTTCGACAACCCGTACTCGGCCTCGGCGTCGTAGAAGGCGTTCGTGTCCCCCTGCCACAACGACAGGTGCGTGTGCATGCCCGACCCCTGGACGCCCTCCATGGGCTTCGGCATGAACGTGGCGTGCACTCCGGATGCGACGGCCACCTCACGGACGATCATCCGCATCGCCATGACGTTGTCGGCCATGCCGAGTGCGTCGGTGTAGCGCAGGTCGATCTCGTGCTGCGACGGTGCGTCCTCGTGGAAGGAGTACTCGACCGGGATCCCGCTGGACTCGAGCCGCTGGATCGTCCGCCGGCGGATGTCCGAGGTCTCGTCCAGCGTCGTCAGGTCGAAGTAGCTGGCCTGGTCGAGCGGCTGCGGTGCCACCGCCGGGTCGTCGGATCCGAGGTAGAAGTACTCGACCTCGGGTGCGCACATGAACTCGAACCCGGCCTCGGCGGCGCGTTGCAGGTTGCGACGGAGGACCTGTCGAGGGTCGCCCTGGAACGGTGTGCCGTCCAGCTCGGCGATGTCGCAGTAGATCCGGGCGGTGACGTCGTCGCCGCCACCGGTCATCAGCTGGAACGAGTTCGGGTCGGGGAAGGCCAGGACGTCGCTCTCCTGGACGCGGCTGAACCCGTCGATGGCGGAGCCGTCGAACTGCACGCCCTCCTCGAAGGCGGCGTCGAGTTCCACCGGTGAGATGGCGACCGACTTCAACTGGCCGAGCACGTCGGTGAACCACAACCGGACCATCCGGACCCGGCGTTCCTCGACGGTCCGCAGCACGTAGTCGCGCTGGTGGCCGGCGGTCGCATCGTCGAACTCACCGAAGTTCATCGCCTCGTCCATTCGTTCACTTCGCTCTCTCGTTCACGGTACTGCCGGCGCCGAGTGGGCTCCACGGGCCGGGCCCCCTCCGACGACGAGGGTGTACCAGCCCTCCGCGGGCGCCCGGAAGGGCCCGGCGTCCAGTTCACACAGCGTTCACAGTCGGGCAACGACCGGGAAAACGCCCTCGGACACGCTCTCGATCCACCGGCCGGGAACCTCGTTTCCGGGCTGCCCGTCCGGTGGTGCAAGTATCGGGCCAGCCCCATCGCAACGGTGGGGCGACGACGACGAGTAGGAGATCCCGTGGCGTATCGGGCTGAGTACATCTGGATCGACGGGACCGAACCCGTGCCGCTGATCCGTTCCAAGACCAAGATCCTCGACGACGGCGCGGAGCCCGGCATCTGGGGCTTCGACGGATCGTCGACCAACCAGGCGCCCGGAGAGAACTCCGACTGCGTGCTGCGCCCGGTGTTCACCTGTCCCGACCCCATCCGTGGCGGCAACGACATCCTGGTGCTCAACGAGGTGCTGCTCCCCGAGACGATGGAGCCCCACCCGACCAACACCCGTGCGGCCTGCCAGGCCGTCGCCGAGAAGTACGAGTCGTTCGAGCCGTGGTTCGGGATGGAGCAGGAGTACACCTTCTTCAAGGAGGGTCGTCCGCTCGGTTGGCCCAGCGAGGGCTACTACTACCCGGCCCCGCAGGGCCCCTACTACTGCGGCGTCGGTGCTGTGGAGATCGCCGGCCGCGACATCGTCGAGGCCCACACGACGGCCTGCATCGAGGCGGGCCTCAAGATCTCGGGCACGAACGCCGAGGTGATGCTCGGTCAGTGGGAGTACCAGATCGGCCCGGCCGGAACGCTCGAGGTCGGCGACCAGATGTGGATCGCGCGCTACCTGCTCTACCGCATCGCCGAGGACTTCGGCGTGAACGCCTCCATCTCCGCCAAGCCCATCAAGGGTGACTGGAACGGAGCCGGCTGTCACACGAACTTCTCGACCAAGCAGATGCGCGAGTCCTACGACGCGGTCATCGCGGCGTGCGAGGCCATCGGCGGCGAGGGCAAGGTCGAGGAGCACCTGGCCGGGTACGGCCACGGCTACGAGGACCGGCTCACCGGTCTGCACGAGACCGCCCACTACTCGCAGTTCCGTTACGGGGTGTCGGACCGCGGCGCCTCGATCCGGATCCCGTGGCAGGTCGCCCAGGACCAGAAGGGCTACATCGAGGATCGTCGGCCGAACGCCAACTGCGATCCGTACGTGGTCGCCCGGCTCATCACCGAGACGGTCTGCTCGGCTGCCAGCTGATTCCTCCGAGGCACGTCGATCCGTGGGGGCCCTCCGGGGTCCCCACGGTCGCGCCCGGGTCGTGGCCCGGCGTGCCGGGCCGATCGCTCAGTTGCCGTTCGAGCCCGAGCCGCTGCCCGAGCCCGAGCCGCTGCCCGAGCCCGAGCCGCTGCCCGAGCCCGAGCCCGAACCCGAGCCCGAGCCGCTGCCCGAGTTCGCGTTCCCGTCGTCCGTCATCGACGACGTGCCGGAGGCTGCGGTGGTCGTCGGCTGGTTCTTCGACGTGACGGTGACGGTCCTGGTCTCCGTGACGCCGCCGGGCCCGGAGCCGGTGATCATGTAGGTGTGCGGGCCGGGGCACGGGAACAGGATCGAGGTCTGGCCGGTCGGCCCGTACTCGGCGTAGATGCCCGGGCCGTCCACCGAGATCGTGACACGGTCGGCGTTCGGGACCGACCAGGTGAGCGGGACCTGCGGGTCATCACCCGAGCAGTCGACGCTCGACGGCACGCTGTACTTCTCGATGGACACGCCGCTGGACGAGCCGCCGCCCGAGGACCCGCCACTGCTGGATGATCCGCCGCCGGAACCGCCGCCACCGCTGGAGTCGGTGGCGCCCCCGGCTCCGCCCTCGGCCACCGTCGTGGTCGGGGACGCGGTGGTCGTCGTCGTGGTCGACTCCTTCGACTGTTCGGAGTCGGAGCCGCAGCCGACCAGCATCATCGCCGCGGTGAGCCCGGCGACGGCGCCCAGACGGACGAGTGATCGTGGGGTGGTCATGGGTGTCGCTCCTCGCTCGCCGCTTCGCCCGATGCCCGGACTCTAGGACCACCGGACCGCTCGCCTCTCGGATTCCGGTGGGGAGGCCCGGCGGGTTCGTCACCGGGGTCGTGGGGCCACCACCTAGCCTGACGCCGTGGCGACGCTCCGGGTGGCCCTGGCGCAGCTCGACCTGACGGTCGGGGCACTCGACGAGAACGTCGAGCAGGTCGCCGCGGCCCACGCCCGGGCCGAGGCCGCCGGGGCCGACGTCCTGGTCGTCCCCGAACTGGCCGTCTCCGGGTACCCACCCGAGGACCTGTTGTTGAAGCCCGGGTTCGTCGACGACCAGCAGCAGGCCCTGCACCGGCTCGCGGCGCTGGTGACCGGCCACTGCGCCGCGGTCGTCGGTTGGGTCGAGGGTCATCGTCGCCGCGGCGCGAATCCGCACGACCCCCTCGACGGACCGTGGAACGCCGCAGCGGTGCTCCACGACGGCCGGCTCGTCGGCAGCTACCGGAAGCAGGCGCTGCCCAACTACGCAGTGTTCGACGAGCCCCGCTACTTCGACCCTGGGCCGCCCGACCAGCCGTTGTTCTCCTTCGCCGGCGTGCGTTGCGCGGTGACCGTGTGCGAGGACGTCTGGCTGGACGACGGCCCGGTCGCAGCGGCCTGCTCCTCCGGGGCGGAGGTCGTGTTGAACCTGAACGCGTCTCCGTTCCACGTCGACAAGCAGGATGTCCGCGAGGCGATGCTCCGCCGTCGCGTGGCCGAGTGCGGGGTCCCGGTCGTCTACGTGAACCTCATCAGCGGCCAGGACGACCTGATCTTCGACGGCGGCTCGGTGGTGGTCGACCCCGACGGATCCGTACGGGCCCGACTGGCCCGTTTCGAACCCGACGAACAGGTCGTCGACGTTCCGGTCCCGGACCGCCCCGCCGACGGGCCGACTCGCGCCGTCGTCGCCGTCACCGCCGGTCCCGCCGCAGGGCGACGGCCGGTCGACGCGCCGGTGGTGGCCGGCTCACCGGAAGGTCCCGCCGAGGTGTGGGCCGCGCTCTGCCTGGGAGTGCGCGACTACGTCCGCAAGAACGGGTTCTCCGAGGTGACGCTCGGTCTGTCGGGCGGGGTCGACTCGGCGCTCGTCGCGGCCATCGCCGCTGACGCGCTCGGCCCCGAGGCGGTCCACGTGGTCCTGATGCCGTCCAGGTTCTCCTCGGACCACTCGGTGAGCGACGCGATGCAGCTGGCGACCAACCTGGGTGTCGACGCCCGCAGCGTCCCAATCGAACCGGCCCACCAGGCGTTCCTCGACATGCTCGCCCCCAGCTTCGGCGACCTGCCGACGGACCTGACCGAGGAGAACCTCCAGTCGCGGATCCGGGGTGTGATCCTGATGGCGCTGTCGAACAAGTTCGGCTGGCTGGTGCTGACCACCGGCAACAAGAGCGAGACGGCCGTCGGGTACTCGACCCTCTACGGCGACACGGCGGGTGGGCTCGCCGTGATCAAGGACGTGCCGAAGCTGCTGGTCTACGAGCTGTGCCACTGGCGCAACGCCCGCCCCGACGGGCCGGTGATCCCTGTCTCGATCCTGGAGAAGCTGCCGTCTGCTGAGTTGCGCGAGGACCAGCACGACCAGCAGAGCCTGCCGCCCTACGAGGTGCTCGACCCGCTGATCGCGGCCTACGTCGACGGCGACGCGACCGTCGAGGAGCTGATCGAGGTGGGTCATGACACCGAACTGGTGCGGCGGATCGCGTCGCTCGTCGACACCGCCGAGTACAAGCGGCGGCAGTCGCCGCCCGGGATCCGCATCTCGGAGAAGGCCTTCGGCCGCGACCGCCGGCTGCCCATCACGAACCGGTATCGGCCCCGTCCGGGGGCGGGCCGGTGACCAGCGGGTCGTTCCCCGGATCCCTCGAGGTCCAGTCGCGTCGCCTGGGCCGGATCGTGTGGGCCGAGGAGGCGCTGGCCGTCGCCCTCGGAGGGGTCCTGGCCCGGACCGCCGACGACCGACTGGTGGTGGCTCTGGCCGACCGGATCCGGGACCGGATCGCTGCAGCAGCGATCGGGCGTGACCGCCTGCCGGTGCTCCGGGAGTTCCCAGTCGAGGATCTCGTCACCGCCGAGGCGCTCCCGGCGTGGCGGGCGCTGGTCGGGTCATTGGACGAGGCCTCGGCCAGCGACGCGCTCACGGGCTGCGACGGCCTGGCCGTACCGGCCCTGTCCTCGGCCTACGACACGGTGGTCCGTGACGCCGCACCCGCCGGCGCCCCGTCGGTCCGGAGGCACCTCCGGGTGCTCGCTGCTGGTCCGGCGTCGGGTCCGGGCGCGCCCGGACCCCACGCCGGGGTGGCCCGCGGCCCACTC